>JBBSDW010000136.1:0-8895 GCA_038240295.1 Kapaibacterium sp. (SeqCode)
CAGGTCGGTGCCGTAACACTTGTGGGCGATGTCACTGGTACACCGGGTGCAAACACGATCAACGCATCTGTAGCAACCGGTGACAACGTCATCACTGCTGTCAATCTCGGTACGACAACGATCAATGCTTCGCAGATCGGCAACGGTCTGACCGATGTGCAGGTGGCCGATAACCTTACCGTCAATGGTGGCGTGATCGACAATTCGCCGATCGGTTCGACAACACCCTCGACGGGTGCCTTCACCTCGATCAACGGCTCATCACTCAATTTGACCGGTGCTGCCGATCTCGGATCGAATCAGATTCACAATGTAGCTGATCCTTCAATTGCACAAGATGCCGCGACGAAGAACTACGTTGACAATTCGGTTACCAGCACAACGCTTTCGGGTGATGTTACAGGAACCGCTGGCGCGAACACGATCAATGCATCTGGCGCGACGGGAGACAACATCGTCACGGCGCTCAATCTTGCATTATCCGGGACGCTTAGTCCAGGAGTGGTCGGCAACGGCATCACCGATGCGCAGGTCCAGGACAATCTGACGATCAATGGCGGAACGGTTGATAATACGCCGATCGGCGCGACGACGCGTTCGACGGGTGCATTCACCAACCTCGACGTCAATACACTTGCAAACTTCAATGGCATCACCCTGGGTGGAGTTGGTACGCCGCTTAGTGCAACCGACGCTGCGAACAAATCCTACGTCGATGGCCTTTCGCTTTCGGGTGACGTTGGAGGCACGGCAAGCTCGAATACGATCGGAAGTACAGCGGCGACCGGTAACAACATCGTTGCTGCGATCAACAACGCCACCAGCGACATCACGAACACCGGCATCAACGCCACCTTCAATACGATCACCGCGAATAACACGAGCGGTGTGACGATCGGCAGTGGTGCAACGGCTACAACGCTCGCAAGCACTGCTTCGTCGGCTCAAACGGTCTCGCTTCCGAATGCGACCGGCACGATGCCGATCATGCTGACGGGTTCGGTGACACTCGCAGCCGGCTCTGGCTCGGTGCTGCTCGCCGGCGTGACTGCAACGGATCATGTCATCGCAACGCGCACGGCGTTCGGTGGCACACCCGATGTCGTGATCGCAGTGCCGAGTGCAGGCGTGGTAACGGTAACGTCGAACAATGCTGCAGACACGAGCACATTCGACATCATCGTACTGAAACAGTAATCACAGATCAAGTGCAAGGGAGCGTGCGCAAGGCCGCTCCCTTCACTTCGGTCACCAAACGCATGTAACAACATTTTTTTTACACGCGGGAGAGAGTTCACTGACCCCGGACACCACTGCCGGGGTCTTTCTTTTTGGCCTGATGCAAAGCAGTTCGAGAGAACGGAATAGTAGGAACCGACCAACAAGCGATGCGCGTTAGAGGCGCGCACTACTAAGCCGCCCTAGCTCAGCTGGTAGAGCAGCTGATTCGTAATCAGCAGGTCACCGGTTCAAGTCCGGTGGGCGGCTCTCAAACGCTAATATGCGCCCCCGCTTCCCGAGGGGATTGATCATATTGAGAGCGAAAATAATCTGTTTTTCTTACCTCTGACGGCATTCATCATCCCATTGCACATGAATGAGAGTGTCATTGCGAGGAGCACTTGATTCGCGTTAGCGAATCAAGGCGACGAACCAAGCTCTTGGGTTTTGGAAAAGATCCTTCGCACGAGAAAGCTCACCCTGCACGCAAAGATTGCTTCACTACGGTCTTCACTTCGCTACGGCCTTCGTTCGCAATGACCGCACTTTCGGGAGTTGCAAGAATAAAGGGTCAATACCTCAAGTATCAATTTTACGGAAAACGTATTGCCCTCCATCCGTGTGATCGATCTCAACCGTATCACCCGAGACAAATTCTCCGCCAAGTAATTTCGTTGCCAGCGGATCGACGATCTGCCTCTGGATCGCGCGCTTGAGTGGACGCGCGCCGTATTGCGGCTCGAAGCCAGTCTTTGCGAGCCAGTCGCGTGCATCGTCGGTGATCGTTATATCGATCCCGTTCTTTGCGACCAACTCAATTACCTTCGCGAGCTGAATATCAACGATGCGCCGAATATCTGCACTCGTGAGCGGCTGGAACATTACGATCTCATCGACTCGGTTCAGGAATTCCGGCCGGATCTGATTGCGCAACTCCTGCATCAATCTTGTTTTGAGGCCAGAGAGAATACGGTCGCGATTTTCATCGTTGAGTCCCTCCATCTGCTCGGTGATCAAGTGCGAGCCGATGTTGGAAGTCATGATAATGATCGTGTTCTTGAAATCGACGGTGCGGCCTTGCGAATCGGTCAGGCGTCCGTCGTCAAGAACTTGCAGCAATATGTTGAAAACATCGGGATGCGCTTTCTCGATCTCGTCGAGCAGTAGCACACTATAAGGACGTCGCCGAACGGCTTCCGTGAGCTGTCCACCTTCTTCGTAGCCGACATAACCTGGCGGTGCGCCGACCAAGCGGGACACCGAAAATTTCTCCATGTATTCCGACATGTCGATGCGGACCATCGCGTGATCGTCATCGAACAGGAATTCGGCGAGCGCCCGTGCAAGTTCTGTTTTGCCGACGCCGGTACTTCCCAAAAAGATGAAGCTTCCGATTGGGCGATTGCGGTCCTGCAAACCGGCGCGCGATCGACGTATCGCATTCGAAACTGCGATCACGGCCTCTTCCTGTCCCACAATTCTCTCATGTAACCGGTCCTCCATCTTGAGCAGCTTCGAGCGCTCGCTCTCGAGCATCTTGCTAACCGGAATTCCCGTCCATTTCGCAACGACGGATGCAATATCCTCGGGACCAACTTCCTCCTTCAGCATCTGCTTATCGCGCTGCAGCCGTTCGAGTTCTTCCCGTTGCTGCTTGATCTCCTTATCGATCGTGACGGTCGTGCCATAGCGTATCTCGGCGACCTTCCCAAAATCGCCTTCGCGTTCATAGCGCTCGGCGTCGATGCGGGCTTGTTCGAGGTCTTGCTTTTTACTTCGAATGCCGCGAATGAGATTTTTCTCCATCTCCCAATGCGACCGAAGCTGGGAGCGCTTCTCAGTGAGATCGGCAAGTTCGCGTTCGATCTCGCCCAGTCGTGCCTGTACAGGTTCCGTATGCTTTGCCATCATCCGCTTCTTAAAAGTTCTGTTTACGCAAACATGCACAGGTTTCTGTTTGGTGCGTGTCAAGAACAAATCCGCTCGCGCTCGCGCCCGCGCCCCATCATACCTCATAACTCAAACTTCATACTTGCCCGACAATCCCTCTCCCATTCGTCGGGCGAATAGGAGAGAGACTTGATGGATTCCTTATTTAAATAAAATCCTCCTTCTCCTAAATTTCAGATTTGACGAATGTCAAAGCTGAAATTTGGGAGAAGGGTTGGGGATGAGGGGTTGC
Organism: Kapaibacterium sp. (SeqCode); assembly: GCA_038240295.1. Classification (GTDB taxonomy): domain Bacteria; phylum Bacteroidota; class Ignavibacteria; order Palsa-1295; family Palsa-1295; genus JABDDM01. The sequence goes on from JBBSDW010000136.1 coordinate 3,404, forward strand.
ACTTTTGAAGGTTGGTGGTTGGTAAGTAGTCGTGGCCGATATTCCATTAGATCCTTCACTTCGCTAAAGCTCATTCAGGATGACATGCCCCGGCAATATCCTCGATTGAGAGCATTGTTATGAATCCGACACTCTATCCCCCGCACCCGGCTCCCGGCAACTGACACCCGACACCTGACACCCGCCCCAGAAACTTCTCACCGTTACGCTTCTGTTAAGCCCGCTCACTCGATTTGAGAACGCCGCCGATGGATGCGGCAGATCAATCTTTTAATGGCCCAGACAACACACACACCCACACCTATCACCGTTGCCCATGGCGACGGAATCGGCCCTGAGATCATGGAAGCCACGCTTGGCATCCTGAAAGCTGCGGGAGCGCAACTCGAACCGCAGACCATCGACATCGGAGAGAAAGTCTACCTTCGAGGTAATACCTCCGGCATCGATCCCGGCGCATGGGATTCGCTGCTCAGTACCAAAGTCTTTCTCAAGGCACCGATCACGACCCCACAGGGCGGCGGCATGAAGAGCCTCAACGTAACGATCCGCAAGACGCTCGGACTATACGCAAATGTTCGACCGACCGTCAGCTACTTCCCGTTCGTGGCCACCAAGCATCCGAAGATGGATCTCGTGATCGTTCGCGAAAATGAAGAAGATCTCTACGCGGGTATCGAGCATCAGCAGACGCAAAACGTCGCACAGTGCCTCAAACTTATTTCGAGACAGGGCTCTGAGAAGATCGTCCGCTACGCCTTCGAATATGCTGTCGGCAACAATCGGAAGAAGGTGACCTGCATCACGAAAGATAATATTATGAAGCTGACCGATGGTCTGTTTCATAAGGTCTTTAACGAGATCGCCACCGAATATCCGCAGATCCAGAACGATCACCTCATTGTCGATATTGGTGCGGCCCGCATTGCGGATACGCCGGAGATCTTCGACGTGATCGTGACACTCAACCTCTACGGTGATATTATCTCCGACATCGCAGCGCAGGTTGCGGGCTCGGTGGGACTCGCTGGTTCATCGAATATCGGCGATCACTGCGCGATGTTCGAAGCGATCCACGGCTCTGCTCCGATGATCGCCGGACAGAATATCGCTAATCCCTCGGGCCTGCTCAATGGCGCGATCATGATGCTGGTGCATATCGGTCAGGCCGACGTTGCGACACTTATTCACAACGCCTGGCTTACCACGATCGAAGAAGGGATTCACACCGCCGATATTTACCACGAGGGATCCAGCAAGAAGAAAGTCGGTACGAAAGAATTTGCTCAGGCGGTGATCGAGCGATTGGGAAAGAGACCGAAGTCACTCACTGCGACCGAGTACAAGAACGATACGCCGGCCATGCAACGCGAGCCGAAAGCAGAAATTGAGCACAAGCATGCAATCAAGAAAGTTGTCGGCGTCGATGTCTTTTTTACGGGCGAAAATCTCGATCCCGATATTGTCGGACCCATCATGAAGGAGTTGGGTGGTGATAGATATACCCTTGCGATGATCTCGAATCGTGGAGTGAAAGTCTGGCCGAATGGATTTTCCGAAACCCACTACTCCGATCACTGGCGTGCCAGATACATGGCGAACGCAAAGGAAACTTCGATCAAAGAGATACTCTCGTTGATGTCGGACGCGACCGACAAGGGCATCGAGGTGATCAAGATGGAAACGCTCTGCACGTTTGATGGCGTCAACGGGTTTTCTCTGGGTCAGGGACAGTAAACAATTCAATGGCAGAAGCTCCGGTCGTCGGCATTATCATGGGCAGCACCTCCGATTGGGAGACGATGCAGCACGCCGACCAAATGCTTACCGAATTTGGAGTTGCGCATGAATGCCAAGTCGTGAGTGCGCATCGCACGCCGGAGTGGCTTGCGGAGTATGCGAAGAGCGCCGCCGATCGTGGGATCAAGATCATTATCGCCGGAGCTGGCGGTGCAGCGCATTTGCCTGGCATGGCTGCAGCACAGACGATACTTCCGGTACTCGGCGTGCCGGTCGAAAGTCACGCGCTCAAAGGACTGGATTCACTGCTTTCCATCGTGCAGATGCCTGCTGGTATTCCGGTCGGAACACTTGCGATCGGTAAAGCCGGAGCGAAGAATGCAGCGCTGCTCGCAGTCAGCATTCTCGCATTGAATGATGACGCGCTCCGCTTGAAGCTTCACGCTTTCCGCGAAAAACAAACGAAGGACGTTCGTTCTCAACCACTGCCCACTTGAGCCAGCCAATTTTTCCCGGTTCGACCATCGGCATTCTCGGAAGCGGACAGCTTGGAAGAATGCTCGCCATCGCTGCAAGGCGTATGGGCTACAAAGTACAGACACTCTCGCCAGAACGCAACTCCCCCACCGGTCAAATTGCAGATCTCGAGTGGGTCGCGAATTACAACGATCTCGATGCGATCCGAGCATTCGCTCGAGGCGTCGATGTCGTGACGTTCGAATTCGAGAATGTATCGAGCGAAGCAGTGAGCGCCGCCTCGGAGTTTACGATCGTTCGTCCGGGTGGACACGTACTCCACACCGCGCAGCATCGCTTACGCGAAAAAACTTGGCTCGAGGAGAACGGCTTCCCTGTCGCTCCTTTCAGACATGTCTCGACTGTCGAAGACGTTCAAGCCGCAGCAAAAGCGCTGGGCCTGCCCATTGTTTTGAAGACCGCCGGTTTCGGTTATGATGGCAAAGGTCAGGTAAAGATTGATTCGCTCGAAGACATCGAACGTGCAGTCGCCTCGCTCAACGGTGCCGAAGCTATCGCCGAAGGGTTTATCAAATTCACACGCGAAGTGTCTGTCGTGGCTGCACGCGGGACCGATCGAAGCTATGTCGATTACGGAGTCTTCGAGAACATCCATCGCAATCACATTCTCGATATTACAATCGCTCCGGGCCGTGTTACGACGGCGACAATGAAATGCGCAACCGAGATCGCTCGCGGCATTCTCGGAAAGCTCGATGTCGTTGGAGTGCTGTGTGTCGAGTTCTTTGAAGTCGCCGATGGGGAGCTGATCGTCAACGAGCTTGCGCCTCGTCCGCATAACTCGGGACATGTAACCTTCGATGCGCATGTGACAAGTCAGTTCGAGCAGCAACTTCGCGCTGTCTGTGGGCTTCCGCTCGGATCGACGGAACAATATCGCCCTGCCGTCATGGTTAACCTTTTGGGAGATCTCTGGAAGAATGGCACGCCGAGCTGGGGCAGGATCCTTGAAGATCCGGGCGTCAAACTTCATCTCTACGGTAAAGCCGAAGCGAGAGAAGGCAGAAAGATGGGGCATATCACGGTCGTTGCCGATACGATCGAACAAGCATTGGCCAAAGCCGACTCCATCCGTACCACCCTCGCTCCCCAACTAAGAACTAAGCATTAAAAACTAAACACTCATGAAAAAACGAGCTCTCGCGATCTTTTTTTTCTTGCTGACCGCAGCATCTGGCGCAAGTGCGCAGCCCTACTGGAATCATGCGAATGGTCCCTTTGGCACCTCAGGTGTCTTGAGTTTTTTGGGTGCAGACTCTTCGGGAAATATTTACGCCGAGCCAAATCAAGGTGCCGGACTCTTCCGTTCATCCGATAAAGGCCGCTCGTGGCAGACCGCTGCGCAGGGCATTCTTCCGGCGAACGCTCATGTGACGTCGTTCAAGACGCTTCCCGACGGGAAGATCATCGCTCTTGCTGGCACGCATCCAAGCGTTGTTCAATCGACCGACGCTGGATCGAACTGGACATTCATCTCAACTCCGGCAACCATCTCAAGCATCAAAGAACCAATCGCATCAGGTCCAAACTGGTTGCTTATCGCCACGCCAAAAGGTCTCTACAGTTCGATCGATGACGGTGTAAATTGGAAACCCGCAACTCCGCTTCCAGACACAGGTGCGATCCTCGCGATGGTCAGCGACAGTAAGGGAAATATTGTCGCTGGTTCGGCAAAGCGAACCGTTTATCGGTCGCTTGACCAAGGTATGACGTGGACTAAGATCGATAGCAATAAAGCATTTTCGAATTCGCTTGGTACATACTTCCATTTCGATCCGCAGGACATTTTTTACATCACGATCAGTAGTACGATCTACCGAACGTTCGATCTTGGCGGTCATTGGGACACTCTGCGCGGGCCAGCTGCCGGTGCGACGTTGCTGGCTTCGACGGGTAAGTCGATCTACGGAATTTCGCTCGACGGTCTTTACGAATCGACAGACTCCGCGCGAACGTGGAAGTCATCGCAGCTTCCGGGCGGCACACCGACAAGCGTAACGACCGATGGCAGAGGCTCGCTGTTTGCGACAAGTTCAACCGGAATGTACAGTACGGTCGATCATGGTGCGCACTGGAGTGATATTGATTCAGGCGGATCCTACGCGCTCATTACATCGCTTACGTCGGACGGACGTGGAAATTTCTATCTAACCTCGAGTGACCGAGGAGTCTTTCAATCCTCGGACGGCATGAACTGGTCGAACACGTTCTACGATCCGAACGGTCAGGCACCCGATCGCATCGCTCCCACGAAAGATGGCCAACTTGCCGGACTCAATTTCCTTTACAAGGAAATTCTGACATCAGTGAATGGCACAAGCTGGAATCCGATCGTCGGGCTCCCCGCTGATACGCTTCGCCCGCAGACACTTGCCGTGGGGACCGACAACACCTTGTACACCGGCACGTCGGGAGGAATATTTTCAACGCTGGATCAGGGCAACACCTGGACGTACGATCCCGACTATGGTCCGAGGAGTGTACGATTGCTAAATGTCGATTCGAGTGGTGCGCTGTACACGCTTCGTAATGATTCGACACTGATCGAGCGCTCGCCCACCGCTGCAACGTGGGTTCCACTCACCTTGCCTTCTGGACATGGCAGGATCAATGCGATGACCGTCGATAAACATTCGGTTCTTTATCTTGCGTGCGATCGTGCAGTGCTTACTTCTGCCAACGCAGGTTCATCGTGGAGTTTGCTCCCGCTCGGCGCATTTGCGAAGCCATCGCATATCGCAGTTGACGATGGTGGTGATGTCGTGATCGCGAACGACACCTCGATCGTAAGTCTGCTCGATCATTCGGGAGTCTCCTCGAGTATCGACACGAGTTTTCATGCGCGCTTTGTTGCAATCGAAGCAAGCGGTGATCGGATCGTAGCTGCGACCGTGAGCACCGGCGTCTTCGTACATCAGGCTCGAGCCTCTGTTGCTGCCCAATCCCTGCCAACGTCAACGATTGCCGTCTTCCCGAATCCTTCTGCAACAGAGATTTCGATCTCCTCAGTATCTAATCTTCCAGAAGAACTTGAGATCGTTGACATAACAGGCCGTTCGGTCATGCATCTCAAAAATATTCGCGGAGCACAATCTGCGTTCTCCGTGAGCAGCCTGCCATCAGGTACGTATTCGGTCTGGCAAACAGGGGCACATTTGCCAATAGCCACATTTGTTGTTGCGCACTGACCGCAACGCAATGCAGTCTCAGCTTTC
>JBBSDW010000137.1:0-8869 GCA_038240295.1 Kapaibacterium sp. (SeqCode)
ATAAATATCGTATTTCGGAAGCGGCTGACCTGTACGTGGATCCAGAACAACGTTGCCATTTTTGTCGACGACCTCGCGAAATTCTTCGCCAGAAAAATCGGGGTGATAGGTAAATCCGATCGAAGGCTGGATGGTGTGACGGATCGCCTTGATGCCGAGGAGTCCGATGTTCGCGGTTCCATAGAGCGTCGTCGAAAGTCCAACGCCCATATCATATCGACCCACGTGATGGAAGCCCGGTCGAATGTCATCGACGTAGCTGACACTGCTATCTTTCGGGCTAAAGACCGCAGTACGGGTCGCGATCTGATTGATAAAGACAGCACCGCTATAATTAAACGAAGGCGTGAAGGAGATATAACCAAGCTTCGGCGAGATCGAGACCGAAGGATTGTAGGTCAGGCCGTACAGCTCCGAGATGTGATAGGATGTGTCGCCAGCGAATTGAGTTGCTGAATCGGCTGCAAACTGATTGAGCGTTTTCGAAAGCTGACGAGTCCCGTTGACGGAGACGGAAAGGCCGAGTGTTTGCAGCAGCGATTGCTGACCGGTCGCTTCGTCCGGCGATGGAGCAAAGGGGAAGAACGTATTCTTGCTGACAGTAACCGAAGGGCTGGTTTCGGAAAAGGTGTTCAACTGAAGATCCTGCGAACGCGAGTAGCCGACGCTCATCGAAATTCCTTCGTCTTCCCAATTCGTCGAATAGCTTGCGAAGGAGTTCACATTCTGACGCAGCACATCCTCGATGTTTTGTGCATTGTTTCTCGAATAACCGGAGCTTTGAAAGTTGAGATTGGCCGTGAGGCTTGAAGTATAGCCAAGCGTAAGATTTGGCAGGGCGAACTGCGCGAGCCAGTTCTTGGTGTAGGGATCGACACTATTGGAGCGTGTGAGTCCGTAGCCAAGCCGGAGACTTGTCGGGCCTCCAAGAATATAACGGTGCATGTATTCACCGAAGAGCTCGACGTTGTAACCGCCCTTGGTGAAGATATCGGTGCGAATGGCCGCATCTGCGTAGTCCGAAATCACATCGAAATATCCGAGATGCGTCAAGCCGTATCCACGATCGCCCGTCGTTTGGTAATTGGGCGGAATAAGTCCGCTTCTTCGTCCGCCGCTGTGGTTTGGAAAGACGCCGAAGGGTAGCGCAAAGATCGGGACATCAGCGATATAAAGAAAGACCGGCTCGGCAAACACCTGATCCTGCATGATGACCTTCATTTTCGGTGATTCGAAATAATAATGCGGCGTCGGCGCGTCGCAGGTGGTAAATCGTCCGTTCTCGACGAAGAGCACTCCGTTAGCGACCTGCTTGATCTTCTCGCCATAATAAAAGCCTCCTTCCATTTCGGTGGTACCGAGCTGTACGGTGCCTCGCCGCGTTTTAAAATCGTAGAGGATCACCTCGCCTTCATACGGCACAGGCCCATCGTGCAGGATCGGCGCGCCCCTGGTTTTCGTCCGTGCAGTGTCACGAATGATCCTTCGCCTGCGCGCAAGCGAGGAGGAGATCACCGAATCATATTCGCTAGAATAAGCGCTCAGCTTATTCGTATTAAAATCCATGACGATCGTATAGGCGTCGAGTTCGCGCGATTCGAACCGCATCGTCGCATTGTTGACAAGCGTCATTCTCTTTTGCGGCACGTCGAAGACGATCGAATCCTTCGCATCGTATTGCACGATGGTATCGATGTCGGCTTTCATGGTGTCGCGTGAAATATAAAGCGAATCGGGCAGATCGAATCCTGGACGGCGCTGGTGGACGGCCGTGGCCTTCTTCGTTGTGTCGCGCACGAGGCCTTGCTGGGCATGAGCGAAATCGGGATGGCTCACTATAAAAAAGACGCACCCGATCAGATACGCAAAAATGCGCAGCGGCCTCGCGGGCGAGCTATATCCGAAAAGAAGTTGCCGCACGTCTAAAGATTACGGAGAATGATCGTCCAGTTGTCGAGAATGATCGCCCAGATTGCGAGAATGATCGCCCAGATTGCGAGAAGAATCGCCCAGAGTTAGTATCGTGGTCTCGTTTTGTATGGAATGGGATCAACGAGACCCGCTTCCCGGAAACCCCTCAAACGCAGCGCACACGAATCGCATTCGCCGCAAGCCTCCTCTTCGGCAACATAACACGACCACGTCAATTCGATCGGGGCGCCAATTTCCATCGAGCGGCGCACGATCTCCTGTTTCTTCATTTTGATGACGGGCGTTCTGATCTCAAGTTTCGTTTCGGGCCGAGTGCCAATGTTAATAACACGTTCGAAGGCATCGAAGAAGACACGCCGGCAATCGGGATAGCCGGACGAATCCTCCTCCACCGCGCCAATATATATTCGCTCGGCGCCGATCACTTCCGCCCAGCTCGCCGCAATCGCGATGAAATTGCCATTGCGGAATGGCACGTACGACGTTGGAATTTCCTTGTTTGATAAATCTGCCGAACTTACCTCGATCGCATCATCGGTTAAACTCGAGCCGCCGATCGCGCGGAGAAATTCGATATCGACGATGAGCTTTTGCGTGATCGCAAGCCTCTCGGTGACCTCATGAAACGCTTTGAGTTCGCGGGCTTCCGTGCGGTTGCGATAATTGAGATGGAGCGCTGCCACATTTTCCGACTCCGCTTTTGCGATCGCGGCAGTGAGTGTCGAGTCCATACCACCTGATAGTAGAACTACTGAATGGATCTGGCTCATTCAAGCATGTGCGCCTGATGTTCAAAATGCCGGGACTCTGGGGTCTGGTGTCGCAGTTCGCCTGCGACTTCGGCGTAGGTCCGCTCCGTTTCTGAAACGCGGATACGGAGTTTGCGGAGATGCTTCATGCTCATAAAAATTTCGGAGAGCCGATCGAAGAACCATCTAGCAATATTTTCTGCAGTCGTAGGAAACTCGACAAAGACCACTTTGAGGTCCGACTTCTCAAGAAATTCGCGCATCAACGAATCCGATCGGTCGCAAAGGAATGCATGATCGATCTCCAAAACGAGCGGATCGACGATCGCTTTGAGATCAAAATAATCGAGCACCATTCCGGTTTGCAGCGGCTCGGCCGTTAGTTCAACATCCATTCGGTAGCCATGTCCGTGAATGTTTCGGCAGCCTGCTTCGTGGAACGGCAGGCGGTGCGCCATCTCCCACCGAAATTCTTTTGCGATCGAAGTGAGCATTCGTTACGGTGCCTTGCGGAGTAGTTTGATCGTCACGCGAGCGCTCTTCGGCGTTGGATCCGATTCCTTCGAAAACTTTGCGACAACCGTTGAATGAAGTCCGCCTCGTGTCGAAAAGCTTCCCGTTACTTCCATCCATCGAGGTTTGATCGCGGCGACAAGGTCTTCGAGGATCTCATTGGTCACTGCTTCGTAAAAAATACCTTTTGAGCGAAAGCTTACAAAATAATATTTGAGCGATTTGAGTTCGACGCAAAGCGCATCCGGCACGAACACGACTTCGATCTCGCCGAAATCAGGAAGTCCGGTCACGGGACAGACCGAAGTAAATTCGGGATTCGAATGCGTAATCACATAATCACGCTTCGGAAACGGATTCGGAAAAACGACGAGCTCCGGTTTTGTTTTTGCCATGAGATAAAAAAACTTAGACGCCACGCATTGCAGCCGGCCAGATCAGCTTGTGAAGTTGCAATTGCAATTTAACCGGCAAATGATCCTCAAGTATCCACGCTGCAAGTTCCGAGAGTTCACACGAGGCATGCACAGGCGACATCAGAATGTGCCCGCACTTTTTGGATAGATCATGTTGGGCAATCTTTGCTCGCGACCATTCATAATCCGTTCGATCGCCGATGACAAATTTCACTTCATCGTGCATTGTCAATCGATCGATGTTTCGAAGATCGTTACGATGCATCATGCCTGAATTAGGCGTCTTCAGATCGACAATCCGCTTGACCTGTTCGTCCACTCGCGAAATATCCATGTGGCCTCCTGTTTCGAGCATGAGATCGAAACCGCTTGCCAGCAATCGCTCCATTAGCGGGTAAATAGCTTCCTGCTCTAATGGCTCGCCACCCGTGATCTCAACGAGCGTTGTCCCGAACGTCTCAACTTCTTCGATCACTTCGCTTACCGAGCGGTCAGTACCTTCGTAGAACGCATACTCGGTATCGCAATAAGTGCAGCGCAACCCACATCCTGTCAACCGAACAAATACGCATGGCTCACCGGCACGAGAGGATTCCCCTTGCAGCGAATGAAAAATTTCGTTTACGCGCAGTACATCCTTTCGCTGCTTCTCAGCGGTCGTCAGGGCTTTTTGGATCGGTTCTTCGAGTGTCTGAATTGCCATCGGCGCCTTTAACACAACGCAGGAAAGTCGTGTTCGGCATAGCTTCTGATTCCAGACAATCACACCGCATGGGCTTTGACGACCCTTTTTTCGTATCGATCTATGAAGAGCTTGATGGCAAGCGAACGATCGATCAAGCATTCTACCTTGAGCAAGCTCGTAATGCCAATGGGCCAATTCTCGATCTTGGATGTGGCTCGGGAAGACTGATGCTGCCGATGATCGCGGCTGGCTGCGAAGTTGTCGGAGTCGATTCATCGGAGGAGATGCTGCGGAGATTGCGTGTTGCTCTGGAAGATGGGACAGGGCGGTCGCAAGTAGTTCGTTCATCGTTTGAGGATCTTGATGTACATTCTCTTCAAAATCTTCATTCAGGATATTCTCTTATCATCTGCACCTTTAATAGCTTCCTGCATCTGATGGATCAGACTTCGCAGATTGGATTTCTTACAAACGTTCGTTCGCTGCTTAGGGATGGTGGCCGCTTCATTTTAGATCTGGTTAGTCCAGCGAGCCACGAAATGTTTCTCGCGGCCGAAACCGACCGGGAGCTTGAGCATAGCTACTACGACGCTGCCATGGGCGAGACGGTCGAAAGCTGGTTGACGATCCGCAACGAGATTCTCTTGCAAACGGGCTCGCTCGATCGCGATTATGTTGTCACATCAAACAAAGGTGAAGTCCGGAATCCAACGTCATCAGTCCAATATCGCTGGACCTATCCCACCGAAATGCGGCTGCTCCTCATGCTCGCTGGATTTAACGAGATCGAGGTCTTCGGAGATTTTGCTTATGGCCCGCTCACATTCGAATCGGATGTGCAGGTTTGGATCGCATCCTGATTTTCGCGCAAAATAAAAGAAGCGACGCTCACGCGCCGCTTCTTTGGTACTGTCGGGGCGAGAGGATTCGAACCTCCGACCCCCTGGTCCCGAACCAGGTGCTCTACCGGGCTGAGCCACGCCCCGTACCTATTCGCCCTTACCAGCCGCAATCGGCCTTTTTGTAAGAGACGCTGTATAACTGACCGGCTTCTGAGAGAGTTCTTTTCTTGGTGTCGGGTGTCGGGTGTCGGGATCAGCTGTCTGTCATATCAGTCGTGTCATTGCGAGGAGGATTGAATCGCGAAGCGAATCAACCGACGAAGCAATCTTTAGGCTCACGCAACGATGATTCGTACACAAGCGTCGAGCCCACGAGCGTAGAGATTGCTTCACTCCGTTTGTGTTGCCTCGGGCAAAACAAACTACGCTCGCAATGACGCATTTATTTTTTAGTTCAATGACGAGCGATCTCAAGGCGGGTCAGGCCGTGTCATTGCGAGGAGGATTGAATCGCGAAGCGAATCAACCGACGAAGCAATCCCCTTGCTCGGGGTGAAATTTCTCGCATGAATGAATCAGCAAAACAGCTTGCTTCACTTCGTTCTCGCTGCGTGAAAATCTTAGCTTACAATAAAACGCAAAAAGAATGCAGCACTTCTACTTCGACTCCACCTCGAACTCGGTCCTTCGATTAAGCGCGCGGCCATCTTCGGTGGTGTTATCGGCAACAGGCATCGATGCACCGTAGCCGATCGCTGTGATCCTTGCTGCTGAGATTCCCTTTTTGACCAACGCTGCCTTAACCATATCGGCTCGCTTCTGACTCAACTTGGTATTGAAATCGGGATCCTTCGTTCGATTCGTCGAGTCCGTATGACCTCGAACGAGGATTGAAACTGTCGGATACGCATTCAAAAGTTTCGCCGCGTTGTCGATCGACTCCCCAGATGTTGGCAGCAGCTTGGATGAATTCAGATCGAAATAAACATCCAGATTTGCGATGTCGCCTACGATCGGAGTGTTATCATAGATGCCGGTCGCAGAAAGCGTTGTGTTCGGTAGGCAAAGCTGTATCTTAACGGTATGCACTCCGTAACTCGGTGGTGTGAATTCGAACACGTAGTAATTTCCCATCCGCTTATAGAGATCGGTAAAAACGGCCCCGATCTCTTTGGTACTGTAACAGTGCCGATAAAATCCTCCGGTCGTCGAAGCAATATCGTGCAAGTACGCCTCGTCCACGTTATCACCAAATCCGATAAGACACAGCGATGCGCTCGAATGCCGAGCCGCCCGCATCAGCGAATCTTTCGTTACGTGCGAGCTATTATCCTGACCATCGGTAAATAGCGCGACCGCACGATTTGGGTACGATGTCGCTCCTGACTCGAGTTGGTACAGCCCAGCATAGAGCGCGTCAAGGATGGCAGTCGTACCTCCGAACCCGGTAAGTCCCTCGTGCACGAGATGAAGCTTGAGCTCGGACGCATCCGTCGTGAGCGGGACTTCGACTTTGACGTTGTTGTCATATTTGATCATTGCAAACGCATCTTCCGGCCGCTTCTTATCGATCAGATCGCCTGCCGCCTGTTCAATGACCTGCGCCCGTTCCTCCCCCATCGAACCCGAATGATCCATAACGATGGCAAGCGCCGTCGGGGCTCGCTGCGTTTCGGTGACTTCTTTTAATTTATACTTCGTGATTTCGACGGGCGACTGCTGAGCAACCTGATCGCTGACCGAACACCACTTCCCCTTATACTTTGCAAGTGTCGCGCCAGAAAGATAAAATCCGTTCGTATCAAGCAAGTGCGCATAAACGCGAACTTTGTTCGGTTCGCGAGTATCGATCCGGCTGATCTCGAGAATGGCATTGTGCACAAGTGCAGGATCTGCCGGCAGCGGCTTGACATCGTGGATATAATGCGGATTATATCCAGCAGGCGGGGTCGCGTCTTCAGCCGACGGAGGTTCGCCACCGGTCAATTTGCTGACTGCCGCGCAGCCGGCGCATATCCCAAAAAGGGCAACAAGAAAAAAAAGGCGCAGCGCCGCTCGAAGGGTCGTCATGCGTTGTGCAATTCGTTTATAGATGATCGAGGCGATGAACTTCCTAAGGCACTCCGGTGCCAAACACTGGAGTGCAAAGATAACCTAACTTCGGTTGTCTTAGAGGATAGCGCTCTTCAGTCCGGACCACGATATCCGAGAAGAGCCCTTTTTGCACCTTGGACAAGTGGTGTGTAAATCGATAATTCACCAAAGAAGCACCCTTTGCAAAAAGAATAGCCACTTTTTAAGCCAAAATCGGCATATTTGAGAAAGCCCTCGGGTGCTGTTCAAACTTCTGTAAAGAGACCCTTCGGAAAAGCGTGATGAGTCCTCCATTTGTCACAGTTCGGCGATTGCCTCATCGCCACCTCATTTTCGCAGAGCATTGCAGCAAATGTGTAAACTTTATTCATACTTCTATTCTCCCAGAATAAAAACCTGTTTCGATACCGATTAAAATTGCAAGCAATCGCACCCACCCACTGCTGCGTTCTAAGCTATCCATTCTTTAAAAACAATCGGATGGAAACAATGGTGCCCGAAGGAGCACCCATCCCCTGGAAGGTATTCCTCAGAACAATGAGGAACGAAAAGATATGCTAAAAACTGAATCATGCTATCGAATCGCAATTATCCCACCGGACTCACAAGATGATTCGCCGTTGGCTTGGATCGTAGGTGGTTAACAGTTGGGGCGTGACCTTCGTGTTCAATCGTGTGCTGCGGCCCCAGGTTCTCCGCGCTAATTGGCGGAGGTACGGAGTCCGTCTCATCTTCATAGATCGAGCGATACCAACTCCACAAGGCTTGCGGAAAATCGTTGTTCGCGATGAACGAGATGATGTGCTTGCCAACCGTCTTGTAGCAAATTTGGTCCAGATGCGCCTCGGTGCGCCAGTTGCCAGCCTTGGTTTCCCAGCCTGCGGTGAAACCTGTAATATTCGGCCACTCACTAATGCTATTTAAGATAGACCGCTTGGCGATGCAAAGCCGTTTGAACTCGGCCACGGTTGCGCTGTCGTTCGTGAGAATCTTTTCCGCAAAATCGGAGCGGATGCGAAAGCCCCGAACATAGATGATCGCCGGGGCAAGACGAGTGACCGAACACTCAATATTGTCGAGATCGAGTCCGGCATATCTGGACGGCACGGTTTTGTAAATGACCGCGTAGGGATGGGAAGTCACCGCCGAAAACCTTGGACCGCCGTAGTCCGGATTTGGGAATGTCAAAATATGAGGATGCTCCTGCGGGTGGCTGGCACCGATGAAGTTCACATAATCCTGCCAGGAGAAGGAAGCCGAGTCATAGGGAATAAGTATTATTCCACCCGACATACGAAGAGTGAAAACCACTTTAAAAAGCGGTGTACTACCGGAAAGAGAATCTGTTGCATCAAGCCGGTAAATGAAACTGCAATGCTGGCTGTCTGATCGTGATGCACCCGTCGGATATCGATCGTTGAAGTTAATAGACTTCAAAATATATGTTGAACCGAGAAGCGTGTCCGAGGGTCCGATTAGCCATTCCTTGTTTGACGTGGAATGGCCAGCCTTATTTATCCAGTTTTGAACAAGGTCGAACGCGTACTCAGGATGCGTAATGGAATCACCACCGCCAGAAGCAGGAAGGATCTGACCTTCATTCGCAGCCAGGAAAAAACGCAACTCCCCTCCATCAGC
>JBBSDW010000138.1:0-8834 GCA_038240295.1 Kapaibacterium sp. (SeqCode)
AAGGATTTGTTGGGTGTCGGGTGTCCGGTGCTGGTGTCGGATGTTGGTTGTCGGGTGTCAGGTATCCGAGAGCCGGTGTTCAATCCACCAAAAATCCTAAAATTCAAAGATTCAGGATCACCGGGCACCCGACACCAGGCACCGGACACTAGGCACCGGACAGCGGATACCGGATACCGGATACCCGACATCACACCAAACTCCCTCTCCCGGAACCCAGCTTAAGGACGGAGTCGCAAAATGAGCAAGCGCCTGACCAAGTGCCCGACATTTGACACCCGATACCCGGCACATGGCACCCACCCCGAACCATTTAGCAAAAAGCATGTTTTTGGTGCGCGAAATTTTTGGGAGCCAAGTTTACTTCCGAATTCGCAATCGGGGCGTGGCGCAGCTGGTAGCGCACCTGCTTTGGGAGCAGGGGGTCGCACGTTCGAATCGTGTCGCCCCGACTTAGTTGGTTCTGGATTTTGGTCTCAGCATCCTGGCTGATCGGTTATATTCGTTGGATTGATCTAACGATTTGCCTCATGTCCGTTCGCAGTTTCCTGATTGCGTGACTCGCGGCCGGTGTGCGCTGGTACTTAAAACACAAGTTACGCGTAACCCTAATTAAAAAAACGTCCCGTCAGTTTTAACCGACGAGGCGCTCGCAGTCTCTTGACTCAATATTTACTTCATTCCCGACATCTTCTTTTGCAGCATGAGCGCATGATCGAGATGCTTTTGCACCGTTGGAATCGCGCTTACGATCATCTGTTTGAGCTCAGGAGCCTTTGCTATGCCCGACCATTCTTTGAGGTCTGCGATATCTTTCTGATGATCTTCGACGATTCCGTCGATATAGGCTTTATCAAGAGAGGTACCGGAGCCCGCGTTGAGCTTTTCTGTCATGTCGGCTACATCTTTAGGTGTTCCGTCATTGGCCGGCGGCATGGGCGTTATGTTCAGTTTCTTTGCTAGCGCTGCACCGCCGTTCTTTAGCTTCGTATGATCGGTGACCATGAGATTAGCAAACGCCTTCACATCAGCCGACTTCGTCTTTCCAAGCATTACCTTGGCCATCGACACCTCGCCTGAATTCGCCTCATCAAGCTTTGCAAAAATGTTTGCGTCGGTCATAGCCGGCGCAGTTGCAGGATTCATCTTTGCGCCTGTGTCGGCTACAGGGTTCGGATTATTGGCGACTGTGTCGCTGTGCGTTGCATAGGTTGCCGAAGCCGAATCTACCGTCGTCTGGTCTGTCTTCTTGGCGCACGAACTCATCAATAACGAAAACGAGAGTGCCGTAGTCAAAAACGCCAAGTTCAAAAATCTTTTTTGCATAGTTTTGAGTTGTAAAATTTATGTGAGATTGTCTGCCACGCCACTTACAAGATTTGTGCCGAGTCTTTCGGGCTCAATTTCTTAGTTCTTAGTTCTTAGTTGGGGCTCAGGGAACCGATGACTTCTTCTCGTGGCTACCAGTCCCACAATGCCTAACGATCCGTCATTGCGAGCGGAGTTTGTTTTGCGCAGCAACACAAACGGAGCGAAGCAATCCTTATGCTCTTGGGACATCGCCTCAGTACGAATCTTCGTGGCAAAAGCGTGCAGATTGCTTCGTCGGTTGATTCGCGCTGCGAATCACTCTTCCTCGCAATGACGTCGTTTGGGCTCTGGTTCTTAATTCTTAGGTCTTAGTTCTTAGTTGGGGTTCGGGGACCGATGATTTCGTATTGAGGCTACCAGTACCACAATGCCCTAACGAAGCAATCTTTATGTTCGGGGTCATCGCTTCAGTACAAATCATCGTGGCAAAAGCGTGCAGATTGCTTCGTCGGTCGATTCGCTCTGCGAATCAATCCTCCTCGCAATGACTCCGCCAAAACGTTACGGCCTGTTCCCCAACTAAGAACTAAGCATTAAGAACTAAGAACTCAAAGATTCAGCGATCCCATCATCGGTGTCGGGTAGCGGTCGCCCTGGACTTTGTGCTCGGTTGTGATGGCATTGAGCTTTTGGAGTTCGTCGTTGGTAAGTACGATGGCTGTCGAACCTACGTTCTCTTCGAGATACTTGATTCGCTTTGTGCCGGGGATCGGTGCGATGTCATCGCCTTGTGCGAAGATCCATGCAAGCGCAATTTGAGAGGGCGTCGCGCCACGTGCGGCCGCGACTTCTTTGACGGTCTCAAGAATGGCGAGATTGCTGTCGAAGGCTTCGCCCTGGAATCGTGGAAGCATTGCGCGAAAATCTCCCTTTGGGATTTCGCTTGGCGAGCTGAATTGACCTGCCAAAAATCCTCTCCCGAGCGGCGAATACGGTACAAGCGCGATTCCAAGCTCGCGCATGGCTGGCAGATTTTCCTTTTCGATATCGCGAGTCCAGATCGAATATTCACTCTGAACTGCCGCGATTGGGTGAACGGCGTGTGCCCGACGAATCGTTGCCGCAGATGCCTCCGATAGTCCGAGAAATCGAACCTTGCCAGCCTGCACCAACTCTGACATGGCACCAACCGTATCTTCGATCGGAGTATTTTTATCGACGCGATGCTGGTAATAAAGATCGATCGTGTCGATTCCTAAACGCTTGAGCGAGGCATCGCAAGCTTCTTTAACATATTCTGGTGTTCCGACGACCTTGCGAGTTTCGTTGCCATGTTCGTCCACGATTCGTACGTTACCGAACTTCGTTGCGATGATAACCTTGTCTCGACGGTCTCGAAATGCCCGACCTACGAGTTCTTCGTTGTGGCCATAGCCATACATGTCGGCTGTATCGAAAAAATTGATGCCGAGCTCGAGTGCGCGGTGCATCGTCGCGATCGACTGTGCCTCGTTCGTGTCTCCATAAAATGCCGACATCCCCATACAGCCGAGGCCAAGCTGAGAGACGAAAAGTCCACCGGTGCCCAACGTTACAGATTTCATAGTCATAAAATTTAATTGAGAGCTGTCTTATAATTCGATTGGGCGAAGATTGGTTGTGGCGTTTCTGCAAAGATTGCTCAGTGGAATTGCATCAGGCGGGTGCCTGTTGTTAGCTCCAGATGAATGTTTTAGTCTCCGTTCTGCTCCTGCTTGGAGCGATGTATCTGATCTGGTGGGGATATAAGAATCTTGTTCGCCGTGAAGGCGAGCGGGGCGAGTTTGCGGTCGAAGGGCAGGCCTGTCACTTATGCCGCAGGGCATTCCCGATCGATCAGCTTGTCATTCGCGAGAAGCTCGCGGGATTTGAAAATTATTTTTGCGGCGACTGCATTACCGCACTCATGCTCGACTGGCAGGAAAAGCAGCAGAGGATGAGCGAATTCGAACTAACCAATACTCCAGTTGACAACGATCGGCACAATTGAATTAGGCGAACGTCCGGTGCTGTTGGCGCCGATGGAGGACGTTACCGATGTCAGCTTTCGGCTCGTTGCGCGCCGGATGGGTGCGGATGCAGTTTATACGGAATTCATCTCTAGCGAGGCGCTTATTCGCGCCGCCGCGAAGTCCATGCGCAAGATGGTCACGCTGCCCGAAGAGCGGCCGGTTGCGATCCAGATTTTTGGCGGCGACCCCACCGTCATGCGAGAGGCAGCTCAGATCTCAGAACAGGCTGGTCCCGATTTCATCGATATCAATTGTGGCTGTTGGGTCAAAGGAGTAACAGGCAAAGGCGCCGGCGCAGGATTGCTGAAGGACCCGTCGCGAATGGAAGCGATGGTGCGCGCTACTTCCGACGCAGTGAATTTGCCGGTGACGGTCAAGACGCGCCTCGGATGGGATCACGAAACGATCAATATTCTCAACATCGCACCGATGCTCGAACAGGCAGGTGCGAAGGCCCTCACGATTCACTGCCGCACTCGCAGCATGGGGCACTCTGGTGAAGCCGACTGGTCTTGGATCCCGAGGATCAAAGAACGCGTGGGAATTCCAGTGTTCCTCAATGGCGATGTCAAGACCCCGGAAGATGCAGAACGGGCCTTTCGAGAAACGGGATGCGACGCAGTAATGGTCGGGCGAGCTGCGATCAATAACCCGTTCGTCTTCCGGCAAATAAAAGATTATTTTGCGACCGGTACCTACCGCGATCCTTCAGTCGAGGAGCGATTCGATCTTTGCGTTGAGCATCTCAACATGTCGATTGAATCGAAAGGGGAATTGCGCGCGATCCTCGAATATCGAAAATATTACGCCGGATATCTCAAAGGCCTTTTCGGTGTTAGTAAACTCCGCGCCGATCTCATGCGCATCACCGAGCGCGATGCAGTCTTCGAAGCGATCAACGCCTTCCGCGATCGCTATCTGTCGGAGTTCGGGGATCTGGTTGACAGTCAGATCGCTAAGGCGGCGTAGTAGGAAATTTCAATTTCAATGAAGCATGGAAAACGCTATGGGACGGTTAGTCATCCACCCCGGTCAACATATTGCCGAAGAGCTTACTGAAAGGAAGATGAGTGCATCGGAATTGGCGAGGCAATTGTCCGTGCCGGCAAATCGGATAACCGAAATTATAAACGGCGAGCGCGCTCTGACTGGGGACACGGCGCTAAGGCTCGCACATTTTTTTGGTACGTCTCCTGAATTTTGGATCAACCTCCACAGTGCGTATGATCTCAGGATCGCGGAGCAAAAGCTGGGCAAAACACTACGAACGCTCGTCTTAAAGCCCAAGGTTGCGGCTTAAAACATCCCTCTTCGGAGAGAAGTGGGATCTCGCCTCATTTGAGAGCTCTCATTTCTGCGAATGCAACCCGACCTTGTTGCCTTCTGAGTCGATGATGAACGCCATATTCCCGATCTCAGGCGAGATCTGCGTCTTCGGCATAGCTACCTGACCGCCTGCGGCCTTTCAATTTCCCATATCTGCCCGGAAATCCTACCATATTCATACCCATCATTTCGCCCATTGGCTGCATCTGGATGTCGAAGATCGTCTCTCGTAGAATTTTTGTGCGCCGTTTATGTTCGCGGCAAAAGGGTGCTCAAACCGTTAACTTTTAATGATTGGGGGAGCCACCTTTCGCTGCCTCGTGTTTTCGGCGCTCCATGAATCATCCGACTTCACAAACCAGCCAAAAACCGCGTTAAATGGGCTTTTATCCACAGCCAAACACCTGGCAGTGCGGCCCCTTCGCATTGAAACATGCGCTGGCGATCCTCGGTCGATTCGTGGATGAAAATGCACTATCAAAAGCGGCCAAAACCACACGCGGTGGCACTGACGAACGGATGCTCACCCGCGCGGCTAAGCACTTCGATTGTAATCTCGTCGAGGTGCGTAAATTCGACGAAGACTCGGCCTATAACGCCCTGACCCGCGATCTCGACAAAGGCATTCCGTGTCTGATCTGTATCAATCAATGGGGTCACTGGGTCACGATCGTTGGCTACGATCCAAAGACATTCCGATTCGTGCTGCTCGATAGCGAGAAAGATCCAGTGGTGCGCATTCCGGCTTGGTCGGAGCTTAAACGGCGATGGGTCTACAACGAATACGACCGCGATGGCAAGCTTCGCCAATATTTCGATCACTATCCGTTAAGGCCGAAGTTTCGGTTGCGAACAAAGGCTAACTTTTCGCTCAAGCGTGCTCAGGTCTTGCGGCGTCCGGGCAACGCACCATTCGTTACGCACTTCGATGAATATGTGACCGACATGCTCGACATCGCGCGACCAAAAACAATGCGAGGAGTGAGCTCGACGATCACGATGGCAGAATTTCTCCGGCGGCACAGGCGCATGTTGATCGAGACGGTAAGCTACTGGCATGGCCACACATCGGAGGCGCAGCTAAGAAAAGTACTTTCGAACATGCAGTTCGTCGCTGAAACGTATGGCCTCGTTGTACGTCAAGATGAAGAAAAGCGGACAATAGCAGCGATCGGAGCGTTACTGACAACCTGGGCAACCAGCCACGATCCGCCACAAGCACTTTATGGGTGACAATTTTATTTGGGGGCGCACGTCATTGCAAAGAGGCGGTCGTTGATTCGGAAAAAGGTCATTGCGAGGAGCGCTTCATTCCTGAAAGGAATGAACGCGACGAAGCAATCTTTAGGAGCGGGGTGGAGGCGTAAGGAGTGATCTCCGCGCCAGCAGATTGCTTCACTTCGTTTTTTGCTTGCGCATAAAAGCTTCGTTCGCAATGACGGCATATTCAGAAAAGTGTTGAGGGATGAATGCACAAAAAAGCTTCGTTCGCAATGACGGTCTACTGAGATAATTTTATTGAAATACGATTATTATGAGAATACGTTCTACAACTGTTGTCGGTGTTATTAAGGATGGCAAAGCGGCGCTTGGCTCTGATGGTCAAGTGACACTTGGCAATACGGTGATGAAATCGAATGCGAAAAAACTTCGGTCGCTCTATAACGGTCAGGTGATCGCGGGCTTTGCGGGTTCTACGAGCGATGCACTCACGCTGTACGAGCGCTTCGATAAAAAGCTTGAAGAATATCGCGGCAACGTCCCGCGTGCGATCGTTGAACTTGGCAAGGATTGGCGTAATGATAAATTCTTGCGCCGTTTGGAAGCGATGCTTGCTGTCGTTAGCAAAGATCATGCGTTTCTCGTCTCGGGAACCGGTGACGTGATCGAGCCCGAGGGGGGCATTGTCGCGATCGGTTCGGGCGGCCCTTATGCGCTTGCTGCCGCACGCGCATTTCAACAGTCGGGCAATATGACTCCGCGTGAGATCGTCGAGCAGTCGCTTAAGATCGCAGGCGAGATCTGCATTTATACAAATACGAACTTGACGATCGAATCGATCGGGTAACCAAATCGATCGGGTAATCTCGAGCAATCCAAACTGTGTGGCAGGAAGCGCTGCTTCCTGCAGCCAGCTGATAGAGAGGCTGCCTGAAAGGAGAGCGGGAAGCAGCGCTTCCCTCCACACAAGTTGGACTTGTGCAGCATCTAAAGTTTTAACTAAAATTCTATGAGTATCGAACAGGAAAGTATGCCGAACGTTGACGTTGCTGAGATCTCAAGCAAATTAAAAGATCTCTCGTCATCGCTCACTCCGCATCAGGTTGTACGTGAGTTGGATAAGTTTATCATCGGACAATCGAATGCGAAGCGCTCGGTTGCGATCGCGTTGCGCAATCGGTGGCGCCGGCAGCAGGTCGCGGAGAATCTTCGCGAAGAGATCGTGCCGAATAACATCATTATGATCGGGCCGACCGGTGTCGGCAAGACCGAGATCGCACGCCGGCTCGCAAAGCTTGCAGGTGCGCCTTTTATCAAAGTCGAAGCAACGAAGTACACAGAGGTTGGATACGTTGGCCGCGATGTCGAAAGCATGATTCGCGATCTGACGGAGCTATCGGTGGCGATGGTCAAAAACGAAATGACCGAAATGGTGAAAACAAAAGCCGACGAACTTGCCGAGGATCGCATTCTCGATGTACTCGTCCCGCCGGTGCAACAACCGATGCAGCAGCAGCGTCCGCAGGGCGGACCGATGATGTTCCCGGGCGTGCAAACAACTTCAACCGTGAGCGGGATGCCTTCGATGAATCATCCGCCGCAGCAAGAGAACAATCATCAGGAAACTGCGGAGATGAACGAGAAGACGCGCAAGCGCTTTCGTGAAAAAATTCGTGCCCGCGAAATGGAAGACCGCGAGATCGAGATCGACGTTGCGCAAGCCCCGCAGATCGCCTCGATGCAGATCATGGGACCATTTGGCGGCAACGGCATGGACGATATGCCTGGCAACATTCAGGAAATGCTCGGCAACATGATGCCGAAAAAATCGAAGCGACGCAGACTTTCGATCAAAGATGCACGGGTAGTATTTGCGCAGGAAGAGGCCGCAAAATTGATCGACATGGAAGCGGTCCAGCGCGAAGCAGTGGACCGTGTGCAAAGCTCCGGGATTGTCTTCTTGGATGAGATCGATAAGATCGCCGGCAAAGGCGGACGCGGCGAAGGCGGTGGACCCGATGTCTCGCGCGAAGGTGTACAACGTGACTTGCTGCCGATCGTAGAGGGTTCGACGGTGAGCACGAAATATGGTCCAGTGAAAACAGACCACGTTCTCTTCATCGCCTCAGGCGCATTTCATGTGAGCAAGCCGAGCGATCTGATTCCGGAATTACAAGGGCGATTCCCGATCCGTGTCGAGCTTGAAAGTTTGACGGAAGAGGATTTCGTGAAAATTCTCACGATACCCGAGAATGCGCTGCTGAAACAATACGCGGCGCTGCTCGAGACGGAAGGCGTCAGTGTTGAATTCGAACCGGAAGCGATCAAATCAATCGCACGTATCGCTTTCGAAGTCAATGAATCTGTCGAAAACATCGGCGCTCGCAGACTGCACACGATCCTGACGACACTACTTGAGCAAGTGCTTTATGATGTTCCGGAAGTGATGACCGACAAAAATCTTGTCGTGACGCCGGAGATCGTGGAAGAACGACTTGCCCATATCGCTCGAGATCGCGATTTGAGTAAGTATATCCTGTAGCGGGCAACTTTGCCAATGTCTCAATCTTGGTAATGTCATCCTGAACGAGCTTTAGCGAAGTGAAGGATCTCACGGAATTTCATGTACAACGTTTACATACTTTCAAGCAAGAGTAGAACACTTTACATCGGAGTAACGAACGATCTTGCTCGTAGACTCTACGAGCATCGTCATAAACTCCTGGATGGGTTTACTTCGAAGTACAATATTGACCAGCTGGTCTACTTTGAACCACATGATAGCATCGCTCAAGCAATCGAGCGAGAGAAGATGCTTAAGGAATGGAATCGAAAAAAGAAAATAGTGCTGATCGAAAGTGCGAACCCCGATTGGAAAGACTTGAGCGCCGAATGGGATATCGGCTAAGAGTCAAAACTAACACT
>JBBSDW010000139.1:0-8687 GCA_038240295.1 Kapaibacterium sp. (SeqCode)
AGGCTGCCGGCAAGAAGGAATGCCGTTGAAGCGATCGAAACCGCCAGCAGCGGCAGACGTGCGATCATCCAAGTCCTCGTCAGGACGATCGAATAAATAGACGCAAGCAAAACGGAGATTCCGACAAGCATACCAACCTCCATAGCGAGGCTGGTCGTCGGATTTCGCAAGGAGAAGACATCGAAGAGCATTCGTTCTGCGACGATGCCCGAACCAAACCAAACGAAAACAAAGAGTGCAGGCCTGCGAGTGAAGGTTGGAGATTTCACTTGAACAACGCTCTATTTCACCGCGCCAGCACCATCCGTTTTGTCCGTACGATCCCGTTCGCATGAAGCGAAGCGTAGTAAACGCCAGAAGGTAAATTGCCGGCATCAAAACGGACGCTGTAGTGCCCAGGTTTTTTCCACTCGTCGAGCGGCGTTGCAACCTGCCTTCCGAGCACATCCTGCACAGTGATCGTTGCCTGGCAATCGACCGGAATATCATACGCAATGACGGTCGATGGATTGAACGGATTTGGCGTATTCTGTACGATCATGACCTGCAACGGCACAGACCAGCCGTCGATAAGACGAACAGTTGCGCAAGTAGAGTCGAGTGTGACTGTCGCACCTGTCGAAAGTGACTGCAAGCAAGTCCCTGAGACGGCCGCGTTGGCAAGTTCGACATCGAAACCAACGTGAACGATCGAAGTAAACGTAGATAGATCCGAACCGTTGAGCGTGCTGCCGAACTTGAGTTTGATAAGCGGAACACTATCGCCTACACCGCCTCCCCACATTAGGCTATCCTGTATGCATTGATAGGTCAACAATTCATGACCAGGAATGCCGGTGAGCGTTGGATAGCCAAAATAGGAATGCGTGTTATCCTGATCGACGTCGGTCAGGAATAAATTGGTCGAATCATAACTCAGCTGAAGCGTGTACCCGTTCGCCTTATACACGTCGAGGTTATTCGCGGCCCAGATCGTCATCTCAAAATTTTCACCGCCCAGAACGTGAATATTCTGCGAAGCAGTGAATCGAATGCCGATGTGCGAACCGGTACCTGTGAGCGAGATGGTCTTCGACGATCCCTTTGGGATATTGAAATAAACAGTAAGTGTTGCGCTTCGCAAGCCTTCGCCACCGGGTGCAAATCTGACTGGCAGATCTACAGATCCGTTTGGCGCAAGTACGATGTTGTTCGCCTGAACGATAAATTCTGCGGCGTTTGATCCAGAGAGCACTACAGAGTCAACTGCCACGGCGATGTCGTTTGGATTCGTCAGCGTGATCGTTCGATCTTCGGTTTGACAGGTAAGGATCGTGTCGAACGATGGCGTCGATAGCGACGCCACAGACACAGTCTCGACATGCGCGATGAGAATTACTTGCTTCTGCACGCCGTTTTTTGAAGCTACGAGAAGGGTTGCGATCTTTAATCCGTTCGGCGCGCCCGGCGTAAATCGGAGTGTGATCGAATCGGATTTGCCGGCACCTGTATCGACGACGAAAGGCAGTGCGCGGTTAAGCGCTGAAAAGAAGGTTTGGTCCGTTCCGGAAATTCCGAGCGATGCGATTTCGGTTCGGTATGTGCCGGTGTTCCCGATAAAGATCGTCGTATCCCTCGGCGGATCGGCTGCAGTAAAAAGTCCAAAATCAACCGTATCGATCGAGTGACCCGCACCGCGATCGGAATAGGCCTGCGGCTGATCGATCACTCCCCTGCCATAGACATCGACAACATACGCTCGAAGATGAACCGTCCTGGCTATGACCTGCGTGTGCATTCTGCGGTTAAGCTCGCGTGGGTTGAACTCGATGGTCATCGAAGATGATTGCCCAGGCGCGACGGTCACAGGTAACGCTTGCGAGGCAATGGGATTCGTCACGTAAAATTTACTGGTGTCCTGCAAATGCCTTGGAAACCCGAAAATAGCTACAGGATCACTCGAAATATTTGTTAATGGTACGATCGAATCGAATGCGCCAGAGAGATCGGGCTTGAGCAATCGATCGCCAAAGTCGATGATTTGATCGACAGTTTTGAGCGGGGTGATCGTCTTGATCTGCGTGCCGCCAGTGTAGGCATAACTATCGACATTGCCCAACGCATAGACGGTCGTTCCAAAGGGCTTCGCACATCTTAAATTGTGGGTTCCCTGTTTGAGCGTAATCTGCGCATACACATAATTGCTCTTTGGGATCGGCTTAAAGTTAGCCTTAGCAACGAGCGTTCCATCCAGCCTTAAGGATCCAATCCCTGAAGCATCGACCACAAGGTTGACAAAATTACCTGTAAAGGCAGAGGGATTGACAACGCTCACAATGGTGTATGCGGTATCGAACTGCTCGACCGGAAAAATGAGCGCGAGTGCGGGATCGCCATAAGCAGGGTTGCTGCGATCATTGAGCTCTCCCCAGCTTGTATGCATATACTGACCTACCGCAATCGGATTGGTCGCAATGATAGAAGTCACACCGGTGAGGGCATTTATCTGGTAAAACTGGCCGGCATTGAGCGTAGCGACGATCGTGCCGTTCACCGCGATCGTATTGCCATCTTCCGCGGAAACAATCCGGACAAGATCCGGCCTGACCGAAGTAGCGTACGGCACCACCAATGCAGAATCACCCCATGCGCTTACGGGTGGCATCTGCTCGATCAAATGATCTCTGCTCGCCTGACCATTTTGATTCGTCCCATTTTCCGGGATCTGCGTCCGCATGTGACCGCTAAAAACGGCGACAGGCTGGTCGGACTCGATGTGCGAACCGGTCTGGTCATTGGTCGCATCGATGTCATCACCCTGGACCATATAAACTTCGCCGGCGTTGAGCAAAATCGTAAAAGGCACGCCGCCCGGTTTGTTTGCGAATGTCCTTGCTGCAGGGGTAATCGTGACGTGTGTGCTATCTTGAACTCCCACGATCAAATACTCACCAGGAGTTTGTGAACCTCCCACGTCCGAAGTCGGAAAGTTCATCGTCCGATATTCTGTCCCAAGCACATTGATCGGGAGCGCCATAAAGGCATCGGTCGAATAAAGTTTATGGTTCATTCCATAGACTGTAACATCGGTGTCGGCTGTGATGTGGACCGCCATGCCCGGCAGTACGACCTCCGACTGCGTGACCTCGACGCTCGTGGTGCTAAGATCGCTCGGAAGTACGATGGTTGTGATCGCTCCAGGTGTGGTCGTAAAACTTTGCGTAAAATTGATACCCGGCACTGAAACGACTCCATTGGCCGGGGTTCGGCTTGTGATATAGAGCGCCATCAAATTATCGTTCTCATTGCCCCCCTGGTTTGCGCCAAAGGCCACGTAAAAGTTTTTTCCGAGATTATTCCTTCGCGCCTGCGCCTGCAGCGAGAGGGGCTGGAGGGTGACGACGAACAAAATCGCGGCCAGAAACGAGAACGCATATCGGGAGCGCCTCTTCGGCAGGTGAGGCGTCAGAACAGATAAACCACCCAATGCCAATGACATGTCGATGTTAGTAGATGAATGCGCTGGAGCGGCACATTCGTGTGACCGGTTCTTCCCTGGCGTGTTGATTACGCGTAGAAGGTGAATGGTTACCCGATTACGAAGCCACCTTTCGTTCAAAAAAATCCCGCAAAAAATCCCGCAACGATACCTTTATGAAGACACTTTTGCCGACGAAAGGTTACTACTTCAGGACATCTATCTTGGTGGAGATTCTTGTGAGAGATCCGTCCAGGGGATCGGTTGCTTCCAGTTGAAGGAAGACAGGCCCGCTCGATACCAATTTAGCGGCATCGATATGAAGCACTTGAGCTCCGGCAGGGTACGAAGCAGCCTCCCCCGACGCCACCGTATTGCCTCGCATATCCGTCAGTTTCCACGCGATCATGAGGGCTCTGGCTGCACTGAAAGGGACGCTTATCCCATCCGGCGAGTGCGGATCCGCTGGATTTGGGCGCGGCGGTGAAACCTGAAAAAGAGGCGTTTGCCGACTCAGGTATCTGCGCGTCGTTACATCGCCGCAATCATTCGCGTAATAGAGTGTATCGGGCGTTCTTGCAAAGCGGAAACCGCATGGCTTTAGTGCGGTTTCGATCCAGACGCGAACAATGCTCGTGGTGTCCGGAGTGATAAACGCATGCATGAGTACGGTCAGCAGTAACGAATCCGAATTGTCGGTCAGGCTCGAAAGGTGCTGCCCCACAAACTGAATCGTGTACAGACGGGTAACAGGATCCCAGGAGATCGAACTGTTATCGGGATCGGTCGCAAGCCGCTGCGTAACAGAGTTCGTACGGTCGATGCCTACCGGCTCGAAGAGATCATTTGGCAGTTGGATGAAAACGGTAAAGCTATCGAGCTCCGGTCGTTTCAACCAATCGCCCGAAAGATAAATGGGCAAGCGGAAGGGAGCTGCATCACCGGCACTCGGAGTGTAGCTCGGGCGCACCGCATAGGTGTTCAGCAACTCGATCTTTCGCGTGAGATGAAACGTGAAGGCATCGACAAGATCGGGATCGTCGCCACCCGTCTTTCCATAGAGCTTGAGCGTCATCGACTGATCGCCATTAAGCGAATCGACCGGCAGTTGATAGCTGATGTTTATGTGGAAACTATCGAGCGGCGCAATGCGAATAGGGAAAAAGAATTTCTCCAGATTAAACCCTCCCGTACCGCCAGAGAGCGAAATACTATCAAAGACGATCGCCAATCCATAAGGATTGCGTATGGTAATCGTGCTATTGATACTATCGCAGCCAACGATCGTGCCGAGTTCGAATGCGCGCTGCCCGAAATCGGCATGATCGACACGAACCTTCCCTTGTACATATTCGAACGGCTGATTGCGAGAGTCGTTGATGACGCTCACCGTGTCATAAAAATCGCCGATTCGCTGCACGCTAAAACTTACGATGCCATTGAGCGAATTCTGATTTGCAACTTCGGGGAGGGTGTCGTTTCGAATAAAGCTTCGATTCGGATCGTTCTTGATCGTAAAGGCGAAATGGAAATCGGTTGAGTCGGTAACCTGCAATGAATCGATCAGCGCCTGCATCGAACCCGTGTTCGTGATCGCGTTTGTACGAATCGTATCCGCCGGAGTTAATTGTTGCGGAAGACGTGGGAGCGTGATCGTCCCGAAGTCGATGACCGGCGGTGTTGCAATCACATACGGCTCGACGCCCACGCCATAGAGCGTGTCAAAGATGTTCTGCAGTTCGCCTACGATCCGAACAACAGCTGTGTCGGGCCCGAGACGCGTTGGAGTGAAGGTTGCGCGGTAGCTCCAATGCGCTGTCGGTACACCGGCCGAATCGAGAAAGATCGAACTTCCGCCCGGAATCCCATCGAGTAGATTAAAGGCCGCCGCATCGCCCGAAATGACCGAGATCGAAGTAATATTCGTCGTGTCGTCGCCTGTGTTCGGAACATCGAGCGTCGCGATTGGCGATGTTCGAGCGACTCTCACCTTTCCGAAATTAAAATTTGCTCGGCCGATCGTCGGGAATACGCCGCGTCCCTTGATTAATACCGATTGGCTTGAATCGGTACCGATCGTCGCATTGCTCGAGACGAACGCGCGATAGCTGATATATCCGACGACGCTTGGACTAAAGCTCGTGTGCACGGCAATGCTTACCGAAGGATCGAGCGATACTCTCGGGATCGTATCGATTCTCAGCCCGTTTGGCAGGCCGGTGTAGAGTTCGCCATTGATCGTAACCGGCGAAGTACCACTGCTTTGAATCTTGAAGGAATCCTGCTTGGTAAGCGTGACTCGCACTCGGCCGAAGTCGATGACTGGCGGCGTTACCTTGTCATCCGGATCGACGCCGGCGCCGCGAAGCTTGATAAACACGTTCTTGCGTGCAGACGACCACACACGAACCAACGCGCTATCGGGACCCTGGGCATTTGGATGAAACCGAAAATGCACGGGCATCGATGCGCCGGGTGCAAGCTGGAACGGTGCAAAATTATTATCGAGTATTTCGAAGGCGCTGCTATCCCATCGCTCCCATGAGTAACGATAGATCGTGATCGTGTCGATGAGGTCGTTCGCCGCGTAGGCGGAATAGACGCCAGTCAGGCTATCCTTTGCACTATGATCGAGAATGGTGTCGAAATCGAGATCGACGGCATAGAGGCTGTCGGTGTATCTAAAATCTCCGCCCCCGGCAAACGTGTAGGAATCGAACGTGCCAAATCCAAACGTCTCCGCGTAACACGGTTTGGGAGATTCAATATGTTGCTGGCCGGAGCCTACATCGAAGATCGAGAAAGCGTAGGGCGTGCCGGCGATCGCTCTGAGGGGAATATTTTTTGGCAGAAACTTTCCATTGAGACTCGTCTGCGTTACGACCGACGTGTCGAGAACGAGCGTGAGGTGATGTTCCGAAAATGCGACATCGTCGGCGATGCTTGGGATCGTATAACTCGTCGCCATATTCTGGATCGGCTGCACGACGGTCATGTCGGGATCACCAGGGAGATCGACATCGGGCCCAGCGGTTTGCTCATACTTCATAACCATCGCAGGCTTTGACGTCACGATGGTACTGAGTGTGCCAGCCATGAACTGATACCAGGTGCCAGCCTGCAAGCGCGCCACAAGTGTACCGTTGACCGTCACCACGGTCGAATCGCTTCCCGCAAATACCCGAACCATGTCACCGCCAAGCGGCCGCAAATGTGCGCGATCCTGCGACGAGGATACCACAATAAATTTATTGCCCCACAATTCCATCGGTGGAAGCTGCTCGCAAAGATGATCGCGGCTGATCACGTTCTGCAAAAATCTGGCAGGATCGAACTCAAGCGAATCGGGCGAACTTGCGCGCTCGTGGCCGCTAAAGACAGCGATCGGCTGATCCGAAGAAATAAGCGATCCAGAAAGATCGCAATCATTTCCTGGGGCTGCTCCCGTATAGGCGAGCACCGCGATCGTGTCGACACTGGAAGTATACTTATTCGTCGATGAGTCGTAACTCAAATAAGTCTGCAGCGTCTTGAGCTTCCCGATCGTCCCTTCGTCCTTCGCGAGAATTGGCAGTACCTGCCCACGATTAAGCGTGACCTGATAGGGAATGCCACGCTTGTATCTGCCGCCATACGAATCGGCGGTGAGCGTGAAAGAGACGTTCGTATTGTCGGCGGTAGCCGCTATCGCGAACTCGCTTCTCGGCGTCACATCGCTAGGCGAATAGCCACCGTAATAATTCAGCGCATTTCGGAGGCTTGCAACTACATACTTTTGCCCAAGACTCTCGACAGGTAGTGCGAGATACCCATCCGAACTCAAGTAATTATGCGACATCGCATAAACAGCAACAAGATCTTCGGACTCGACATGCACAAGTAAGTTGTAGGCGATGTCATACTCATTGCCGGCGAGTGCTGCAAAGGTTGGGACCGTGATCACGGTTAACCGATTGGGATCGGTGTAGGTTGAGATCGACCACGGGCTGCCGATCAAACTGATCTTGACCGGGGTTACCGATCGTGCGGAAATATAAATCTTTCGAAAGCTCGAATCGGTACCAGGACCATCGGAACCAACGGCTGAAAGGAATACGACATAAAAATCGCGCCCGACGGTTTTATAAACCGGCGAAGGTGCGCTTTGTATCTGTGGAAATTTGTCGGCGCCGAAGATATTCTGCAGCGAGGGTCGGTCGACGCTGGCGCCGGGACGCTGCTCGACATCTGACTTTGTGCGGTGAGGCGTCGCAGCGGTTCGCTCTGACTGCGCCATCGCAGTTCTGCCATCCAGAATCGCAACTACGGCAAGAAACAAAACGAAACGCCAAACCCAAGTCACGTTGTAGATACTCCGAAAAGAATTAGCTATTGAAACAGAATCTGTTCAAAACCGAAGTTGGCGGCACGCAGCCCAATCCCCCACGGCCATCTAACGAGACACATCGCATACAACTCAACGAACGGGCGAAAGGATGCCCGCGATTCTCACCAACCGTTTCTGGCGGCAAAGCCGCGACGAATCATGGAGGGAGCATTCTCCCTCCGTGACAAGCATGCAATTACTTTGCGAGTACCATCGACTGGCGTTCGCTGATGTTCAGCTTCTCGGATTTGAGCTCGTAGATATAGTGCCCTGCCGCGAGTCCGGGTTTCTCGAAATGAATGTTATACGTGCCCGAGGCGACTTCCTGGTCCAGCAGCGTTGATACAACTCTTCCAAGATCGTCATAGACCTTCAGGCTTACATCGCCATGTTGCGGCATTGTAAACGAGATCGTTGTACCGTTGTTCTGGAAGGGGTTTGGATAAGCCGTTGAAATTTGCGTGGCAGCTTGTCCCGCGCCCGCCACAGAAGCTGCGGAGAGCGGCATCAGCTTGATTCGTGTGACGCCCGGATCGAGATCGAACCACAATGCCGAATGCGTAAAGCACTTGACGGTAGCCATGACCGGAGCCTCGAGCGGGGGCATCACGTCGACATGCACCGTGAGGTCTTCGCCCATTTCGATATGGCTGACATCCATTGCAAGATTCTCACGAACCTTCGCCGAATAGACATTG
This sequence comes from Kapaibacterium sp. (SeqCode), assembly GCA_038240295.1. Lineage (GTDB taxonomy): Bacteria > Bacteroidota > Ignavibacteria > Palsa-1295 > Palsa-1295 > JABDDM01. The sequence goes on from JBBSDW010000139.1 coordinate 8,522, forward strand.
GCGGCATCACCATCGAGAATGACCTGTGTGCTATCGAGATAAACGCGGTCAGCAAGGCTGTTGCGAATGTTGACGAGATTCTGGCGAACGGTCGTTGAAACAATCCCTGGGTTATCTGCTGGCTTCAGAAATACACCGCGCAACGGCTTGAGCAACGCGCCTGCAG
>JBBSDW010000140.1:0-8542 GCA_038240295.1 Kapaibacterium sp. (SeqCode)
CCTCATCGGCGTCACGCTCGTTCAACTCGGCTAATCGCGCAAGCGTTATTCCCATCGCATTGCTTCGGCGGGCCGCACTTTTGCTGCACGCCGAGCCGGAATCCATGCACCGATGGTAGAAAGAATCAGCGAGCCGGCGGCAACAAGTACAAAATCGGAGGGACGAAGCTGCACGGGAAGCGCCGGGATGATATAGACACTGACATCGAGCTTAAAAAAGCCGGTTTGTTGCTGCAATACGACGATACCAAGTCCGAGCAAACACCCGACGATCGTACCGACGACTCCCACAAGCGTCCCCTGCAAAAGATAAATATTGCGCACTCCTTTTTCATTCGAACCGAGCGTCCGAAGCAACCCGATATCACGCTGCTTTTCGAAGACGGTGAGTGTCAGCGAACTGAAAATATTGAACGATGCAACCGCGACAATAAGAAAGAGGATCGTGTAGGCGATCCATCGCTCGATCTCCATGACCGAATAAAGATCTTTGTGGAGATCGTACCATGTCGCCACAGTATAACGACTGGTGTCGAGCGTTTGTAAAAGCGACAATTTTACTTTTTGCGCGTCTTGAATATCGTGAAGCTTAATATCGATCGATGTTGCTTCGGCTTGTGGAACGTCGAAGAGATCGCGCGCGGTCGCGAGACTGGTGTAGGCATTGACCGCATCGTACTCCCGATTGTTCGCGGCGAAGATCCCCTTTACTATGAGCGATCTCGTTCTCGGCTGTACCGGCTCAGTTAAAATATTCTCAAGACCCAATGGACTGAACACCTGGATCGTATCCCCAAGAACGAGTGCGAGCTGGTCGGAGAGGAGCTGACCAACTACGATAGAATTATCACCGAGCTCGAGCGTACCCGATTGAATGCTTTTTGCAAGTCCCGAGACCTCGCGCGCTTTTGCAGGATCGATGCCCGTCAGCACTCCTACACGCGGAAGCGTATAGTGCACAAGCACCACTTTGCTTCGCACGACAGGAGCATAGAATGCGACCTCCGGCATTTTCTTTAGTGCGCTATCGATCCCAGCGAATGGCGCCGAAGTTTTTTGGGAGGAGTCGTTGGAGCGAACACTCACGCGAACATGTGGATCGAAGCTGACAAACAGATCGGTCACGACCGACGAAAAACCATTGAAGACCGAGAGGACAGTGATGAGGGCTGCCGTTCCAACGGTGATCCCAAGCATCGAAATAATGCTAATGACCGTGATGAAATTTTCTCGCCGGCGTGTGAACGCGTATCGTCGGGCAAGAAAAAATTCATAGATCATTCGTCAGGATTGCGCTATTGTGATCGTTGCGGAATTGTCGTATCCTCGGGCGGTCGTGGCGGGACTGTCCGAATGTTGTACGAACCGCGCCCCAAAGCTTCTTGCAAAGTTACGCGTCGTTGCCCAATCCAGCGCAAAATGAACCCTTTTTTTTGTCATCTTCGCTGAATAGCGATTGGCCTGATAATTAAGCATGCTCATACCAGAGTTCAAATTCTTTTTAGAGAAACGGGCCACTACTTTACTTCCTAAAAAGAGAGCTTCGAATATGCGGACCCTGTGTGTTGGGGTTCATCCGAAGTGATTCGATTGATCAGTTAGTGTTCGTGTGAAAAAATCTGATGAGAAGGTCAAAGAACGTCGAGATCGTTGCTGTTCTGATTTTTATATTTTTGAGTTTGGCCGGAAGCCGCGAGTCGTCTGCACAGTCGAACGTCGCTGTGCGTGCCTCGGATATCTTTCCGCTTCATTCGGGTCAGCTGACAACCTATCATCTGTATTCGACCGATACTTCGGGAAATCCCTTGATGGCTACCGAGGCGTTCGCCGCTGTGAGGGTTGAAGCTTCGAGCATGTTTTTTGATGGATCGCAGAACGTATCGCTGGTCTCCGACAGCACCGTTCAGCACAATAGCGATCAGGTGAACGAAGTGCATTACGCAACAGATGCTCTCGGTGACATTCACGCTTATGCCGATGCGAACTTCATGTCGCTTTTTGCACCTGCCTCACTCTCGAAATCACTGACGCCTCCCGATAGTTTTATCAATTATTTTGTGCTTAGCCAGGGTGGCACGCCTTATCACATGCTCTCGCTTAAGCAGGACGTTACCTATCAGACGCTACCGGTTGTGATCAGGGTCGAACTTACGGGGCAATTTCGCGGAGTTGAAAAGCTTAGTGTGCCTGCCGGAAGTTATGATAGCGCATTTCATTTTACGATAACCGCCAACGCCAAAGGGTCGCTCAATGGCGCATCGATTCTCGACCAAGCGACCGCAGAGGAGATCTGGCTTGTTCGTGGTGTCGGAATCGTTAAATCAAACATGCCTTCAGTCAATAAAGGACTCGTGCAGATCTATGGAGCAGACCGCGAAATGACCGGTCACTGGAATGCAACTGCACCTGCGGCGGTATCCGAACATCTTTCCGAAGCATCGATCGGGGTCTATCCGAACCCTACTTCGAATGTTGCAACGATCACCTTAGGCGAACATGCATCATCATCACAGATCCTCCTGTTCAACGCTTGCGGAATGCAGGTTGCGAACGTCTCGACGAACGGGCACACAAACGAATTTCAATTGAACACACGTGCCTTGCCGAGCGGCGATTACTTCGTATCGGTTCGAGCAAACGGTGGTTCTTCCAAGCTTTTGCGCCTCGAAATCTCCCGATAGTATCCTCCTGTTACCGACGGAGGGTTTCGCCGTCCCAAAGTACTCCAGAACCTATTTCGTATTTTCGTGGAAGCCGGCAGCGATGCCGACTTCCACGGGCTATGAATCTGCAGTGAATCTGCCCGTGAGTTTGGATCAGAAAGACTGTTCCATCTTTGCAAGTAAGCTAACTCACGTAATCGTAGTCATGCCGGAAACGGTCACCGTCCTCTTTATTGGCGATATTGTCGGTACTGGCGCATTGGCGCTCGTGACAAAAATGCTCAAGCCGCTCGCCGAAAAATATGAAGCAGATTGCATCATTGTCAATGGCGAAAATGTCGCGGAAGGAAAGTCCATAACAAAAAAGCAGGCGAACGAGCTGTTCGAAGCTGGCGCACAGGTGATCACAACCGGTAATCACATCTGGGATCGCTGGGAGATCAAAGGGCTGCTTTCGGAAGAGCGAAGACTTTTGCGCCCCGCAAATTATCCGCGAGAGAATGCCGGTGCGAGCTTTGCGATCGCCACGTCCAAAAACGGCGTTAAAGTTGGCGTGATAAATCTGCAGGGCCGAACCTATATGCAGACGATCGACTGTCCGTTCAAGGCATCGAACTGGCTCGTGGATAAAGTTGCGCAGGAGACTCCGGTGATCTTTGTCGATTTTCATGCGGAGGCAACTGCGGAAAAACAAGCGATGGGGCGTTATCTCGACGGACGTGTCAGCGCGGTCGTTGGCACCCACACGCACGTACAGGCTGCAGATGCGCAGATCTTCCCGCATGGCACCGCCTACATAACGGATGTTGGAATGAGCGGCCCGTATGAGGGGATCATCGGTATGCGCATCGATGTGGCGATCAAACGCTTCCTGTTGCAGACACCTTTCAAATACGAGATCGCCAAGGATGAACTTCGGATCGCCGGGGTGGTTGTGACGATCGATGCTGCATCGGGTCAGGCGCTGAACATTTTGCCGTTCATGTTTCCTGAATTTTCGACGAGCCGCGAGTTGATGATCATGCCAACCGGCGGCGAAGAAATTGTAGAAAATTCTGAGGAGCAGCAGCATCAGGATGGAGGGGGCAACTGATGTCTGCAACGATCATAGACGGTAAACGCATCGCTGCAGAAGTGCGCGCGGAAGCTCGCGAGAAGTGCCTCGCGCTGCTGAATGAGACGGGAGTTCAGGCGCGCATTGTCTTCGTACTCGTTGGTGAGAGCGCCGCCTCACAGGTCTACGTTCGCAACAAAGGCATCGCTGCAGAAGAAGCTGGATTCTCGCATGAGACGCTTCGATTTCCCGCCACGATAAGCGAGGAAGAATTGATCGACGTTGTCCGCTCGGTCAATGCCGACAATAAAACTCACGGACTGCTCGTGCAGCTTCCGCTGCCGAAACATATTCGTGAAGCACGGATCATCGAAGCGATCGATCCAGCGAAGGATATCGATGGACTTCATCCGGTCAACGCTGGACATCTTGCGACAGCGACCGGACATTACTTCGCACCGTGCACCCCGTCGGGAGTCGTAGAGATGCTTTACCGCGAAAAAATCGAAGTGCAGGGAAAACATGTAGTGATCGTTGGGAGATCGAATCTCGTCGGCAAACCGCTTGCAATGCTGCTCGTGCAAAAGACGCCGAAGACGAACGCCATCGTAACCCTTGCGCATACCGGCGCAGGAATTCGGTTGAAAGAATTTACCCTACATGCCGATATCCTCGTAGCCGCAATGGGCGCACCGAGAGCGATCACGGCCGACATGGTGAAACCGGGCGCGGTAGTGATCGATGTTGGGATGAACCGTATTGCGGATACGTCAACTAAATCGGGCACGAAGCTTGTTGGTGACGTTGACTATGAGTTGGTCAGTGAGGTAGCGAGTGCGATAACGCCCGTTCCTGGCGGAGTGGGACCGATGACGATCGCGATGCTCCTCATGAACACGGTCGAGGCCGCTCGAAGGTCACTATAATATGATCTGGGTTGTGTCGGGCAAGGTTCGCCCCAAACTTTGAAAGTTTTATTCTATCGGTTACGATCATGAAACGTTGCTTCTCCGTTGTTCTCGTTCAATGTGTTGTTGCGCTTTGTGCCACAACGATCTTCGCGCAGTCGAACTGGAATTTCGTCAATCCCCGACCGCAAGGCGGCGACCTCTATGGATTGACGATCAAGAAAGATTCACTTGCAGTGGTCGCTGGCGACAAAGGCGTCACGATCCGCCGTGTTGGCGGTAAATTTCTTACGCCGATCTTCGTCGGTGCAGAGCGATTGCTTTCGGCTACGCGATTCGTAGATACCCTCTGGGCCGTCGGCGACTCTGCCGCAATTTATCGCTCGATCGATAACGGAGCGACATGGAGTAATAAATCACTGAGCGGAAAAAACTATTCTTTCTGGTCTGTCGCGGCATACAATGCTCAGCGCATCGTTGTTGTCGGAGATTCTGGATACGCTTACATGACGACGGATGCAGGCGCAAGCTGGATCAAGCAAACAAATACTCTCCATGTTCGAATGACCGGTCTAAAGCTCGACAGCATCACCGGTTACGCAGTTACCACAGACGGACATTTGGTTGTTGGCAACAATCTTGGAGCGTTCGGATGGGTTTCTGAGACGATCGCTAGTGGACAATCGCTGAATGATCTGGCCCTCAACCATTTTGACATGTGGATCGTGGGCAATAGCGGATACTTGCAGCACCGCTATACCCTTGCAAATTCTATTATCTGGGATACGAATTTCACCAGTTTGGGCGCACCGCTCAAGAGTGTGTTGTTCACTGGCCAATATGTGGTTGCTGTCGGCGGCAGTGGTGCTATCGTTCGTAGCAGCGACGCGGGTAATACTTGGACACTTCCATCTTCGGGTACAACTGAAGATCTCAACCGGGTCGATAGTACGACCGATTCCACCCATCTCGGTACGCTACTCGCGGTTGGCCATGCTGGTGTGATCCTAAAGAGCACCGATTATGGACTAACGTGGTTGCGACTCGATTCGGGTAGTCGAGCGCAAGTACTTGCTCTTACCCAGTCGCCTAACGGTAACTACTATGGCTCATCGAATCTCGGAGGATTATTTTCGAGCAAGGATCTCGGTCTAACCTGGAGAAGGGATTCGATCACTGGTACCTACAATCAACTTACAGACATTCAATTTTCGCGAACTGGATTTGGGCTGATATCTACGACCGGTGCCGGTGTGCTCGTTACGCTCGATTCAGGAAAAACGTGGGTCTCGAAAGCGATACCGAACACGACCATTCTCGGGATTTCGATCACAATGGATTCGATCGGTATGGCTGTTGGCGCAAATGGTGCGATCTATCGCAGCACGAACAAGGGCAGCACCTGGACGAGTGTATCGTCTCCTGTTGTGAAGAATTTCTATGACGTGGACATGTTCGGGAAGTTTGGAGCCATCGTTGGATATGGCGGGGCTTCGCTTTATACGACGAACGCAGGTGCAAGCTGGTCAGCCGGATCTACTGCCGCAACGGCGCAACTCAATCGCGTACGGATGGCAACTGCCATGACGGGAATCGCTGTCGGTGTGGTTGGTAATATTTGGCGCACGACAGATGGCGGACAGCATTGGACAAGCATAACGTCGCCAAGCAATCTCACACTGCGCGACGTTGCCTTTCATGATGACGTCAATGGCATGATCGCTGGTGATGCAGGCACGATACTCAAGACGACGAACGGAGGCACATCCTGGAGCGTCGACAATTCGCATATAACACAAAACCTTTACGGTGCGATGATCGCCTCGGGCACAACGGCGTTTGTCGGCGGCAATCAGGGTACGATACTCATGACATCGAATTCGCTGTTGCCGGTAGAACTCGTTTCGCTAAGCGGTGAGCGAATTTCCGAGCATCGCGCAGTGATCAACTGGAGCGTGACTGCGCAAACGGATAACGCCGGATTCTCCATAGAGCGCAAAACCGCTGCCGGCGAATTCGTCGAGATTGGATGGAGTCCTGTCGCGCAATCGAATGCATCGGACGCTACATGCTCGTATGAGGATTACGCTGCGCCAACGCAACAGAGCACCTATCGCCTAACGCAGCGCGATCTGAACGGCGCCGAACATCATTTGGGTGAAGTAACGATCGAAACGTGGCAGTCTGCGCTTCCACAATCAAATTCGAGCCTGTATCCAAATCCTGCGACCGATCATGCGTTCGTGAATTTTTATGCAAAGACGTCCGGAACCGTCGTCATTGTGATCTCGGATCTTCTTGGACGCGAATTGCGTCGCATGAATTACACGGCAAACGCCGGAGCAAATCTTTATCAGATGGATCTCTCGGGTCTCTCGGTAGGCAGCTATCACGCGATCGTTACCAGCGCTGCAGAGCGTTGTGAGTTACCGCTCGTGCTTGTTCGCTAAGCCAATACGAAGGTGAAGATCGGGATCGTTGTCAACGCCGCTCGTCCAGGTGCTCAAGCGGCGCTTGACGGATTGCTTGCAGCGCTCGAGACAAAAACGAATCACTCGGAAATTTGTATCTCGGGCGCTACTGACCTCCACGTGGGCAATCGCAGCTCCGACGATCTTCAGAACGTCTGCGGTAATTCCGATCTGATCTTTTCGCTCGGAGGCGATGGGACGATGCTCGGAGTCGCCCGCGCGATCGTCCGGAGCAATTCAAAAGCAAAGTTGATCGGCATAAATCTGGGCAAGCTCGGCTTCATCGCAGAGAATCAACCGGAGGAGATCGCCGAACTTATTGATGAATTCGTGGCAGGGACACTCATTGAAGAGGAGCGGAGAATCGTTTGCGCTGTTGTCGTAAGCGATCGAAGTGGAAGTGAAGGTGTAAGCGTACGCCGAGGTTCGATCTCCGCAGCAATCGATGGTAAGATCAGCCTGACAGCACTCAACGAGATCGTCGTCGATAACTTCGGCTCGACCCGCATGCTTACCTTCGAGTTGCGGGTCAACGACGCGTTACTCGGCATCCTTCGTGCCGATGGGCTTATCGTTGCCACGCCGACAGGAAGCACAGGCTATGCAGTTTCCGCAGGCGGCCCCATCGTTGAGCCGTCGAGCCCAGTGCTGATTATCACGCCGATCGCGCCGCACTCACTGAACGTCAGGCCTGTCGTTGTGCCGGATCATGTGACGATCTCGATCCGCGTGACCTCCGAAGAGAGTGAGGGAGCACTTATCGTTGCAGATGGACAGGAAGAAGTCGTGTCAAGGACTCCGACTTCGGTAACTGTTTCGCGAGGCGAACATCCAGTCGTGTTTTTGCACCGCAAGCAGAATCAATATTTCGACCGGTTGCGAACAAAATTATTGTGGAGCTTCGATGCGCGCGACTCGCATGGAATGCGTCGTTAGTTCGCGGCCATCTTTTCCAGTTCCTCGTTCAGCGTCGACCAGTCGAAGTAAAGTTTTTCAAGTCCAGTCTTGATTTGCACGTGACGTTCGCTATCTTTTCGGACGCGCTCCTTGTCATCGTAATATCCTGAGGTGTACATTGCATCCTCGATCTTTAGCTTTTCCTGTTCGAGTCGCGCAATATCTGCCTCGAAGCGTTTGATCTTTTCGCGGATCGGTTTATCCTTTTTGACGCCTCTTTGGCGTTCTTCGGCTTCGCGCCGGCGCCGTTCCTTCGGATCTTCGCGCGGAGCAGCCGGAGCCTTGACCTGTTTTACTTCTTTTACTGAAGGCATATCTTCCGCACGCTGTTCTTTTTTCTCCATCCGAGCCTGCGAGCGCTTTTGCTGAATGCGCGCAAGTTCGGCGGCGTGAAGATCGTCGAGATATTGATCGAGGTCGTGCTGGTAGGCTTTTACATTTCCATTGCCAAACGTGATAACGCGGTCAACGAGATCGTCGAGAAAATCC
>JBBSDW010000141.1:0-8523 GCA_038240295.1 Kapaibacterium sp. (SeqCode)
AGGAGAGGCTTTTATTTTAAAATCGGCGGAGCCAGCTGTGGAGCCAAAAAATATCTACACCAGCGTCGACAATCGCAAGAAAGCCGCCGCCCTCACCTTCCAGCAACGATCAATAAAATCTCCTCTCCTGCGAAGGAGAGGTTGGGTGAGGTTTCTTAAGCGGTAGCAAAACGTCAGGCTCGTCAAAAATCTCGCGCGGTGGCCGAAACGTGCTTGCAGACGACTTCGGAGGGTTCATTTCTTCACGCCCCATTTCCAGTTACGGATTTCTGGCATGTCCATGCCATGCTTGTCGATGTATTGCTTATGCTCGATCAGTTTATCCTGCATCATCTGCCGAAGATAGGCGCCCTTATCGCCCAAGACTGGTAGGCGATCTATAACATCCTGAACCAGATGGAACCGGTCGAGGTCGTTTTGTACCCTTATGTCGAACGTCGTAGTGATCGTACCCTCTTCTTTATAGCCCCGAACGTGGAGGTTTGTATTAGCCCGTCGATAAGTAAGGCGATGAACGAGCCACGGGTACCCATGGAAGGCAAAAATGATCTGCTTATTTTTGGTGAAGAGTGCATCGTATTCTGTTTCGCTGAGGCCATGTGGATGCTCGCTGGCGGAGAGAAGCTTCATCAGATCGACTACGTTCACAACGCGGATCTTTAGCTCCGGCAAATGTTCGCGGAGTATTGAAACCGCTGCGAGAATTTCAAGCGTAGGAGTGTCTCCGCAGCAAGCCATTACAACATCAGGCTCCATGCCATTGTCGTTGCTTGCCCATTTCCAAATACCAATGCCTTCCGTGCAGTGAATTACTGCTTCCTTCATTGTAAGCCATTGCGGCATCGGCCTTTTGCCTGCGATGACAACATTTACATAATGCCGGCTCCGAAGGCAGTGATCGAATACCGATAGCAGACAATTCGCATCCGGCGGAAGGTAGACGCGCACGATCTCGGCCTTCTTGTTTACGACGTGATCGATGAAGCCGGGATCCTGATGGGTAAAACCGTTATGATCCTGCTGCCATACGTGAGATGCCAGGAGATAATTGAGCGATGCGATCTTTCGTCGCCAGGGAAGCTCCAAAGTTACTTTCAGCCATTTTGCATGCTGGTTGAACATCGAGTCTATAATGTGAATGAAAGCCTCGTAGCAATTGAACAGCCCATGCCGCCCGGTAAGTAGATACCCTTCGAGCCATCCTTCACACTGGTGTTCGCTCAACATCGAATCGTGCACGCGGCCTTGTGACGCGAGGAATTCATCATTCTTTTCTGTCTTCGCATCCCACTGCCGGTTGGTCGTATCGAAAACGGCATTAAGCAAATTCGACAGCGTTTCGTCGGGTCCAAATATCCTGAAATTTCTTTGTTCTTGATTGAGCGCTATCACATCGCTCAAAAATTTACCCAGCTCGAACGTATCCATCGCATCGACAGCACCGGGCGAAGGAACATTCACTGCGTGGACTCTGAAATCGGGCATTTTCAGATCATGTAATAACAGTCCGCCGTTTGTATGGGGATTTGCGCCCATGCGTCTATTACCTTTAGGTGCAAGTTCGGCTAACTCAGGAATGAGCGTCCCAGCCTCGTCGAAAAGCTCTTCGGCTTTGTACCTTTTCATCCAGCTTTCGAGTTGCGCAACATGATCGGGATGAGCTGCATCGACAAGCAGCGGAACCTGATGCGAGCGGAAGGTCCCTTCGATCGGAACTCCATCTACGAATTTCGGCCCGGTCCATCCCTTCGGCGATTTCAGCACGATCATCGGCCAACGCGGACGTTTGAACGACGAATCTCCACTCGTCGCTTTCTTCATGTCTTGATCGCTTTTTGACTTGCGATTTTCATTCTGGATCTTCTTGATCTCCTCGGTTACTGTGTCGAGTGTCGATGCCATTAGTTCGTGCATCGTATCCGGATCGTCGCCTTCGACAAAATGAGGCGTCCAGCCGCAGCCCCAAAGGAATTGCTCCAGCTCCTCATGCTCGATTCGTGCAAGTACAGTCGGATTGCTTATCTTATATCCATTGAGATGCAGAATTGGAAGGACTGCGCCATCGGTGATCGGGTCGAGGACTTTGTTCGAATGCCAGGCTGTCGCCAATGGACCCGTTTCGGCTTCGCCGTCACCAATAATACAAGCGACAATCAGATCGGGATTATCAAAGACCGCGCCGTACGCGTGACTGAGCGAATAACCCAATTCGCCGCCTTCGTGAATCGAACCTGGTGTGGTCGGCGCAACGTGACTCGATATTCCGCCCGGAAACGAGAATTGCGTGAACAGTTTTTTTAGCCCGGCTTCGTCCTGACTGATGTTCGGATAAATCTCGCTATAGGAGCCCTCAAGATATGTATTCGCAACAAGCGCCGGACCTCCGTGACCAGGTCCCGCGATATAGAACATATTTAGATCATACTTCTGGATCGCCCGATTCAGATGCACATAGATGAAGTTCTGTCCAGGCGTCGTCCCCCAATGCCCGACCACCAGCGGCTTGACATGCGAGAGCTTCAGCGGCTCTTTCAGCAAGGGGTTATCATAGAGATAAAGCTGACCGACCGATAGATAATTTGCGGCGCGCCAGTAGGCGTTTATTTTATGAAGCAATTCTGGAGAGAGCGTTTTTTCAGCCATATCTTAAAGTAATTATTATTTATGTAGGGCCAAATATTCGGCAACGAGTTTGGCGATCATGAGTTGTTCGTCCGTATGAATTACTCTGACCGGCACGCGACTGGCATTCGTTGATATCAGCCCTGCATTTGAAGCATTTCGCACTTTGTCGATCTCTATTCCGAGGAATCCAAGTCCGTCGCAGATCCGTTGGCGAACGATCGGCACATGTTCGCCGATACCGGCAGAAAACACAAGAGTGTCAAGCCCACCGAGCGCGGCTGCGTACGCGCCGATCCTTTTTTTAACCGCATAGCAAAACATTGCCACAGCTTCTGCTGCGCGAAAATCATCGGACTCGTGGTCCAGCAGCTCTCTCATGTCGGAACTGGTCTCCGAGATGCCGAGCAAACCCGACTTTAAAGTGATCATATCGTTGAATTCCTTCGCGCTCATATTTTCTGAGTGAGCAAGATAGGTAACCAGTCCCGGATCCAGGTCGCCGGAGCGAGTGCTCATCGGTACTCCAGCAGCAGGCGTAAGTCCCATGCTTGTATCCACCGACTTGCCATTCTGCACAGCAGCAAGGCTCGCTCCATTGCCGAGATGGGCAAGAATTACACGGCCCTGTGCAGCGTCTTTTCCGGCAACGCGAGCAAGTTCTTCGAGAAGATATGCGTACGAAAGCCCGTGAAATCCATAGCGTCTTAATCCCTGCGCCTCGTACCGCCGCGGTATTGGCAACAACTGTGCGATGTGCGGCATCTCATGGTGAAATGCGGTGTCGAAACACGCAACTTGCGGGACGTTCGGAAATCGCTTTTGAAATGCTTCGGCCAACATTATCTCATCCGGCAAATGCTCGGGATCGAATATGATGAAATTGCGAAGGATTTCGGCCATCGCATCGGTGAAGAGTTGCGGCTCAAAATATTTTGGTCCGCCATGAACTACGCGGTGTCCAACAGCCTGAAAGGAATAATCCCCTGCGAACTCCTGAACAAAGCTCATCAAAGCCTCAATCGCAGCCGCTCGATCATTTGTTTTCAATGGCCGGGAAATATTGTCAGCTGCATCACCACCTGTGACCCGAAGAGCGCTATCGGATAACCCGATGCGTTCGATCGCGCCCTCGAAAACCCTCCGAAGCGGAGGAGCGACTTCGAACAGCGCGAACTTGATGCTCGAGGAGCCGCTGTTTACAGATAAAATATGTGCGTTTGCAGACTTCATCAAATGCAATTATCTGGCATCAGAACATCAAACGAAATACGTTGCCACATTGTGCGAATAGCTAAGCGACACGGTCGATTCCGAGGTTCGGTGAATTCCGCCAGGGAGGTCATACGTCCTTCGCAGGTTCGCCCGTGAGTTCAGCCATCGCTTCTTTCTTTTTCATTTCCTGACCCAATCCCATGGTAAGAGCGGTGAGTCCTGCCATGCTTCCAAGCTGCATCGTTTCGACGGCACTGCTGGGGACAATGACGATCGTGGAGTTTGCTTTCAGACCCTCGTAGAGCATGTTCATCGCTTGCCAATGACGTCGCGCAGTGCAGTTTGGGATGCCCAGCCGATCGCGCTTTGGTAATCCGCAACATCCAGCGCAGCTTTCTTTGGGTCGATAACTTTCCAAAACAAGACGGCATCAACGTCTACCGGCACCGTATCTTTTGTAAGTGTTTTCTCTGCTTTGAACGACATGGTAATCACGCGGGTGTCGATCCAATAGGCAATCGCATCGATAACGGGTATAATGAAAAACAATCCAGTACCTTTGAGCGCACGAAATTTGCCCAATCGCAAGACCACCACACGGTCCCACTCGTTCGCAACCTTCACTGCAAGAGCCACCACCACGGCGACTGCAAAGGTTAGAACCCCGACCAACAAGCTTGCGGTATTACCCGGCGTACCGCCGCTTATTACAAACGCGATTCCCAGGCCAATGACAAGAATGGCAATGAAAATCGATGCGGCGAACGAAGTGTTTTTTCTCATTTTGATTTTCCCGATATATATAAATTCGAATGGCGGGAATCAGAGACGAATGCTTGTAAAGGCGGATCGGTATGTCTTTAGAAGACCATCGAGCATCACATTAGCTTGCAATAATCAATCCATCGTTCGTAAGAAAGTAGGTCCCATCGCGGACATAATTCGAAAACGGGGATTCTGACACGGTCAGGCCACGAGTATAGGGCGATGCGTTGGAGAGCCTTTCGTGTGCAATTCGAGCGTCTGGAATGCAAAGACTTCACGTTCCAAATGATCACTCGCAAAGTTCTCAGCGTCGTCCCTTGGCTGGCTGCTCTTGCGCATCGTCAGGCATTCCTTGTGCAGCACTCGCGCCTGCTTCGGTTGGCTTCCCTTTGAGCAGCCATTCGAAGCACACGCCAACAAGCGCCCCTGCGACCGGGCCGGCAATATAGATCCACGAATGGGAAAGATCGCCCCTAATAATGTCTGGAGCGAGCGAACGTATCGGGTTCATCGAGGCGCCGCTGATCGGGGCAGCCCACATCCCGGCAAGTGCAATATATGCACCTACCGCAATTGCGCCGTTGGTGCCTATGTTTCGGGCGCCTGATGCCGTTCCGAGAATCGTATTCACAAGACCAGTTGTGAGCACGATCTCCATTGCCATTGCTTGCAACTCAGTAATGCCAGCACCAGGGACCGTAGATCCGAGAGCACCTGCATCCCCGAACATCGTATGCAGGAACAGCGCCGCAGCAATGCCCCCAACCGTTTGTGCGAATAAATAGCCCGGTACACGAGCCCACGGGAAATTCCTGCGAAGTGCAAAGGCGAGCGTAACGGCCGGATTAAGATGCGCGCCACTTACCGTACCCATAAAATAAATGATCGCCATCACCATCATTCCTGGCGCGATCACGATCATTGCCAGACTTAAACTTCCGCCACTAACGGCCCGAACAACTCCGCCTCCCGCAGCGACTAGTACAAGTAGAAACGTACCCCACATTTCGGCGAACATACGCCGCCATTCCAATCTAATATCCCAAAAGTCATACGCGGCCTGCCGGTTCACTTGCTCGGTACTCTTCGCTTGCTTTGGTAAAGGTGCTCCGTTTGACTTCATATTAGATTACATCGGTCGCAGTGTTACAAGAGGACTGCATCTGATGAGTTACAAAGAAACCCCAATATTGACAACCGTATGTTTGACCGGATGGATGGCTATGTCGCCACAAGCCACTTTCTCGCCTCGTCGACCTGATCACTATCAAAGTATCGAGTCCTTGGTCCGATGAACGGCTTGAAGAGTAATTGTGAAAAATTGCTCCCCCTTTGTTGTCCAAGACGGTCGCGATTCGCTCGCTATCCGGGAAATGCTTCGTATCGAACTTAACTTCATCCCACAGTCCACTCGGCTACATCGCTAGTCGCTTACTTTTTGACACTGATACGCGCCTATGCTTCCATAAGCCATTGTTTCGCCTCGTCGATCTGATCACTATCGAAGTATCGAGTCTTTGCTGCGATGAATGGCTTGAAGAGCATCGCGAGAAATTCCTCCCATTTGTTCTCCCCGACGGTCGCAATTCGCTCGATATCCGGGAAATGCTTCACATCGAACTTAATCTCGTCCCAGAGCGCACTCGGCTCCCAACCCTCAAAGCCAGTCAGATCGAAGAGGATGCGTAATTTACCAAGCTTCTTAACCAGAAGTTCGAATTCTGGCACGAAGCTCTCATAATCCGACTTCAGCACTTTCCCTCTGCAATGGACGGTTACCAGATTAGTCCCCAACTGTTCGGTTATTTGAATAGACACTCTCTTTTTTTCGTTTTATAGTAATTTGATTATGGCGCCACGCTTTCTGGCACCGGCTGCCGCCGCTGACCGCGAGGGCCACCTATCGATAAGTCCTGGCTCGAAATATAGACGATCATTGCTACGATCATCAGGATCACGAATACCCAAAAGCGCCAATCGTGGTGAATTGTTTTCCACCTGGGCCTTTTTGCCTCAATCGTGGATTCGCTTGCCGGTCGTCCGTGCTCGTTATGTTCGTGATTCGAGCTTTCCATTATGTTGGTGAGTTAAATAAGTTGATGGCGGATCGCTTCCAAATTTGAAGAGGGGATCCGCATACTTGATCGCAATCCGAGTTGTAAGAGAATAATCGAGAGAAAGCTCCATTGCCTGCCACTGGCTTTGGAAATGGCGACTCCAGACCAGGCATCTCGTGGCACCGTAAACTGCGCCCTGCTCTTTCACTTAGCAAGAATCGCTCCACTGTGCTGCAAGTGGAAGAGAAGTTTGACGAAGGAGCCCGAAGCATCCTTCCTATTGGACGGTCGAAGTCGTCGAAGAATTATTGATGAGCTGCTCAATTACGATCTATCGCAGTCTGTGACCTAACGGACTTGCGCTGTGGCTCGGACCACCGCCAGCTTCCCTGCTCGCCGGTTGCCATCCGTATTGATCGTGTAAAGATAGATCCCACTTGGCACCAATCGTCCACTATCATCGCGGCCACTCCAGCTCACGTAGTATTCGCCTGTGAAAGCCTGAGGCCGTTTATCGAGATGCGCGATGAGCTCCATGTTGATCCCATAGATATCGAGCGCGACCGAAACCGGCGCACCGCCCGAAGCAGATGCAAGAATGGAAACGGAATCAACGTCACCGCCGATGATAAACGGTTGAGGAAATGCCAGAGCAGAAGTCGGCGTGTACCCGCCGATCGTGTCGCAAAAGGATTCTGGATGTTGATAGACGGCCGAATACTGGCGCGGGGAAACGATCGTGATCGTCCCATCGGAAATGATCGAGCGGTTCGAATCTCGAGCCACGGTTACGGCTACGGTATCCTGACCAAAGCCCGTGTAAAAATAGTTGAGCGATGCGACCACCGCGCCCAATGGAATCGCCGTCCCAACGCCTGGCTGCACTAACTCGGTCTTTAGCGAATCGACAGGAAATGACCGCGCGTCGGGAAAGATGCTCGCACCCGTGAACCGCCTGCCCGTAAAAAAAAGGGCATTGCCGAAGCGCATGTACTCAGTGCAAAAACTTGAGCCATGTTTGGCAAGAACATCCTGGATCGCAAAAAGCGGATCGGGCTGGGCATCGCTGTATTGCTGCCAGATCTCTCGATTGACAGCGTCGCCAAATCGCTTTTCAAAAAACTGCAGCACGATCCCTTCCCCATATCCGCGCTCGGTGCTGCCATCGAACGAGAGATCGATCGTCGAGAAATAAGAATCAAAATATTGAAGATAATCTTTCACAGCTGGATAACTGCGCATCTCCATCCAGACACTCGTCAACTCCTTGAAATACGCATCCTTCGCATTCGGATCGACACCATAAGTGCCATACTGGATCACGTGCTGGAACTCATGGAAGACCGTAATATGCATCGCGTCGCTGCCGTGCGTCGGATAGCTCGGCTCCGAAAAATCGTTATCGATCACGATGTAGGTTCGCTGCTTGATTCGGCCGGAAGGTGACGCCCCTAATGCTCCGTTATCCGTTGGCGACGTGTAGCCGTAGATCCCATTCGGCTGGTTGACGATGTGAAGGTGAAAGGTCGAATCGCTATCGGTGAACGGAGGCTTGGGATACTGCAGTGTCGTGATCTCGAAATCAAACGCAGAGTCGGCGGTTCGAGCAACTGATTGAGCGTATTCCGGCGTGCAGGCCCACACTCCCGACGTATCGTAAAAAACAGTGAAGTGACCCTCGGGCGTTATGAGCGCAACCTGGTTGTTGATGTTATCGGCCTGAGCTCGCGGTGTCATCTTTCGATCGCGATGGATACGGTACGCTTCGAACATGAGATCGGTCAAGCATTTTTCCTGTTTGACCTCGACCGGCACAACCGACCGTTCTTCAAGACGAGCGGCAATAGCGAGCACCGAATCCTCA
>JBBSDW010000142.1:0-8402 GCA_038240295.1 Kapaibacterium sp. (SeqCode)
GAGATCGCATCCGCACTCGAAACGATCACCGGCGTGAAGCCCAACTTTACCTTTATCCCGCATTTGATCCCGATCACGCGCGGCATCTTTACGACGATCACTGCTGATCTGACAAACGGTTCTACGCTCGAAATAATAGAATCAGCATACGAGAAATATTACGGCGATGCGACTTTTGTGCGCTTTGCGAAGAATGGAAGTCCCGAGATCAAGCACGTTGTGAATACGAATCTGATCAGCATCGGATTTTCGGAATATACGAAGAGCGGAAAGCTTGTCATTCATTCCGTCATTGACAACCTGATCAAAGGCGCAGCAGGACAGGCAGTGCAGAATATGAATCTGATGTTCGGCTTCAGTGAATGTGAAGCGCTCCGTTAATTTTTATTCCCGAAGCCAATGCGTACAGCAATTGAACAAGAGATCACAAGCGACGTCATGACAGAGATCACGGGCGGTATCACTGCACCCAAAGGCTTTAAGGCAGCGGGCATTTACTGCGGCATCCGTAAGGTCAAGAAAGATCTGATGCTGCTTGTCTCCGACGTGCCAGCAAATATTTCGGCAGTCTTCACGCAGAGCAAAACCGTCGCCGCTCCCGTGATCGTAAGTCGCGAGCAGATCGCAAAAGCCAATGGCACATGCACTGCGATCGTCGTTAATAGCGGCGTTGCAAATGCCTGCACCGGCGAACGAGGAATGATGGATGCATGGCAAATGGTGCAGGCCACAGCAAGCGCGCTCAACATTCGGACCGAACAGGTTATCGTTTCTTCGACCGGTGTCATCGGGCAGTTTCTTCCGATGGATAAGATCACGACGGGCATCAGCGAGATCATGAATGCCATCAGCACGGACGGCGGTCATAACGCTGCCGAAGCGATCATGACCACCGACACGTACGCCAAGGAGCTTGCTGTCAATGTGCAGCTTTCATCAGGCACGATTACGATAGGCGGCATGGCAAAAGGCTCCGGAATGATCGCACCGAACATGGCAACAATGCTCGCATTCATGACTACCGATGCTGCGATCAGCCAGCCACTCCTCGACAAGGCGTTCAAGCAGGCGATCAATAAATCTTTCAATCGCATCTCGGTCGATGGCGACACGAGCACGAACGACATGGCGTCCATTCTCGC
This sequence comes from Kapaibacterium sp. (SeqCode), assembly GCA_038240295.1. Taxonomy (GTDB): domain Bacteria; phylum Bacteroidota; class Ignavibacteria; order Palsa-1295; family Palsa-1295; genus JABDDM01. The sequence goes on from JBBSDW010000142.1 coordinate 1,143, forward strand.
AAACGGCGCGGCGAAGAATGCTTTGATCGAATCAGAGAATGAAGACTATGCCATCTTCTATCAGGCGCTCGAACAATCGCTCATCAAGCTTGCAAAGATGATCGTCACCGATGGCGAAGGGGCGACCAAAATCGTTGAGATCGTGGTGACTGGTACGCTAACAGACGATGACGCACTAACTGCAGCAAAGACCGTTGCCAATTCAAGCCTCGTGAAAACTGCGATCCATGGAGCCGATGCGAATTGGGGACGCATCCTTGCAGCATGTGGCCGCTCAGGCATAGATTTCGATCCCTCGCTCGCCGAAATTTATTTTGACGAGATGCCGGTGCTGCTCAAGAATTACAACATCGTGCTCGACGAAGCTCGCGCGCTGGAGATCCTCAAAAAGGATTCGCTCATCATTTCAATCTCGCTCGGTGCGGGCACGGGCAAAGCGAACTTCTGGACCTGCGATCTCTCGAAAGAATACGTGCACATCAACGCAAGCTACCGTTCATGATGCAAAAAGAGGAAGTACTCATCGAGGCGCTCCCGTACATTCAGACGTATGAGGGCAAGACCTTTGTCATTAAATACGGCGGCGCAGCGATGACCGAGCAGGCGCTCAAGGCGTCGTTCACAAAGGATGTAACCCTCCTTCGGAAGATCGGCATCAACATCGTGATCGTCCACGGCGGCGGACGTGAGATCACCGATCTCTCGACAAAGCTTGGCATCGAAACCGAATTTATCAACGGCCAGCGCAAGACGAACGAGGAGACGATCAAGGTCGTCATGATGACACTCGCCGGGAGCCTCAACAAAGAGATCACAGGCCTTATCAATCAGTGGGGCGGCAACGCGCTCGGACTCTGCGGCGTCGATAACAATCTGATCAAAGCGCAAAAGCAGCCGAACGATGATGGCGTTGATCTGGGACTCGTTGGAGAGGTCGCGACGGTGAATGTCGCTTTCCTCAATTCGCTCCTTAGCCAAGGTCTTATTCCAGTAATTGCGCCGGTTGGCGTTGGGGAATCTGGCGAACTTTATAACATCAATGCCGATCTTGCTGCAGGTTCGATCGCTCAAGCGCTCAAGGCCGAGAAGCTTGTTTACCTGAGCGATACCGAGGGCGTGATCGTCGAAGCTAAACTTGCCTCGACGCTTACCCAAAGCCGCGCCGAGCAGCTTATCGAGTGGGGCGTGATCGGAGGAGGCATGATCCCGAAAGTGGAATCGGCTTTCGATGCACTCAATGGCGGTGTGCACAAAGTCCACTTTATCAATGGTAAGGTCAAGCATTCGCTCTTACTCGAGATCTTCACCGACGAAGGCGTCGGCACGCAGATCATCCGCGACGAAATATCAGCAACCGCTGAACACGCTCTCGCTCAATAATTTTTCACTCAACGCGCAATGAAGAAAGATCTCTTAAGTTTATTCGATCTCGACCAGGAAGAATTGTTCGAGTTGCTATCGCTCACCGATACGCTTCGCATGACGCGACGCCATCAGCCGATGCTCGGCAAGACTGCCGCGCTGCTCTTTCAGAAGCCGTCACTCCGCACACGTGTGTCGTTCGAGGTTGGCGTTTCGCAGCTTGGCGGATCTTCGATCTTCATGGGCAATGAAGGCGTGGGCCTCGGTGTCCGCGAATCCGTGAGCGATGTCGCGCAGGTGCTTTCTGGATATGTCGATGTGATCATCGCAAGGCTATTCGAGCATTCGCTCGTCGAAGAACTCGCTCAGTCTGCGAACATCCCCGTGATCAACGCATTGACCGATCTTTCGCATCCGTGTCAGATCCTTGCCGATATTTATACGATCCAGCAGCATGGCAAGCTCACGCCGGATCTCAAGGTTGCGTTCATTGGCGATGGCAATAACGTCGCCAATAGCTGGATCGAACTTGCCGGTATTATCCCGATGCACTTCGCGCTTGCGCATCCCGAAGGGTATGGACCCGACAGGAACATTCTTGCAAAGGCACGCGCTGCCGGACTGAGCACGATCGAATGCGTCAACGATCCGAAGGCCGCGGCAGAGAATGCGGACGTGCTCTATACCGACGTCTGGATGAGCATGGGTCAGGAGACGGAAGGCCGCGAGCGCGAAGCGATCTTTAAGGAATTTCAGATCAACGATTCGTTACTCGTCGGGTCGGTAAGCGATTCGCTCGTCATGCATTGTCTGCCGGCCCATCGCGATCAGGAGATCACGCATGCGGCAATGACATGCAAGCATTCCGTAATTTTCGAACAGGCTGAGAACCGCTTGCACGCGCAGAAAGCAATTCTCGCGAAGCTTGTCGGCCATCTCACTGGGGTTCCAAAATATGAGCCGGTCGAGTGGCAGAATGCTGCACACGAAGCCGTCACGGCATAAGCAATGAATAAGCAGAGCAGGCAATTTCGGATCAAAGAGATCATCACGAAGCGTGCGATTCCAAGCCAGGATGAATTAGGCGAGGTGCTTCGGAAGGCCGGGGTTGACGTGACGCAGGCCACACTTTCGCGCGATCTCAAGGAGATGGGCGTGAGCAGGATCCATAGCTCGGAAGGTGCACGCTATAGCGTACTGAACGATGCGGCCGACGATGTTCGGCTCAAGACATTTCTGAGTTACGAGATCGAGTCGATCGAATACAACGAGGCGATGGTCGTGATCAAAACGCTTACAGGCCGCGCACAAGGCGTTGCAGAACTTATCGATGGAATGAATAGCCCGCTGGTGCTCGCCACACTCGCGGGCGATAACACGATCTTCGTGGCGCCCAGAAGCATAGAGAAGATCGAGAAATTAGTGAAGATGATCCGCGAATATGTCGCGGCCAAATAAATTTATAGAACTGCAAATTAAAGTAGAGTAGCAACACAATGAGCAAAGAGCGTATCGCACTCGCATTTTCGGGCGGACTCGACACTACCGTCATTCTCAAATGGCTTGAAGAACATTACGACGCTGACGTTATCACCGTGACCGGTGATCTCGGTCAGCAGAAAGAACTTATTGGCGTTGAAGCCAAAGCACATGCGCTCGGCGCGGCAGGAGTTTACATTCTCGATCTCAAAGAAGAATTTGCGAAAGACTATATTTTCCCAGCATTGAAATCGGGCGCACTCTATGAAGGCTCTTACCCGATGGCCACCGCGCTCGGTCGTCCTCTTCTCGCAAAAGTCCTCGCGGAAGTTGCACGACTCGAACATTGCACCGCAGTTGCTCATGGCTGCACAGGCAAAGGCAACGACCAAATTCGTTTTGAAGCTGGCATTGCTGCGCTTGCGCCGGATGTGAAAGTTATCGCACCGGTTCGTGAATGGGAATTCCGTTCGCGCGAAGATGAGATCGCCTATTGCGAGCGTCGCGGCATTCAGGTTTCGGCTACAAAAGCGAGCCCTTATTCCATCGATGAGAATATGTGGGGCACGAGCATCGAATGCGGTGCGCTTGAAGATCCGCGCGTTGTGCCCCCGGCCGATGCCTATCAGCGAACCACCGATCCCGAGCATGCGCCAGACAGTCCGACGAGCGTACAGATCGAATTCAAACAGGGCGAGCCCGTAGCGCTCGACGGTCATAAACTTTCTCCAGTCGAACTCATTCAGGCGCTAAATCAGATTGCTGGTGCGAATGGCGTCGGACGTTTGGATCTCGTGGAGAATCGTTTGGTCGGGATCAAATCGCGCGAGATCTATGAAGCTCCGGCTGCGCTTACGCTCCATTTCGCGCTTCGTGAACTTGAGCGCCTGACACTTGACAAAGCAACCGCACATTACAAAGCGAAGATCGCACTCGATTATGCAGACCTGATCTACAACGGTCTCTGGTTCACACCGCTTCGCACGGCTTTCGATGCTTTCGTAACGGATGCAATGAAACCAGTCAACGGATTTGTGACAGTCAAGCTCTTCAAGGGTAACATCACCGTACAGGAGCGCTGGTCACCCAATTCGCTTTATGATCTCAATCTCGCAAGCTACACAGAGCTTGACAAATTTGATCACGCCGCAAGCGAAGGATTCTCGAAGATCTATTCGCTGCCGATCAAGACATACGCGAAGGTGAACGGCGAAGTTGGCAACCCATCCGGCGCTGGCTCGAAGGTGTTCGAAGCATTCGCGGCATCGCTTCTTCAACACTAACTTAAAACGTAGAATAGCGATAACAGCTTCAGCACTGAATGGCAAAGAAAGCTTTGTGGTCTGGGCGGTTCCGAGAACCGCTCTCGACTCCGGCCTTTGAGTTCTCTAAATCGGTCCACATTGACGGCAAGCTTTGGCGCGAGGACATCGAAGGCAGCCTCGCGCATGTTGCGATGCTCGGTGCGCAGGGTATCATCTCGAAGCAGGATTCCGCAAAGATCGCACGCGGATTAAAAGAGATCGCAAAGGAGCTTGAATCGAATACGTTCAAGTTCACTGACGAAATGGAAGACATTCATCTTGCGATCGAGACACGTTTGATCGAGAAGATCGGTCCCGTCGGTGGCAAACTTCACACTGGCCGTAGTCGTAACGATCAGGTCGCGCTGGATGAACGGCTTTATTTGCGTAGCGCCGTCGCAGGACTTCGGGTAGCGATCAAGCAGCTTCAATCGGCGCTGCTCACCCAAGCCAAAGTTCATCTGACGACCATCATGCCCGGCTACACACACCTGCAGCGTGCGCAGCCTGTATTGCTAAGCCATCATTTGCTTGCCTATGTCGCAATGCTTGGCCGCGATGACGAGCGATTAGCCGAGTGCGCAAAACGAGCGAACCTCTCCCCTCTTGGCGCAGCAGCTTTGGCCGGAACATCTTATCCGCTCGATCGAAAGTCGGTTGCAACTGCGCTCGGCTTTCGCGGCATCGTTCAAAGTTCGATCGATGCCGTGAGCGACCGCGATCATGTGATCGAACTTGCATCGAACTGCAGCATCATCATGATGCACTTGTCGCGCATGGCAGAAGAGCTTATCCTCTGGGCGAGCCGCGAGTTTGGGTTTGTCACCATGAGCGACAGCGTCTCGACCGGCAGCAGCATCATGCCTCAAAAGAAAAATCCGGACATGACAGAACTTGTCCGCGGCAAAACAGGGCGAGTGTATGGCGATCTCTTTTCGCTGCTCACGATCATGAAGGGTTTGCCGCTCGCTTATAATCGCGACATGCAGGAGGACAAAGAGCCGATGTTCGATGCGGTCGATACAACGACGACATCACTTGAGATCATGGCCGAAGTGATCGCGTCAAACATCTATAATGTTGAGAGGATGAAGGCTTCCATTCAATCCGACCACCTCACGGCCACCGAACTCGCCGATTATCTCGTCCGACAAGGTCTACCCTTTCGAGATGCACACGAGGTAACGGGGAAGGTTGTGAGCCATGCTGAGGAGAATCACATGGGGCTTCGAGAAATACCAATCGAAACTCTGAAAGCGTTTTCGAAGCTGATCAAGAAAGATATTTATGCTTATCTCGACCCGGAAAAAAGTATTGCGATGAAGGCGACTGCGGGAAGCACATCACTAAAGGAAGTGAAAAAGCAGATTGCGTACTGGGAGACTTAAAGGAACCGTGTCAGCCAAGTTGAATGATCCCCGTCATCCCCCGCACCGCACTTCCCTCAAGTGAAAGGTTTGTTACCCTCTCGGACTGGAGCTCAAAATCAACGATCACGAATTCGCCACTTTGCGTTTTGAGCCGGACGGGTGTTGTCCCAATTCGTTTTAACATCACCGCAACGATCGCCGTGCTCATGCAGCCGGTACCGCATGCAAGTGTTTCGCCTTCGACTCCGCGTTCGAATGTGCGCACGCGAATGTATTCGCCCGCTTCGTCGCGAGTGATCTCTGCGAAATTCGCATTCGCACCTTCAGGCTGCAAGTCGGGCTGCCAGCGCATGAGCGGACCGAATCGGTTGATCTCGAAATCTTCGATCGTGCCGCCAGAAAGTTTTTGAAGATCATCGAAGAACGTCACCGTGTGCTGCGAGCCGAGGTTGACATAGTTGGTCTGGACAAAATCTTTCCTACCAATTCGAAGCCTGAATCCGAGCTTGATAAATGTAGGGTCCTGAAAATAAACTTTTACACGCTCGTCGGCAAGTTGTTCGGCATGGTTCACGGCACCGAGCACTTCGAAGTTCGTTTCAGTTTTGGCTATGATCTTCGCATCGATCGCCGCCTGTACGGCGCAGCGCGAACCGTTGCCGCAAAGTGCGCCAAAGCTTCCATCGGGATTGAAGAAGCGCATACGAAAATCGGCCACATCACTTGGTTCAAGCAGGATCAACCCATCGGAGCCGACACCCTTTGCGCGGTCGCATGCGGAGCGCACAAGCGTTGCAAGACCATTTCCATCAAGTGCGACCTGTTGATTGACGGCATCGATCACCACAAAATCGTTGCCGGCACCGGAATATTTTTGAAATGCGAGATGGGCCATTAGGTCTTCAAAACCGAGTCAACGCGGCCCGGTGCCACAAGTAACGTAAATTTGCATTCAGTTATTACCCTTACTGTCAGAACCCGAAAAGAATCAGAGACATAGATGAAGATCCACGAGCATCAGGGCAAAGATATTCTCAAGCAATTTGGCGTGCCGGTACCGATCGGCTACGTTGCTTATACTGTCGAGGAAGCAGTCGAGGCGGCGCAACAGCTTCCGACATCCGTCGTCGTTGTTAAAGCACAGATCCACGCCGGCGGCCGCGGCAAGGGCGGCGGAGTGAAACTCGCGAGGAGCATCGACGAAGTTCGCCAGATCGCCGGTGAGATCCTCGGCATGACGCTCGTCACGCATCAGACGGGGCCCGAAGGCCGACTCGTGCAGCGTTTACTCATCGAGCAGGGCGTGAACATCGAGAAAGAATTTTATGCCGGCATCGTGCTCGATCGCTCGACCGGAATGAACGTCATCATGGTCTCGACCGAAGGCGGCATGGAGATCGAGAAGGTCGCAGAAGAAACTCCGGAGAAGATCATCAAGGTATTTATCGATCCCGCGGTGGGCTTGAGAGAATTCCAGGTTCGCGAACTTGCTTTTGCGCTTGGCCTCTCCGGCGAGTCGCTCAAGCAATGCTCGAAGTTTTTACGTGCGTTGTACAAAGCATACGAAGAGACCGATGCTTCTCTTTTCGAGATCAACCCACTCGTGCTAACGAAAGAAAACACGATGATCGCGCTCGATGCGAAGGTGAATTTTGATGATAACGCAATGTATCGTCATCCCGAATTTGCGGCGCTTCGCGATATCGCCGAGGAAGATCCGCTCGAAGTCGAGGCGAGCCGTTCGA
>JBBSDW010000143.1:0-8301 GCA_038240295.1 Kapaibacterium sp. (SeqCode)
AAGGATCGTCTCGAAACCTGCTTCGTCGGCACCGGCTGCGAGAGCCGCTGCTTCCTGATTGCGGGTAACGACCGTTACACGAACCGTCTTGCCAATGCCATGCGGCAACGACACGGTTCCACGGATCGCCTGATCTGCTTTACGCGGATCGACACCAAGTTTGATCGCGATGTCAACAGACTCGTCGAACTTTGCGGTTGCAAGCTGCTTTACCTGCTTGACTGCTTCTTTGATCGCAAGATTGACCTGCTTTTCGCCGAGCGTCTTTTTAAGATTGTTGTATCTCTTACCGTGCTGAGCCATGATTTATCCCTCCACGGTTAAGCCCATCGAGCGGGCGGTACCAGCTACCATGCTTGCTGCGGCATCTACCGAAGATGCGTTGAGGTCAGGCATTTTAAGCGTCGCGATCTCGCGAACCTGAGCCATCGTCACTTTGCCGACCTTCGACCGGTTCGATTCTTTCGAACCTTTATCAAGCCCTGAAGCCTTGAGCAGCAACACTGCTGCCGGAGGCGTCTTGGTGATGAAGGTGAAGCTCTTATCGGAGAAAACAGTGATCACGACCGGGATGATCATGCCGTCCTGCTTCTGCGTTTTGGAGTTGAACTGTTTGCAGAACTCCGGAATGTTTACGCCCTTCTGACCGAGCGCTGGACCCACCGGCGGCGCAGGATTCGCCTTGCCAGCAGGAATTTGGAGCTTGATATAGCCCGTTATCTTCTTTGCCATTGTATCTGAGGTTATGTGGTCCTAACGCCCGAATGCCGCAAATCAAGCGAAAAACGAGGCTCCCACGTGAAAAAACGTTGTATAAGATGCGGGGTTCTAACGGTATTCGCGGTGCTAAGTTCCTTGCTGCGAGGCACAAAACTGCCTCCCCGAAGCCTCCTTAAACTATTTGGTTAGCTCCAGGCTCAGATAGCGAACGATCTCACCTACTCTGACCACACATAGATACGTGCCCTGTGGCATTCCCTTCGCACTCCAGTTGAAGCTGTAGTCTCCCGGTTGCAGTTCACCGGAGAACGGTCGCGCGACTTCCTGACCGAGAATATTCACGACCCTTACAACCCGCGTGCGCCAGGTCAATTGTTGTAATGTGAATCGTGGTGTTGCCATTAAGTGGATTTGGATTCGCAGTCATGGACCGCGTGCACTGTGTCCATTGCGGACGCAGCGATCCGAGCGGAAGGAGCATCAAAAGAAGCAGGAGTACCTTGTTTCGCAATTGGTACTTAAGAATATAGCTCTGTTGTTGGAAGCGAGCAGAAAGATACAACCGGAAGAACTGCTCATGTATTCACCTTCTTATGCAGACAGAGGTTGTTTCGGCTTCCATTGAACGCGATTTGTTTTTCGGCGTTATCCTATCTTTCTTTGATGGCAGAGCAGACTTCGGGGCGGCGGGATTATAGCGAGCTTGTTGATATACGGTCTCCGGTTGTCAATCATGTCCTCGCGAAACAGGCAGCGGTGAAGCGCGGGGTGCGTGTCGATCCAAAGAAGTCGCTGCAGGAGAAGATGATCCAGTTCGTTCGTGCTGGTTCGCTTACCTGGATCAAAGATTATTTCCAAAGCCGGACCGGGCCTAAGCATCCGTTTCTTACCTACGAAGGCACCGGCGAGTCCGGTATCTATCCGATGCGCAATGCTCAGCACACGAGCGACCCGATCAAGCTTAGTATCGTTGCCGACTGGGCGACAGGCACCGACGAATCGGACCGCGTCGCCAGAATGATGGAGCGCTCGGCACCTGATTATACGATTCATCTGGGCGATACGTATTACGTTGGCAATCCGCAGGAGACGATCCATAATTATTTCGAGGATGTCAAGTGGGCGCGCGGAAGCCAGGGGAGCTTTGCGCTTTGCGGAAATCATGAGATGTATTCGCAGGGCCACGGTTACTTCGATTATCTGCTTCCAAAACTTGGGATCACGAACGGCCGCGATCGTAAAATGCTCGGGCAGCACGCAAGCTATTTCGCACTTCGCAACGATCACTGGCTGATCCTCGGACTCGACACGGCCTATAATTCGGAGAACCATCCGTTCATTCAGTACTTCATCAACGCGAAGTGCGCTTTTCCCGATGAGGTGATGTCGTGGCTGCGAGGTGTTGTGAAACTTGCGGAAGAAACAAAGCGCGGGATCGTGATACTGACTCATCACCAGTATCATTCAAGCTTCGAAGATGAATTCATGCTGCCCGCCGAGCAACTGGGCGAACTGCTCGGCACGACACGTCCGATCGTTTGGATCTGGGGACACGAGCACCGAATGGCGGTCTACGGAAAATATCAAAAGGGAACGGGTGTGCTCGCTTACGGCAGGTGCATCGGTCACGGAGGCATGCCGATCGATCTTAACATCCAGCCAAAGCCCGATCCCTCGGAAAATTTTGTAGCCTACGATGACCGGCAAAATCTTGACCTCATGAGCCGAGCAAAGCTCCCGAAACGGCCGCTCGGCTTCAACGGATTTTGCACGATGCTACTTGACGGCGACGAAATGGAGATCGAATACAAAGACATCGATCACGTGACAACAATGAAAGAGCGCTGGAAAGCAAATGGCGATGGAAGTGTAACAGGGGTTTCGATTTCAGCCGATCACTTGCTACACGTCGCAGAAGGCCGCTCGATCGAAGATGCGCTAAGGTGAATGCGCATCGAACCCGTCCCCAAACGCAGCGCGAGCTTCGGTTTGCACCTCCTACCTATCAATTCATCTCACTGCATCCGAAAGGCAAGATCTTTCAGGCACAGAAGAATTCAGGCAGCCGGATCATTAATCTGGCGCCTTCAAGATGACTTGTAAAAAAAATGGCACATCATCGATACGCGATGCGCGATCGACAAAATAACGACTAGCTAAATCTCGCGCTTCGGGACGACACCCGGTACCCGACACCCACGCCGTATCTTTGCATAGAGATCAACTAAAGCGAAATGGCCGATACGAAAAGTTCTGAAGGGTTGCCGTGCGTTTTTTGCGCGATAGTAAACGGCGAAAACACGCATCACATTATTTATGAGGACGATCACTATCTCGGATTTCTCGATAAGTATCCGCTCAATCCGGGGCACTCACAGATCATTCCCAAAAAGCATCTTCGCTGGGTCTGGGACATGGAGACCGCCGATGTTGGCTATATCTTCATGCGGACAAAGAAGATCGCTCTTGCACTGAAAGAAGTTTTCTCGACCGATTGGATCATCGCAGACACGGGCGGCATCGGTGTGCCGCACGCGCATATCCATATCATTCCTCGATTCGAAGATGATGGCCACGGCGAACTTCCCGATCCGAAGATCTTTCGTGAGATCCCCGAAGAACAGATGGAGCATATCGCACAGCAGATCCGCGAAGCGCTCGAACGCGTTCATTGATTTTCACCTTGAGTTTGCTCTCAAGTTATCACCTCGTTCCATTACATGCTCATTAGTCAGACCCCTCTTCGAATCTCGCTTGGCGGCGGCGGCACCGATCTCAAAGCCTTTTATAAGGATTCCGATGGATTTGTCATTTCGACCGCGATCGATAAGTACGTCTATGTCCTGATCAAAGAACGTTTCGATGACAAGGTCTATCTGAACTACGCCGCTCGTAAGGAAATCGTCGATAACGCTGCGGAGATCCAGCATGAACTCGTTCGCGAGTCGGCGCTCATGACGGGTTTGCATTCCGGATTCGAACTCGCCACCTTCGCCGATATCCCGTCTGAAGGTTCGGGACTTGGATCTTCGAGCAGCCTTACGGTGGGCCTGCTTAACGCGATGCACACCTATCTCGGCCGGCAGGTTACGCATCAGCAACTTGCAGAAGAGGCATGTCAGATCGAGATCGAAATTCTTAAGAAGCCGATCGGTAAACAGGATCAATATATCGCTGCCTACGGCGGACTTTGTGCCATCACGTTTCACAATTCGGAATCGGTAACCACCGACACGATCGATCTCACCGAAAAAGAGCGTCATAATCTTGGCGGACGCTTAATGCTCTTTTTTACCAATGTTACGCGGCAGGCCGCGAAAATTCTGAACGAGCAGCGCGAGAACACCGAAGCACGTCGTGGAAACCTCGAAAAGATCCATGCGCTGGGTAAAGAGATCGACGGTGCCGTTCGTCAAAAACAATTTGATGATATTGGCAGGGTTCTCCACGAGAACTGGATGCTCAAACGCGGACTTGCCTCGGGAATCAGCAATCCGACGCTCGATGGGATGTATGATCTCGCGCTCAAAGGCGGAGCGCTGGGCGGCAAAGTTGCGGGCGCAGGCGGCGGCGGATTTTTGCTGCTATACGTCCCGCCAGAAAAACAGGCCTCGGTCCGCGCCGCTCTCAAAGAATACCGCGAAATGCCCTTCATGCTCGACAGTCACGGCGCAAGCATCATCTTCAATCAACGGCGCTATCGGTGGTAAGTCACGCTGTTCCGGGTCAGCTCGGTGGAAAATCCGAGAGTGATCTGGAAATTACCTGGACTGATGAGAGATACGTCGAACGGGGCGATCTTTCGTTGGAATTCAAGCCAAAAAAAGGAAAACGTTATAGGGACCAAGCTTACTGACCTAATTGCCTACCCAATCTCACGATACACGTTGGCTCCGTCTCAAGAAAACCTTCCATTTGCGGTAATCCGGCACAAAATCCAACAAGGTGAGGGTTGGCGCTATGGCCTCAAGACGTTTCCGAGATAAAAAAAGCCCCACCGATCAGGATGGGGCTTTGACTTTCCGCTGGAAGTCCAACTTGGAAGGCCATAATAACCGACGTAGCTTTTGACTACAGCTCTATAACTTCTGAATGATTGGCAAGATTGCAAGTTTTCCTTGAATGATTTTATCCAGCCTGTTCCCCGTTCGCTGTTCCCTGACCCCTCGTGCGCCAAGTGAATTCTCAACCAAGATCCTGTGTTACCTAAGTCCTGAGTTTTCAAGCGTTCCGCACCTGTAATTTGACACCCGCTCTCGCGTAGTAAGGGTAAGTCACGGTGTCGACAGAATCCACGATTTTTTGTGAATAAATTAAGCATCCGATGAAGCGTCCATTTTCGTCAATTTCACTTCGTTTACTTCTTTCAGCGGCATTCGCTGTTTTCTTAACTACGAGTTTCCATTCCATCGCTGCCGCGCAGGAAGCCGATATGCCAGCCGGCACGCGGTCGGCGATCGGAAACGATACCAACGACAACGATGCCGCGCATAACAAGGCCGCGAGCGAATTCTGGCGTTTGCGGGCAACAAGCGGCAGCGACAAAAGTTGGGACGAGATCGAGCGCATCGGCTACGAGTCGATCCGTTCGCTCGGCAGTAATGTTTCACTGAAGGAATCGTCGATCCCATCATGGCAGCCCGTTGGGGGAAGCCTGGAAGGGCGCACTTCTGGCAGACTTCGCGGCATCGCCTTCGATCCGCAGAACCCTAAGATCGTCTACGTCGCTGCAGCACAGGGTGGAGTATGGAAGACCGATGATATCACTGCGAACTCTCCTGTCTGGGTTTCGCTAAGTGACAAAATGCCGACGCTCGTCATGGGCTCGGTCGCGGTTGATCCGAACAATGGCCAGATCCTCTATGCTGGCACCGGCGAGGTGCAGGGAGGTTACAGTACGCCGGGCGGCCAGGGTCTTTTCAAGTCGATGGATGGGGGATTAAGCTGGAATTTGATTGCAAGCACGTCGGTCGTGGGCAGCACCGTTGGCCAGATCGTCGTCGATCCGGGCAACTCGCAGCACGTTCTCGTTGCCACAGGCAATGGAGCGGGGTTGCAGGTGAGCAATGATGGCGGAGCTACCTGGGCCAAGGCAGTCACAAATCTCGGTGATCCGGTTTCGATCGCAATGGACCCAACGGATGCGAATAAGATCTATGTCGGCGCACAGTCCGGCGGTGTCTCAAGATCGGCCGACGGAGGAAAGACGTGGACGAAGTGGGCCGCCCCTACTGGCGGAACAGGTAGCATCGGCACGACGATCGTTGCGATCGCGCCGAGTTCTCCGAACATGATCTACGCAAGCGTCGCAAATGGTGGCAATACGTACGGTATCGTACTGAGCACGGATTACGGTGTGACGTGGAAAGTCATGAACCCATGCAACACGGAGCCCAACCCCCAAACCGCCGACCAGGATCCAAAGACAGCAACGAGCTATCCACATCGCGACTACCTGCACACGCAGGGTTACTATGGTAATGCGATCTCTGTCAATCCGCAGAACTCGTCCCAGGTCATCGTCGGCGGGATCGACGTCTGGAATTCCAGCGATAGCGGCAAGTCCCTCGTTCATTCTGGTTACTGGACCGCAAATCTGACCGACAGCCGATACGTCCACGCGGATATTCATGGCTTGAAATACAACGGGAACACTCTTTACGCGATTTGCGATGGTGGTGTGTTCGTTTCGCCCAATGGGGGACAATCATGGGTTTCTTCATCGAACGGAACTGTCTCGACATTTCAATACGTCGGCATCGACGCCGACCCTGCCTTTACCTACGTTCTTGGCGGCACGCAGGATAATGGTGCGCTTCGCGAGGGTTCGCACGAGAACGTTTCGCATTTCTCGCGCGGTGGAGATGCAGGTATCCTCTGGATCGCCGATGATGGCCAGACCGCGTACTCGACGTATGTCTATGCCGATTTTCAGAAATCAAATGACAGCGGAAAGTCGTGGTTGGACTCGCCGAGCGGCACGGGGAAAAACTTCATTAGCAACCAGAACTTGCTTAACGAAGGCGCGCTGTTTTATGCACCGTGGGATGTGTTTCCGGATGGTACAACGGTGGCCTATGCAGGAAATCGCCATATCTACGTAAGCACGAATGGCGGAAATGATGGCTTCCCGAATGAGAGTTCAACTTCGCTTTCGGCTTCGGTCGTGCATGTCTCTCCAGCCGATCCGACGATCGCATGGGCGGGCGCTGGCGGGAAGGTTTATCGTTGCACTGATCTCGATCAGAACGGCAGCCACTGGACTGCTGCGACAGTTACTGGCGCGAGTGGAAGTATCAACGGAATGACAAGCGACCCTGGTGATCCGACCCATGTTTGGGCCGTTTCCGGCGGAGGCAAACACTTCTTTATGAGTGTGGATGGTGGAGCAACCTGGACTGCACCCGCGACGAATTTTCCGAATCTTCCGTGCAACAGTATTGCACGCGATCCTTCGAATGGGAATCTCTACGTGGGCACCGACTTCGGTGTCGTCTATTCGACCGATCAGGGTGTGACGTGGCAAACGATCGGAGCGAACCTGCCCCTGGTGCAGGTGCTGACGATCAAGGTCAAACCGGGCGCCGATGGCAAACATCCTATTTTGCTTGCAGGGACGTTCGGGCGCGGCGCGTATTATCTCGACCTTCTAACGCTCGGAGTTACATCAACGAATCAACCTTCGAACGCGGTTGCGACGTTGCACGATATTTTCCCGAACCCTGCAACGCAGGCGGGCTCGGCAACGATCGGTTTCAACCTCGTCAAGGGCGGAGTTACGCTTGTCACACTGCACGACCTTATCGGACGTGAAGTCAAGCGACTCGCCGAGGCGAACATGACCGCAGGCGAACACACGCTCAAACTCAACACGAGCGAGCTTGCGGCGGGCACCTACGTGTGCGCAGTCACAACTTCAGGCGTGACACTCACGCAGAAGATCGAAGTGATAAAATAATGGGGTTGTAGACTCGATCACTGCCCCACATCTTGTAAGTTGTTTTCAAAAAAAGCTCGCTTAAAATTAAGCGAGCTTTTTTTATACAAACGTTTTTAGATCGGCAGTTCGGCAAGCACATCGACGAATATCTCTTTTGCAAGCGCGAACATCGTCGACTCATCGAACGAACGCGTCATCAGCTGGGCACCGATCGGAAGACGATTCCGGTCGAGGCCCACCGGTACGCTGATCGCAGGGACGCCGCTGATATTTGCGCTGACAGTAAAGATATCGCTCAGATACATCGCGAGCGGATCGGACTTCTGACCGAACTTGAACGCGGTAGTTGGCGTCGTCGGCGTCAGGAGCGCGTCGCAGTGTTCGAATGCATTGTTGAAATCCTGCGTGATGAGACGTCGTACTTTTTGTGCGCGGCTGTAATAGGCATCGTAGTAGCCTGATGAAAGCACATACGTACCGAGCATAATGCGCCGCTTGACCTCGCGGCCAAAGCCTTCGGTGCGGGAGCGAACGTACGTTTCTTCGAGCGAATGACTTCCCTCGGCGCGGCGTCCGTAACGAATGCCATCGAAGCGTGCGAGGTTGCTCGAGGCTTCGGCGGTCGTCAGGATGTAATAATC
>JBBSDW010000144.1:0-8296 GCA_038240295.1 Kapaibacterium sp. (SeqCode)
ACCAGTTCGTCTTCTTCTTTGCGCTTGAGGTCTCGCATGAGTTGCGTGAGAAACGAGGACCGGGTTTGCTCCGCCCCTCCATCGCCTTGTTGCGGCCATGAAAGATGAAGCTGTTTTCTGAATTTGGTGATGACAGTAAAAAAGAGCATTCGCTCCTCTTCGAGTTTTTCCTGCTCCGCATCCTGCTGCAATGCCGTGAGCAAGAACACTTGCGGTTCGAACGTCGAGGGAAAGACTCCATCGACAAGGCCCGGAATAAAAAGGTAGTCGAATTCGAGCCCGAGCGTCTGTTCGAGTGAAGTCACATACACGCTGCCAGGATCGAAGCGAGGAGTGAATCGCTTGATCTGCGCGGCGGTCTTCAAGCGTTCGAGATAAAATTCGAGTGGCTCTTCATTGTCCTCGACCTGAAGCAAGGTAAAGATACCGGTCAGATCCTCGACGAGTTTTACAAGCGTACCATAGCCGCGCGCATCGCGCTCGAGCGCATTCTCCTTGAGTACGATATCGCCATTTCGCAAGATGGCCTCTGCGACGCCAAGTTCCGAAAAGAGACGAAGCAGCGCTGCGCGAAATCCGCTTGGACGGAGCGGCTTCTGAAAAAAGCCGACGATATTAGTAACGATCGCATAATCTTTCAGCGCAATCATCGCGGCCGTTCTTTCGCTTGCGAGTCTTCGCGCATCGCGTTCGTCGCCCGCATCGGTTGCGTTGACAATCTCATCTTCGAGTTGCAGCACTCGCGTCGAAAGCCGCGACTGCCATTTTTCCCAAGGACCGCTAAGCCGTTCGCGCTCTGCAACGTCGAGCAAATTGACGGCATCGACCAGCATGCCATCCGCGCGCTGAAACCTGAAATAGGGCGATGCGAGCACACGGCGAAGCTCCCTGCGTCGATAACCGTTTTCAACAAGTTCGAACACAGCGATCACTGCGGAGGTGAGCGCCGCATGTTCCAGCCGGTAGCGATCGGTGATGCTTGCGGGAATTCCATACTGATCGAAGACCGAGCGAAAGAGCATCGTGTATTCTCGCTCGAGATACGACGCAACGCAAATGCGTGAAGGGTTTACGCGTGCTTCGGGGTCGCGTTCAAGGATCAGTTTGATCTCGCGTGCGATCACTTCAACTTCGGCAATGCGGTCCTGCGATTTTGTGATTCGAATACTTTCGATGTAGGAATCGGTTATCTCGCCATTCGTAACTTCCTCTCGAAGCCGTGCGCCCGGATATTCGGCTTTAGGCATGACCGGCGTTGACCAATGGACAAACCCAGCGGCAAAAGCTTCCCTCTCAAGACGTTTGATCGGTGCAAACAACTTTTCATTCGAGCCACACTCGGGCAGTTCGATCACAAGACGAACTTCATCAGTGAGCAATCGCAACAACAAATACGTACTTGGCTCAAGCCGAATAAAACCTTCGAGAAAAATATCGCGAACGCCAGGGTACGGTTGCTCTAACGCCGCCCGCAAGCGCATCGATGGCTCGCCGACGGTACCCGTTTTGTCGAGAAGATCCCTGAGCAATCTGAACTGCCCATACGTATCTACGAACTGTGCGCCGAGCAAGTCAAGATAATCCATGTAGATCGCACGGATATCTCGCGCTCGTTCGATTTCCGTGAAACGCCCTCGGCGCTGCTCGAGCCGTTCGATCTCCGTTTGCAGCTGACCGGGAAGTACATCGTGCTCACGAAGTTTTCGGATCGTGCTCAGGATCTGTTCGAATGTTCCCTGCGCGATCGGCATACCGGCCGAGAGCACCGTCTTTCGCTCGAAATAACGAAGCGCGCCTTCCGCGAGTAAATGCTTGATCGATAGCTCAAGAAACACGCCCATCTCGGCATCCGACAGAAGCGTGATGCCAGGGTCGATCGCATGGAGAAGATTCGAGACCAGGTCGATCGGAGTCGTGATCGAAAGTCCGCCCAACGCCTGACCGGCGCAGCGTTCGATAAGCATTGCGTTGACATCGCGCGCACGAGCGCGTGTAGGGACAAGATAGATGAAACTCGCTGTGTCATCGGCTTTGGCGCGGACGAGAATCTCTTCGAGAACCGATCTACCGAGCCACTCGGGATTTTTGTTTGAGAGGATCATCAGTTTTTCCAGAGTCTCACGAATTTATGTTTCGACGGCAGCCAAATGATCCCGTAAAAATAATCGCGCGACCGAAAGACGTTGTAGACAATGCCTCTCGATACTTCGAGTTCTTTCATTGCCTCGGATGCTGGCAAGACGTCTGCAGGGGATGCATCTGCGAACAAGGTGGAAAGTCTTGCCGAATCGATCGGAGTGAAATTTTCATTAGCGAAGAAGGCATGAACCACGTGGCGCACGCGAATTAGTTTTATCGTGTCGTTCAAGTTGTCCGCAGGATCAAAATATCCCTCGCCCTTCCAGCGTTCATTCCAGAGGATCTTTCCAGATGCCGAGTTGATCGTAAAATGGAGCACGATATCATTTGTCCTCGGTACGATCATGCCCTCGATGCGAAGCACTTCCGGTTTCGTATCGCCTGTTAAATGATAATGGCGCATGTTCGCCAGTTGTTTGGAATGGAGTTCCCGTTCGAGATAAATGGAATCGGATCGCTCCAGAGAATCGAGTACGAACTGTTGACGGGCAACCGAATCGAATTTCGGAACGGCGCATGCGCTATCCTGACCTATCTGCGCCCGGCCACGTGAGGCGAACAGCAGGATTCCAAGCGCAAGAAAAAAGATTAAACGCTTTTCCATACCTTGATGAACATCTTTCTCGTCGGAGACCAGACAATTCCCTCGGAGCCGCCGGCGCCTGTATAAAAATTGAACATCGGCAGATTTTCTTTCATGATCTCCGCGGCCTCCGGCGACTTCGGCTTAAGATCGGCCCATATACGCCAATCCTGTTGCGTGAGCGAGTCGGTAGGTACGAACTCACTTGGATCGAGCAACCGGCTCAATTCTTCATGAACGATCCGTTTGCGCTCGTCATCCGTCAGTTCAGGTCGGCGTACAACGTATGCATCGAGCGGCCACCGCTCGGTGAACAGTATCGAATCGCCGGCCTTGATCATCAGTCGAACGGAATCGCGAAACACATTGCTGCCCGATTCAACGACCATGAGTTCGACGGGATGGTTATCTCCTCGAAGATCGACAAGTTTTCTCCGTTGAAAATTCGTGCTCGCTCCAGAGGTATCCCATGCAACAAGATCGTCGCCTTCTCCCTGCTCATCGACGCTGTTCGGTCCGACCCAGTACAGCGTATACTCCATCGAACCGACCGTCGGCGGATAACGGTAGATCAGTTTGTTCGCTCGAGACCCGATGGCGATATAGAATCCTTTTCCGCCGTCGTTGCGGTAAAGCTGGGCAGGATCAAGCGCCTCTTTGAAATAAAGATGGATGCTGTCGTAGAGGTGATCCTCGTTTGACAGCGGGTAACGATGATTCACATTGTGGAAGGCCGTGATGGCTTCCTGCACTTGTGTAAGTACTTCTCTTGCGATCTGAGCCGACGCATGGTGACGCGCATCGTCTGTGTCGCGAAACCCTACACCCTTGCAGCCAGCGCAAACGATCAACACGAAAATCCAAAGTCCCCTGAGCGATCTATTCATGAATTGATGATTCGCAGATTCGGCAGATTTGTATCTATGAACACGAATCAAGCGCCCACGGCTCCCGTGAACATCAGGGATTGGGAGTTAGAAATCTACTTGGAGCGACTTCGAGTTCATGCGCGCAATTTGAGTCGAGTTCGTGCGCAAAGTTAATGCCGTCGTGATTGGCGTGTTTATCTCGAGGATCGTTCGAGCCGCCGACGACCATTGCCTCTTCACCGATCTCGACCAGATCACCCGCCAGCGATACGACCCAATTCATTCCAAAAAGGCGCTTAAGCCACGCGCTTGAAAAAAAGTGCTGCAGCTTATCGACGTCGTTGATCTGGTCCGAATAAATATGCTGAGGCAGGTTGCGAACTCGTTCGTCAAAGTGCGCGCGCGATTCTGAAGTTAATGGGATCGGCAAGACAAACCCTGGCATTTGTAATTGGATCGTGCTATGCTCGAAGACGCCGAAGGCGGTAGCAAGCACGGCCCGCGTTCTGTCGCCGTGTGCAAGCCAGAGCGCATCGAAATAGATGTCGTCCATCTGTTCGGCCTGGCTTTCACCACTTGCCAACTCCCGATATTCGCTTGTTGCAAGATATTCCCGCAGCCGATAGCCGTCCCGAATACCTGCAGGCACGAGGAGACCGATCAGTGGCGAGATAGGATGCGACTCGAAATATTCGTCGGCAGCGTCGACCGAGTCGCTCGTTTGTGCCGAGCAAATCTTAACAGTACAAAAAAGATAACAGAGCAGCAGGAGCTTCATGCTGCCGTTGCATCGGTGGCTTTCTTGAGCATGATCGGTACCAGTTTTTCCAGTCGCATCTGTTGGTCGCGCCGCACTGTCTCCTCCGATGCGGAAGAAGTAAGGGGTGCTGAAAAGATCGGGGCATCCTGCAATGCAACGATAAACGATCGAGCAGGCAATGCGCTTTTGAGTTTCGTTAGCTCCGCTTCCGATACGTTATTTTCAAGAAAGACGACCAGTTGAGAGCCAGATGACCTCGCTAAACCGATCAAATGACTTAGTGCAGCTGGCGCACTTTCTAAAATCTGTCGCGCATCCCCGACTGATAAAAGAAACGTGATCGCCTTCGATGAGGTGATCCTCGACTCGATCATCGACGCTTCAAGCACAAGCATGCTCCCCTCTTTTATTTCCGATGGCAAAAAAAGCGAGGCACCAAATTCGATCATGCTATGACTGTAGAACTCGGTGATCGCGTGGCTTGCAGCCCCACCTTCGGCAGCGATCCTCGCAAAGCGCTCTACGTTCATGCGCTGACTATCGGAGAGAGAATCGAGTGTTGAAGCCGCAGCTTGTGCGAGGTAGATCCTTGCGCTCAGGAGTTCGAATGGACGGTTGCTGGCGTCGATACGGGCGATCTTCTCAAATAAATTCTGGATCGGTTTTGATAGATCAAGCTCTGCATCGTTGGCATCGAAAAATTTCACGCCGAGCGCATTCGCAAGACCGAGGCCCCCATCGGCAGCGAGTGGTTCGTCCTGACAGAGTACCACCGAAAAGGCACCTTCATCGAGCGCGTCGCGAATCAGTTCGCCAACTCCGTACGAAGTGCCACACCTCTCAAAATTTTCGGCCTCATTGCGGAGCGAGCCCATGCGAAGGATGGCGATCGACTGATCGTCGCCCACGAATCCAAGCGGCACGACGATTTCGCTTCCAACAAAATTCTTGGCTTCGACTTCAAGGAAGGCACCGAGTCTGGTTGTGACCAAAAGTTCAAGCGTACCCTCGCCGCCGTCGAGTATGGGATACTGGATCACATTTTCCGTTTTGCAGGCAGGGTCGGCCGCACGTACCGCTCGCGCAAGAATGGAGGCTGCGTCGATCTGGGAAAGTCCTTGCGAAAACGGAAGCGTAAGAATACAATAATCCATGTTAGTAACTTTCGCGCTCCCAAAGGAACACATTGCTTGGCGGTGGTGCAGAGACGAGGCGGTAATCGCCCAACATATACTGATCGACAAACACGTATCGTGTGCTCAGATCGTTGTATTCCCAAATCTCGTAAGGCTTTTGATTGACATCGTACGGATGCTTGTCGATGTAGCTCGGTGCGCCAAGTTGAATATAGATGCGGCCCTGGTCGGTGTGCCAGCCGCGAGGACCGCCGCGAAAATTCTCATTCGCATATTGTACGCGGCGATAGAAAACATCCATCGGCGGGTTTGAACGATCGTCACCAAACGGTTTGTGTTTGTGCCAGAATTCTGCAAGCGCTTTTCGTTTATCCGTCGCACTTTTGGCATCGTGCAGCGAGTCGAGTTCGCCTGGGCTTGCGATCAGCGCGACCTGGTCGATCGCTTCGTCGATATCCTCGATTGCGATCGGCATGCCATGCTGAAGGGATTCGTTGATGCGTCTCGAAGCGACAGCAAGGCGCCGTTTCGCGATCAGCTCTGGATCCTTAAGCTGCGTATCCTGCGGGTCTGCAAAAAGGCTTAGTTCGAGATCGTAGGTGCCAAGCCAGAGTTCGGGCAGATCGAGTGGTTGGAACAGCGGCAATCGCTCGGCACCGGTACCCACGATCGACGATGACCATCTTCCCAACTCTTCATGCGGTTTGCCGCTCCCCAGCAACCGGACAAGAATTCCGTACTGCGTACTGGCAGTAGAGTGGTATAGCTCCGCGAATAATCCTGCACCAAACTGCGGAAGATTTCCGATCTCGCTTCCAATGTTCGGAAGGATCTGCTGACCTTTTTTTGTTCGATAGATAATCAGATCGCTGAGCTGAATGCCGGACGTAAATTTCGGGGTGTGAAGTTCGTAGGTCGAATCGCGTTCATGCTGGTTCGAAAGATCGCGAACGGCGATTCGGATTTCGTACTTGTGATCGGCGGCGAGTACGAATGAATACTGCGAAGCATCGGCACGATCCGATTCACTGCCACCTCCATATTTCGCGGTCGGTCGAATGATCGAATAGGTCTGATATTTATCTTCGACAAGCCGGCTGAGCTGCGATTGCTCAGCTTTATCGGTGATCTGAATAACAACGCCATAGTCGGCGACATACTTATCGACCGCGTAGAGAAAAGAGACGGAGCTATAAGGCACGGCAAGGTAAATATCGAGGCGGACGCTGTCTACATTTGGCGGATCGCGCTCAACACTGATCAGGTCGACCATGAACGGCCGCGACTCATGACGGATCGGAGGCACGGAATGCATCTGCGCCCATGCAACGTGCGGCGCAATCATGAAAAACAATAAAAGGAAAAGTGCAGTACGGATAAAAAACGAGCGATTGAAGTATTTCAGGTAGAGCGTATTCAGCGTAATGTAACCTCGCTTCGCACCCAAAATGCTCCCCGAAACTCAGTCAGCGAGCGTACCGACAAGATCGAATTCGTAAGCGTCGTTTATCACGACGGGATAGATCTCTCCGATCGTTAACTTCGTATCGCACTCGACCAGGACTTCGTTATCGACCTCGGGTGCATCCTGCTCCGTTCGGCCAACCCATTGATGCGTCAAGCCAATATCTTCGATTCGCTCGATCACGACGGGGATAGTTTGACCGATCTTCGACTGATTATGTTCGAGCGAAATTTCCTGCTGGATCTCCATCAATCGGGATTGGCGAGATTGCTTCTCTTCGCTCGTGATTGGATCGCCAAGTTCGTCCGCCGTCGTGCCGTCTTCCTGCGAATACGTGAACACGCCCAGTCGCTCGAATCGCATGGTCGCAACGAACTCTTCAAGCTCGTTAAACTCTTTTTCGCCTTCTGTCGGATAGCCGGTGATTAGCGTTGTTCGAAGCGCGATTCCTGGCACTGCCTGACGGATCTCACCAATAAGATCTTCGGTCGCCCGACGTGTGATGCCACGCCGCATTGAGCGAAGCACTTCCGTCGAAGCGTGTTGAACTGGAATATCGAGATAGCGCGCGATCTTCTCCTCGCCTGCCATGATCGGCAGAATATCTCTCGGGAATTTCGCGGGATAGGCGTACATCAGTCTGATCCAGCGAAGCGATTCGATCTTGACGAGACGTTGAAGCAGCTTAGCAAGTGCGCGCGATTCGTAGCGATCGAGACCGTAATAGGTAAGATCCTGAGCGATGAGAATGATCTCTTTCACACCCTGCCCTGCCAGCATCATCACTTCAAATTCGATCTCCTCGATCGACCGCGAACGGTGACCTCCGCGCATGATTGGGATCGCGCAAAACGAGCATGGGTTATCACAGCCTTCGGAAATCTTGATATAGGCAAAATGCTTCGGCGTTGTCAGGATGCGTTCGCCAAGCAAGTCGTACTTCAGATCGGGCGCGCCGATTTCTTGTTTCGAGACTGTTCTAAGAATATTCTCGAAATCCTGAGTACCGAAAAAACCATCGACCTCGGGCATCTCGGCCGCGAGTTCTGTCCGATACCGCTCCGAAAGACAGCCGCTGACATAGACCTCGCGGACCTTGCCTTCTTTCTTTAACTCAAGCGCTTCGAGGATCGCATTGATCGACTGTTGCTTTGCATTGTCGATGAAGCCGCAGGTGTTCAGAATGATCACATCCGACTTTTCAGGGTTCTCAGTCAGCTTTGCACCCGTATGCCGCAGACCACCCATCAGCACTTCGGAATCAACGGTATTTTTTTCGCAGCCAAGCGTGATCACCGAAACACGGTCCGGTTTCGTCGCTGATTTCTTCTGAGTTGTGGCGGT
>JBBSDW010000145.1:0-8219 GCA_038240295.1 Kapaibacterium sp. (SeqCode)
AGCGAGCCAGGTTTTGCCTTGATCCATCGAGCGATAGATGCCTTTCGAATAGGTACCGGCGAAGAGCGTGCCTCCAACCACCGTTATTTTTGAAACACTCGTGTCGCCGAGTCCTGAATTCGAAGCACTCCACGATGCTCCGTTATCATTCGAGACATAGATCGCGGCGCCCCCGTTCGCACCTGCAAAAAGTTGATTACCCAACGCCGCGAAAGTCACGATCGTCCGATTAGCGATCCCGACATTCGCCACCGACCAGTTCAGACCATTGTCGATCGACCGATAAGTGCCGTGCAATTCGACTCCGGCAAAGAGCGTAGTAGCACTGACGCCCAGCGCGGTAACAAACGCGAAGTTCGGAATTCCTACTGCCGAGGGAGCCCAGATTGCGCCATTATCCACCGAACGCTTAATCCCGAGTCCGGAAGCGCCGACGAAAACATCGGAGCCGTTCACAAGGAACGCGGAGGCGGCACTCATATCCGTAGTTTGTTTCCACTGCGAATGAGCAGTTCCCGATATCACCGATAGTAAAATGACCCAGAGTGCAGGCTTCAAGATGTTCATTGGGACGTTGGATAATAGTAGATGCTTGAAGAAGAAGCAAATCGACGTGAGAGCCCAGACGAGAAGCCGGGCTACAACTCAATAATGGAACCCAGTTTTCACTCCGAGAATGCCCGGTTGAAACAATTCTTCAGGCGCTTCGTTACTTGGTAGTCTCTGCTGTTCGTTGTGTTTGATCCGTGAATTTGCCATAGTCGATGAACGTCGCCCCAACAAAAACTGCGCATGGAGCGCCCGATCTTTCCAGAAATTTGCCCAGCGTGCAAAATGGCGACGCGCGCCCAAAACCGACGACGGTCATCGTTCAAAAAAAGCGCGAACGAAAAAATCTCCGATTGCTCTGGATACCGATCGTTCTCCTCGTTGGCTATGGAATCTTCCGGCTGCTGACTCCCAAATCGACCGAAGCGAAACTAACTGCCACAGCAACGAAAGGACCCTTCGATGTCGTCGTCGTCGAAACCGGCGAACTTCAATCGCAGCGTTCCATCTCGATCACGACCCCGGTGCTTGCTTCCGGCGGCCGGTCGCAACTTGCTATCCAGTACCTTGCGCCCGAAGGGACGACCATCGACTCGGATGCCCTTGTCGTAAGGTTCGATCCTGCCGACCAGGTAAAGAATCTCGGTGACAAACAGAATGAGCTCAAGCTTTCGATGGCCGATCTGGACAAGATGAAAGTGCAGCAAAAAGCCGATGCATCGGAGGCGAACATTGCCTTCGAAAATGCGAAGCTAAGCTTCGAACTTGCCAAGCTCGCGAACGATGCAATGAAATTCGAATCGGAATCGAAGCAGCATGAATCGCAGCTCGAACTTCGCAAAGCCGAACTCGCATTTCAACAGGCACAGGAGAACGTCAAGAGCAAATCGGCGATCGGAAAGAGCGAAATGGGAAATCTCCAACTCAAGATCGCCCAATTGCAATCGGCCCTCGAACGCGCACAAGCAGACATGGAACGCCTCGCCGTTCGCGCTCCTGCTTCGGGACTTATTGTTTATCAGCGAAGCTGGAACACCGGAAAAAAACTTGCAAAAGGCGACCAGGTGTGGGGCGGTCAGCCGATCATGCAACTGCCCGATCTCTCCCACATGCAGGCGTTGCTGCAAGTCAATGAAGTCGATATCAGCAAAGTCAAGAACGAGCAGCCGGTCGAGATCACACTTGACGCATTCCCCGATAAAAAGTTCGGAGGTAAAGTCTTGAGCGTCGCTTCGATCGGAAATGCGAAGGAGAATAATCCGAGCGTGAAAGTTTTCGAAGTCGTCGTCGATATCAACGGCGCCGATTCCATCTTGCGCCCTGGGATGACCGTCGCTGCGCGGATAACCGTCAGCAAGATCGATAA
Organism: Kapaibacterium sp. (SeqCode); assembly: GCA_038240295.1. Classification (GTDB taxonomy): domain Bacteria; phylum Bacteroidota; class Ignavibacteria; order Palsa-1295; family Palsa-1295; genus JABDDM01. The sequence goes on from JBBSDW010000145.1 coordinate 1,916, forward strand.
TGTGATCAGCGTGCCGATCGAATCCGTATTCGAAAAAGATGGCAAGACGGTCGTCTACGTCGACAGCGGCTCGACGTTCGATGAACGCGAAGTGACGACCGGAGTCAAGAACGATAACTTTATCGTCATCGCAAAGGGACTCAAGCCGGGAGAAAAAGTATCGCTCTCAGACCCAAACAAAGATGGCACAGGTAAAGATGCCGATCCGAAAAAAGATGCGAAGCCCAAAGTTTAAATACTCAAGCAAGAGATAATAGCAAGAGAGAGCGTGCTCAACCTTCGCGAGACGATCAACTTAAGCCTCGAATCTGTCGCGGCACATGCTGTGCGTTCGATCCTGACGATCCTCGGCGTCGTCTTTGGCGTTGGCGCTGTGGTCGCAATGCTTTCGATCGGCGAAGGGGCGCGTCAGGAAACGCTCGAACAGATATCGGTCATGGGATTGCACAATATCATCATCAAACCGATTTCCGCAGCAGCAGAAAAAGAAAAAGGGAAGGACGAGACGAAGGTCACAAATTCGGTCGGACTCACGATGAAAGATGCTCAGGCGATCTCGCTGATCTGTCCTTTTGCAGAAAAAGTCGAAGCCAACGCCGAGCATAACAAACTTGCATTCCATGGTGGCGAGCACGCAGATGTGCCGGTCATCGGGGTGTCGCCCGCCTATCAGGAGATCTTCAATACGAAGATTCGCGAAGGCAGGTTTATCACGGCGCGCGATCTCGAGCAGATCGAAAATTACTGCGTATTAGGTTCGGCCGCAAAGCAAAAATTATTCTCCTTCAAATCGGCGCTCGGCGAACATGTCAAACTCGGCGATCAGTGGTTCACCGTGATCGGTGTTGCCGATGAAAAACCCGATGTTGCAAAATTTGCCGGGCCCAATGAACGCGATATCAATCTCGATGTCTTCGTACCGATCACAACGGCGGAATCGAAATTCGGCCGCGAAAAAGATGCCACAGAGGGTGATGGCGACCGCGTCACTGTTAATGGCAGAACTTTAAGCGCTGGAGCGCAAAGCAAACCCCCACCCGAGATCGACCAGATCACCGTTCAACTAAAAGAAGATGCGGACGCAGCCGCGGCAGCTTCGATCATCAGCCGGATCATCTCGCGCCGTCACAACAAAGCCGACGATTTTACGATCACGGTACCCGAAGAATTGCTCAAGCAACGCCAGGCGACGCAGCGCATTTTCAATGTCGTCATGATCGCGATCGCGAGTATTTCGCTACTCGTCGGAGGGATCGGGATCATGAATATTATGCTTTCGAGTGTGCTCGAACGAACGCGCGAGATCGGAGTCCGGCGTGCACTCGGCGCGACGCAGCGCGTCGTGATCGCGCAATTCCTGACCGAAGCGGTTATTCTCTCTATGTCCGGAGGCCTCTTCGGGATTGCAATAGGATTTGCTATGACCAAACTTATTTCGACCTACGCCGACTGGCGCACCGTCATCACGCCCGCATCGGTCATCGTCGCTTTTGGCGTGAGCGTCGCAACCGGCATTGTATTCGGTTACTATCCCGCGCGCCAGGCCGCACGTAAAGATCCTATCGACGCCCTTCGCTACGAATGATCCGATCTATCTATCGCCCGAGTATTAGATTTATTCTTGCGCTGAGTTGTCTCGTTGCTGCTTTCGCGAACTCGGCCCGCGCACAACGCGAACTCACGCTCGACGAATGCCTGAAGATCGCCTACGACCAGGCGCCATCGCTCATGCAGGCGAGGCGCAACTTTGATATCGCTACGGCCAATGCGGAGGCCGTCAATCGCTCGCTCAGATCGCGCGTCGATCTGACGATCAGCGCACCGATCTATACCGACAACACGACTCCAATCTACAATCCCGTCACTGGCACCACCGATCTGTACCGGCAGCACGAAAGTCTTTTTGGAGGCGGCCTCGAGATCACGCAGCCAATTTTCTGGACTGGCGGATCGATCTCCTTCACCGGCAACGTATACCACCGCTCGCAATTTGGGTCGACTTCGAACACATCGCAAAACGATTATCTCGGGCTCGGATCCTTCGAGATCGATCAACCGATCCTAAAATCGAATGAACTCAAGATGACTGCCCGCATTGCCGAGATCGATCAGGACCTTGCTCGGTGGTCATTCATCGGGCAAAAAGCCGCGATCACCTATAATGTCAAAAGCCAGTTTTACGCCCTTTATCAATCGCAGGAAGAACTCAAGATCCAGCAGGACGAAGTCACAAAAAGTCAGGCGGCGGTAGAACTCGCCGATAATAAATTCAAAGCCGGACTCATCGCGGAAGTCGATGCGCTGCAGTTGGAAGTAGATCTTGCAAACGCCCAGACGGATCTTTTCGACAAACAGCGGAGGCTGCTTGGTTCGCGTCGCGATCTATTGCGGACGATCGGATCGGCAATGTCGGAGCCGGTAGTGGCTCGGCTCGATTCGGTCCCTGAAGTGAAGTTTAAGATCGATCCCGAGATCGCAGTTCAACAAGCGCTCGCAAACAGGCCGGAGGTCACGAGTGCATCCTATGACATCGAGCGCGAGGAGATTGCCGTTTCGAGATTATCTAATACTCGAAGTGTAAATGCGGCGCTCGTTGGTACCTTTGGCGCGACGCAAAATGCGGTCACCGTGCCCTTACTCACGCAAAATCCATACGTTAATCGCGGGCTTTCATTTATTGTGACTGTTCCACTATTCGATTGGGGCGCCCAATCGTATCGTATGGACGCCGCTAACTCTTCAGTCGAACTAAGCCGGATCACCTTACGCGTCAAGCAGCAGCAGGTCGAGCAGGAAGTACGCTCGACGATTGAACAATTGGAAGCAGCCAAGAAGCAGGTAGAAGTCGCCAAAAAATCGGTCGCAGTGGCGATCAAAGCCTACGATCTTTCCCGCGCCCGTTTCGACGCCGGCAAGATCACATCCCAGGATCTCTCGCTCGCCCAAGGTCGGCTCACCCGGGCAAAACTCTCGGCCCTGAACGCTGAAGTAGCCGAACAACTATCCCTCGCCGACATCACCCAAAAAACCCTCTACGATTTCGAAACTAACCAAAAACTCCAAATGTAATGCAATGCAATGAACTAATTCCAACCGTAGGTCGGGTTTCAACCCGACCTCGAATCTCGACAAAGCGAAAGACCCGACCATCATCTCCCATATTGTCATTCCCGCGCAGGCGGGAATCCAGCCTGAACCGACCGATCCAACGAGGCTACGAATATCGAAAAGAACGAAGTATTAGAACGGTCATCCTGAGGAGCGTCCGATCACCTTCATTTTGCATCAACTCCAAGCGCGACGAAGAATCTTGCCTTTTATCCGCATTGGCGTACTGGTTGACGCTGAGGTCAATATTCCATGAGATACTTCATTTCGCTAAAGCTCCTTCAGGATGACCTTACCGACCGTTGTACTCGGATGAGCATTGATGTTTCTCGAAATGTGAACCGTGTCTCTTGAATCTTGTTATCTTCGTTGGATATCGCTCAACACCCAACGCCTATGTTTTCTCGATCACGCTTTCTGATTCTCGCTGCTATTCTTTTTTGTGCGGGCAGTGCCTCCGCGCAGAATGCTCGTACTATTTCTGTGATTGGACATGCAACAGAGAAAGCCTCGACCGCGCCACAGCGCACGCTCCAGATCAATGTTACCTGCCACGAAGCGACGGCTGCGCTTGCTTTTGCCAGGATGAGCGATGCGCTTCGATCGGTCAAGCAGGCGCTCGTTACAGCCGGTGCAGAGAAGAAGGACATCACCGAAGGGGCGGTCGCGATGAGTGCGAATTATGATTATTCGAAGCCAGGCGTCCCACCGACGATCTCGGGTTATCAGCTTTCGCAGCCGCTGACTGTCCAGGCCGAAAACGATCAGGTACTTCCGCGACTAATTGATGCGGCAACGACAGCCGGCGCCTCGAGTGTGTCGCTGGGTAGCGCTGCGGGCGAGGAAACGTCCGATGCAGGTTTGCTCAAGTCGGCGCTCGACGATGCGCACGAGCGGGCGACAGAGCTTGCGAAGGCTTCGGGTGTGACGCTGGGTGATGTCGTCTCTGTGGCGAACGTCGAAGAGGCGACGGGGGGCGCGATATCCGAACGCCAGCGCGAGGATCAGGAACACCGTCAGGGGACGCCGCAGCCAAAATCGCTCGAACTCAAGGTCGTCTATAGCGTCCACTGAGCGCCGCGCACTTCTCAAGCGAGGCGGTGGATTGTAACTCTTAGCAATTCAGCGTGTTAATCTTCAGGAGGCAACGTTTAGGCCTGGTGTTGTTACTAAATCATTTATACTGCTCATGAAAGAATTGATTCATTTGACGAATATTGCTCAACGCAAACTCTATTGCGCGCTTGCGGCTCTACTTTTCCTATCTCTCGCCCACTCTGCGTCGATTGCGGATACGTTTGTGCCCGCGCATGACACGATCCGAATCACATCCGCTTCGACCGTCAATGTGCTCATCACCGATCTGACGACACATTCGATCCACCTAAAAGCCTCTCTAAGCACCAGCGATGTATCGCTGTGGCATCTTCTCACCGGCGATATCACCATCGGTGCAGACACGACGCACACCGGCTATTTTGAGGTTGCATTTCTCGGCACGGGCTCCGGCACGTTCACTTCGACGCTGCGATTGAGCGATTCTGTCGGCAACACGACGAAATACGTTACGATCATCGCAACGATCGCCGGTCTGCCCGCCTCGCAATTGCACGCGATCCTTCTCGGGACGTTCTCCGGCACGCATCTCGATTCGACCGTCTGCCGGCCTGTGATCTTCTATGCTGCGCTCGACACTGGCAGCATCAGCCTCAATTCCATCTCGCTGACGACCACGTCGTCCGCCTGGACACTCGACGATTCAAAGTATACGCTTCCACTCACGATGACGCATGGCATTCTCGATACGATCCACGTCTGCTTCTCGCCTGGCGATGCCCGCGAGTACCATGATTCTGTTGCATTCAGCTATACCGATGTGCACGGCCATTCGCAGGTCACCTATGTCGCACTCACCGGCAATGGCGTCCACGATACGACGATCGTGACCACGCCGACATGCTTCCATGTCAGCGGTGACACAAGCGCGTTCGGGCCTATCACTTCGGGGTCTCACCAGAGCCGCACGTTCGAGATTTCTAATACTTCGACGGCAACCTGGATCCTGTCCCATGTAAACTTCGGCGGCGATTCCTCGGTCTGGAGCGTTTCGGGGATCACGTTCCCAGATACACTTGCGCCGAACACGGGCACGCACTTTACCGTAACCTTCCTCGCGCCGACCGTGACCGCACAGCAGCGCTACGAGGCCTACTTCAACTTCTTCGGTGCCCACGGCGGCGACAACTGCGACCATGGCGTGACGCTCCGCGGGTATGCAAAGCACGAGACAACGACGACCATCGTACTCGCCCCCGACACGACACAAGCGATCTCATTCGACGCTTCGAAGCCCGGCACGACCTATAAATATATCAGCGTAAAAAATAACTCGGGACATCGCCTGAAGGTCGAAGGTATCTCGCTTTCCGGAGGTACAAACTTCACCGTCACACTTGTCTCGCCCGATTCTACTATTCCGTTTTATCTTAGTGGCGACGGCACATTGCTGATCAAACTCACGCTGACCGATACCATGTCCGGCACCTACCACGACACGCTTCTGATCACGACCGAAGCCGGCATCACCGCCCTCACGGTACCGATCGACGCTGTCGTAAGCACGACCGCAGGCGTGGCACCAATTGCTGCCACCGAACATGTTGCAATCGGAGTCAATCCGAATCCATCGAGCAATGGCGCTGTCACACTCTCGCTGGGCGATCTGCGTCACGCTGATGTCGAAGTACTCGATCTGCTTGGCAGAACAGTCTGGCAGGCGCACGACGTCACCGGTAGCTACAAATGGTCAGGCTCAACGCTCACTGGCGGCACAGCCAACACCGGCGCCTACATTGTACGTGTAACCGGCCAGCTCAGCTCCGGAAAAATCGCAACCGCATCGGCCAGATTCCTGATTGAGCACTAAGCGCTCTTCTACACATTTCCGAAAAACCCTCGCTAACGAAGCGAGGGTTTTTTTTGTGGGACATGCTCTAGCTTGTCCCAAACTACCCCTCAGTCGAAGCAATCAGAACCAACGTGCGCACTCTCTGCTAAGATGTTCTCGATTTTGGAGAGTCGATGGGGCAAGCTAAAGCGTACCCCACATGTGGGTCAAGCTTTAACTCGGGTTGTCATTCCCGCGAAGGCGGAAATCCATCTTTGGGCAAGTGCGAAGTCTGGAACCCTCGACGCC
>JBBSDW010000146.1:0-7986 GCA_038240295.1 Kapaibacterium sp. (SeqCode)
AATGATCGAGGTCGGCGATGACATTCATGATGCGAGATTGACTGATGCTTCGCTCGCGGAAATTCGGGCTACGTTCGAGAGATACCGCAGAGAACTGGAATATTCGAGCTCGTTAGCACTACTTGCCAGAATCGAGGCAATTGTTTTTGATGATTTTTGGTCGTTACGCAGTAAGAGTGAAGGGTTCCGTTCGCTTAGGTCCGAGCGAAGTAGGCTCGCGCTGGGCGCAATTCTTCATGAATGGAGGGTGGTCTCAGTTCAGCGCGGTCAAGCTGATCTCAAAACTGCCGTGGACAATTTTGGTGATGCACTTGCCCTTCGGCATTGGCTTGCGCATGGGCGGCGGTGGCATGCTTCGACGAGCGGGAGCTACCCGTTCGAAGTGATTTACCAGATCGGACTTCGAATCGATCAACTTTTGAGGGGATATCGCTGATTCGCCTGTGCGATTCCGACGACAGCTGAATCGTGAGGGCGTCGGTACAAGCGCAGGCTGCATAAGCCGGGAAGCTTTTCCTCCTCGTCCACGAACGCGAGCTAACGCGTACGCTAGTATTGAGGGACACGTTCGCTGCTATCTTTGTTCTCTCAAGCTCGCTCCGCTATGAACTTTCTCCGGAGCGTGGTGCAGAATAACTTAAGCGAACAAACCCTGTGGATCTATTTCAGAAGTGCTACGAATTTACCCGTGCTGATGAAGTCAAAGATGCCGGATATTATCCCTATTTCCGCGCGATCGAAGAGAATGAAGGGCCTGTCGTCCAGATCGAAGGTCGCAAGATCATCATGGCCGGCTCCAACAATTATCTCGGGCTCACCGCCGACCCTCGTGTAAAAGAAGCAGCGATCGATGCGATCAGACGTTATGGCACTGGCTGCTCCGGCTCACGATATCTTACCGGCACCGTTCGTTTGCACGAACAGCTCGAGGTAGAGATGGCCGACTTTTTTGAAAAAGAAGCGTGCCTCCTTTTTTCTACCGGCTATCAGACCGCTCAGGGCGTCATCCCTACGCTGTGTCAGCGCGGCGATTATGTGATCAGCGACAAGGATAACCACGCGTGTATCGTCGCGGGTAACCTGATGTCGAAAGGCATGTTCGGCGAAGTTGTGCGCTATGGTCACAACGACATGAAGGATCTCGAACGCCGACTTTCGAAGCTTCCGATCGACGCACCGAAGCTGATCGTGACGGATGGCGTGTTCTCAACTTCTGGTGAGATTGTCGACCTTCCTTCGATCATTGCGCTCGCGAAAAAATATAACTCACGCGTTATGGTCGACGATGCGCATTCGACGGGCGTCTTAGGCGTCGGCGGACGCGGAACGCCGAGTCATTTTAATCTCGTCAAAGAGACCGACCTGACGATGGGTACGTTCTCGAAAACGTTCGCGAGCCTGGGCGGCTTCGTTGTTGGCGAAGAGCGCGTTATCAATTATATCAAGCACAACGCAGCCGCGCTTATTTTTTCTGCATCGCCCACACCGGCAAGCGTGGCGGCAGCATTGATGTCGCTCAAGATCCTGCGCGAAGAACCGGACCGCATCAAGCATCTCATCGCGAACGCCGATTACATGCGCAATGAATTCAAACGGCTCGGCTTCAAGATCATTGAAGGACAAACCGGAATTGTGCCCGTCATCATCGGCGATGACATCAAAACCTTCGTCTTCTGGCGCAAGCTGTTCGATGCGGGTGTGTTCGTCAATGCATTCATCTCGCCTGGCGTTATGCCCGGCATGCAGATGATGCGGACAAGCTTTATGGCGACGCATGAGAAGCATCACCTCGACCGCATCCTCGAACTCTTCAAAGAGATCGGCGAAGAACTTGGCGTACTCGATGAAGATGAAATGACGGCGGTCGACGCCGATGAAACACGCAGCACTGCTCGCACGCTCGCGACGAAGGATTCCGTGCACATTCACAAAGTCGACGGCCGCAAGGATAAACTCAAGTTCGTGAGACTTCCATGGGATCTCTATACCGAAGATCCAAAATGGGTACCGCCGCTTGAAATGGACCGCATGCGTCTCATCGACGAAGTGAAGAACCCATTCTATAAACACGCGACACATCAGCTTTTCCTCGCCGAAGATCATGGCAAGATCGTCGGGCGAATTGGCGCGTTTGTCAACCATGCGCACAACGAGATCTATGGCGACAAAGTCGGCTTCATCGGTTTCTACGAATCGGTCGACGATCAACTGATCGCCAACACGCTCTTTACCGAGGCCGAAAATTTCCTGCGCGAGCACGGCATGCAGCGGGCGCGCGGACCGGTGAGTCCCTCGATCAACGATGAAGTTGGTTTGCTCGTCGAAGGCTTCGAGCATACGCCCGCGATGATGATGCCCTATGGCAAGCAATACTATCCGAAGCTTTGGGAAGCTGCTGGCTATGGCAAGATCAAAGACTTGCTCGCGTGGCAGATCGATCAGTCGAAGAGCCTGACGCCAAAACTTAAACGCGTGACGGACGCACTCAAAGAGCGTTCGGGTGTGACGATCCGACAGATCGACATGAAGCATTTCGAAGAAGAGGTCGGACTCATCCGCGATCTCTATGCGAAAGGCTGGGAAGAAAATTGGGGTGCTGTTCCGCTGACGGGCGAAGAGATCACGATGCTCGCCGGCGAACTCAAACAGATCATCGAGCCGCAATATATTCTCTTTGCAGAAAAAGCATTAGCGAACGGCGACAAAGAGACGATCGGATTCTCGCTCGTTGTGCCCGACATCAATCAGGCATTCCTCGCCGGCACGAAGATCCCAAAGGGCGCAATGAACCTGCCCACTGCGATCAAGAATTTGATGACAAAGAAGAAGGAGATCGATACGCTCCGGATCATTTTGCTCGGAGTCATGCCACAATACCGTGGACGCGGGGTTGACGCAATGCTCTATCGCGAGATCATGGAGCGCTCCAGCAAGAACGGCATCAAATTCGGCGAAGCATCCTGGGTGCTCGAAGACAACGTAATGATGACCCGTGCCGCCGAAATGATGCAAGGCACCGCCTACAAAAAATACCGAGTATTCGAAAAGCCGCTGTATCAAGGCGAACCAGCGATGGGAGTGCCGGTGTGATCGCGTAGGTCGCAGATATCGCCACGACAAACCCCGGGTAGCCGCGCGCCTTCAGGCCGCCTGGTTGGGCAGGTAGAATGTTCGCATCAAACGAATCTTAACGCACTATTTTGAGTGTTGCGACGCCGCTTCGCATTCCGAGACGAACGTAATAGGTCCCGCGTTCAAGTGAAGTTGTCGAGAGATAGATGGCGCCATACCCTGCTCGCACGCTTGGCAGCGCGATTCGTTCGCGGCCAAGGATATCGAGCAGGCTTATGCTAACTTCCTCACCATAGATCTCCACTGGTGGATAGAGGCTCATCTCGCCGGACGAGGCAGGATTTGGATTCAGTCTCCACCCATTTCCAGTTCCCTTTCCTTGTGCCACTCCGAGGTGTATTACTCCATGCCCACGCAGGACGCTTCTATCTTTTTGCTTATCGGCAAACGCACCTGCCAGATCGGTCGGCCACACAATGATCGCTGAATCGAATGCGGCCGAAGTCGGATAATAGCAAACGCGAACGGTGATAGAAGTGTGAGGCTGAATCGTTGCTGGGAATTGCGAACGGTCGTTGATCCTGAAATGTACCGAATCGGAGATCGTAAAATTCTCGAAGATCGTAAGCGGAATGCTTCCCACATTGGCGAGCGGCATAGACATGCATACTGAATCACCGATGAGGGCGTCGCCGAGCGGAAGATCATACGCTTCGATTGCAGCGGAGGCACCGGAGCTTCTGATCGAAAATGAATCATCAAAGCATCCAAGATGAAAAATGAGCGGATCGGTGTGAAGCGAAGTATCGACCGGCACAAAGCACATACTGAACGTCAGCGAATCATGCTTGTGCAAAATTACCGGCAGCGCTGGCGTGATGCCGCTTAACTTCAATTGCGCGTTTGCACTTAGACCCACACTCGTTACGTCGACATCAACGCTGTCACTGTGGAGTGTGAGAGTGATGCAGGTATCGCTACCGACACGAATCCCTCGCAACGCGGAAAGCTGCGTAAGATCCAGCTGGAGGCGAGGTGCGGTGTAGGTCTGCGTGATCACAGTATCATTGCCCGCACCATCGACGGCGTACACATAAGCTTTGGCATCTTGCTTAGGGTCGATGACGGCAAGCAAAAACTTTTCGCTAAGAACTCCGACAACGAACGATGGGCTAAGCGACGTGAGCTTGCAATTTGTGCTGACACGACCTCCCTGCCCGAATATGCCGATCGAATCGTTAAGCAATAGCACTTCGGCGATCCCATCCTGAGCTGGGGATGACTCGGCAACTGTCAACTGCCAGGATGCGCAGCTTTGCGAAGCGCGAATCACCGGCACACTGCTGCCGCTCAAGCTGCCATACGTCTGACCACAAGGTGCAGCGTATGCCTAGCCGTCTTTGTATTGTCCCTCAGTTCGTCCGTAAGAATAAGCGACGAATGGCGTGGATGACGAATGAAGAAAGTAATCTCCCGAGGCGAGTCGAAACCGAAAGCCGACCAATCTATCAGCGCCGGAGGAGCGTCCGGGAATTGTCATCGAATCGTGCGGAAGCGATAGCAGCTTCATATCCGGCAGTCCATTCATTGAGAGGGTGATACTATCTGCACCGCTGCCGTATGTTATCAGATTGATCCACTGAGCATTCCTGTAATCGCTTTGCGCCGGGATTTTAAAGGCGGTGGCACGCTGCCAATGCGTCTCCGGCACTAAATTCGATTCCGTCGGCAACCGGTAGCTTGTTTCATCCTGTGGTGTGATGCCTTTTCCCTTCCCAACCAATGAGCCTGGATCGCTATCATGCTGGCCTTGAAAATAATCATACATCACCGCATAGATCTTTCGACCATGCGCAGCGGTGATACGTACGGGCACTGTGACATTTGCCAATGAGGTGACGGGGTGCTGATACTGGGTTAGCAAAGCAGTCGACGGTGAAGCATCGAGGAAGAAGTTGACCGCATCATCGCCAAGCGTGTCGGCTGTGAAGACTCGATACAAATTTCCGCGACCGTTCACAAGTAAGCGCGCAACATTGGCTGCCGGCACATTTGGAATCGACACATATTCAGAGCCCCATGATTCAACTGGCGTCATCTCCTCGAGCAACATATTGCGTATATCATTATCGAGTGAGTTCCAAACGTGCGAAGGATCGCCGAGAAGTGCGCGCTCATGACCCGCGATAATGGCGATCGGTTTGTCGGCGATAACGTGCGACCCAGAGATGTCGGCAGTATCAAGTGCTTCCGACTGGACCAAAAATATCTGACCCCGATTTAGCGTTATCGTTCTTGGATGGGACGAGCCATTCGCAGTCCGCCCATAATTTACGCCGACAACACCCGAATACGTCGTTGATGTCGGGGTGTAGGTAACGGTTGTATTGTCATAGGGAGCTACGATCATAAATTGTCCGCTTGAAGAGTCGCGGTTAATAAAGCCAGGGTTAAACGCGATGCCATTGTCATTAAAACTTGCGATGACATAATGCTTGCCCAAACCTGCTGTCGGGATCGCTTGCAAGAGTTCGCCAGTGCAGGAGCCCTGGCTGTAATATTGAATGCTTATGGGATCGCGTGAAGTGATGTGCATCGCCTTCCACTCAGCAACCTCCCCGAGCCTAGTTGGCCGAAGGTGCTGACGATCGAACGAGATTTGAGCCGTGCGCCCGGTTTGGATCACCTTCGTGATAGATTGCCCTTCGTGACCAAGGCTATCGAAGTAGCTTATCGTGACCACATTTGAGGCTGAATAGGAACTGACGAGAAGCGATGTCGACTCCGTGACACCGCTAAAATAAGGGGTGTGAGTAATCGGAGTCAGGTATCCAAGAAAGAAATCGCAGCCATACGACGGAATGCCATGATAATCCTGCGCATGGCTGGAGCTGCCAACGAGGAACACCATGCATGCAAGAATCAAATATTTGCGGGACGACCTCATCGTTTCAAGATTGGACTGTTTGTCTCAATCTCTAAGAACCCTTGAGACGGCTAAAGGTTACATCACAATATCGGTCCGTCTCCTTCACGGAAGCTGAAGTGGACGATGCTTGGATATTCTTAACTCAGCCTTTGCTGTCCGTAATCACTTCAGGCACGGGCTGTTCTTTCTTCCAATTCTGGTAGTCCTTATTCCTCAAGTAATCGCCTGAGCCGATGTAGCGCAGGACCATTGGAAATTCGCTTGCGCTTACGTAGCCCGGGACTTCCTGAACCACTTCGCCCTCAGCTGTCATGAAGACGAGTGTCGGGTAACCCGAGACTCCCCAGTGACTGGCGATCTGCTGCTCGGTGTTGATCTCGCCTTTGTAGGTTCGGCCGGTCGTCGACTCGGCGTTGAGCTTTGCTGCGGTGAAATATTTTGAAAGCTCCGCCTGAACTTTCGGGTCAGGATAGGTATCGTGATCCATCCGCTTGCACCATACGCACCAGTCGGTATAGACATCGACGAGCACCATCTTGTTGTTCGCCTTTGCTTTTGCGAACGCATCCTCAAAGGTCGTAAAGCCCGGCGTCATGTCGTCCGCCTTCTTCTGCGAAACGTCGTTCTTTGCGTTCGCCTTCTCATTCGAGCAGCCATTCGAACCGATCGCAAGTGCAGTTAGTAAAAGTGCTGTTGCAAGATATTTCATAGTCGTCATTTGTAAACTGGTATAATAGCGAACAACCTTTGAGCAGGAAAGTTGTAGAGATTGTTAGAAGCATGATTTATTGAGTGAATGTCGCTTGTCGTAGAGAGTTCAAATGGAGATAATTGATCACACCAAAGCCTTTCAGAAGCTTCTCAACGGAGAGTTGACTTGGGAAAATTATAAGCGCACTTCCCCAGAGTTTTTCCAACATTATTTCAGCTTCTGGGCTAATGATCAGGGCGCTCATCGTCTTCGGACGAAAAAGGAATTGGAGCGTCGTTGTTCGTTAGTTAGCTCCTATTTGAGAATCAGCGAACGGAAGTTAACAGAGATGGGATACGAGACAGATAGTCTATCAGCTTTTCTTTTCGTAGGTCAGGATACCGCAAACGGACACGCTCTTAAGCTGAACGGAAGGTTCACAGCGTGGTTGGCGATCGAGACTTTTGAAACCTCGCTCCAAGCGAAGATATTTGCAACCCATGAACTCTTCCATGCTATCCATTACAGAGAAAGTCCAAGTTGCTACTTTAATGGGCACGAGGAGATGCACTCCGTATCCAGACAGCTCATCACTGAAGGTGTTGCAACGTACCTTACTAAAAACCTTTGGCAATCAAGCGATGGGGTAGCCTTATGGGCTGATCTTTTATCACCGAAGATTCTTGAAGATTGGCTAAAAAATTGTGAGCGATCAAAAAAAGCGTTGATTGATCTAACTCTCACACATTTTGAAAGCCCAGAATCAGGTCTTGAAATCTTTTACGCAAGCGATGCTCAAAGCGTCCTTTCCTTTAAGGGGGGGTTAGTATCTAGGCCTGAAGGTTGTTGAAAAGCTTATGAAGTCTCGACAAATGAACCTGACCAAATTGCTCTCAACACCGTTGAGTTTAATGAAAGAGCTTGTTATGGAAGTCTTACTTTCGATGAAACGTGAGTAAGTTGAAGAATTGGTGACAGATTTCACCAAGGTGTCGTGTCCACACACTCGGCAAACTCGAAACCAGCAAAGTCGCAATTTTCCAAAAACCTTCAGCTGGTACTGACAGTCATCATGGCATACTCTTAGGCCGCGCAATCCTCACCGGAAAATTTGCCGCAGGAGACTTGATGACATTGCTTGGAGTGATGTTGGTGCAATTGGGATAATTCACGTAGGGCACGCTGTGCGTGCCATATTTGAGCAAGCCGAATGGCCGCAATGGCCGCCTCTTGTTTTTCAAATGAAGAAAGTGTTCGGGAACGGCGCGGGTCGCGAAGGAGGCGCCGCAGTCAA
>JBBSDW010000147.1:0-7977 GCA_038240295.1 Kapaibacterium sp. (SeqCode)
CGTAAAGCCATGCGTCTCGTCATTCGTGCTCGTGATGTGGTGGGCGCCGATTGACGTGTTGACGGTTGCAACCGACCAGTTCATTCCGCCAAGCGGCGTTGCGATCGGGGTAAAACTTGAAACAGGGATCAGCGTGCCATCCATTGTGATTCTGCCGACGCCGGTCTGTTCGGTAACGATGATCACATCGTTGATCGTATAGGCCGGATCTTCGCTCGTGAAAAAAGTGAAGTCGTTGTAGGCTTGATTGACAGGTGGCTGGATCGCGAGAAAGGGATCACCGGTGCCGTTGTACGTCGTTGCTGTATGTGAAAGAAGTGCTGCAAGTGCCGGACCCGAAGTCTCGACCGCTACTGGACCGGCGATAAGCGTATCGTACCACTGGTCGTGATTGAGCGTGATGCGAGGCGTTCCGTCGATCGAGACGACCGTGCCGTCATTGAGCGCAAGCATCCGCATCAGATCACCGGACGTTCGCGGACCAAAATTAGTGCAAACAAACGCCTGACCCCATGTGCTTGTCGGCGGGATGGCCTCGGTCAAATGGTTGCGGCTTGGTGTGCTCATGTCGATATGATAGCCAACCGGCACCTCGGCGCGAACGTGGGCGCCATAAACAACGACTGGCTGATCGCTCGTCACATGCGAGCCGGTAAGATCGAGAAGCGACGTTGTAGGATTAGCCTGGATCTGCACACCTTCGCCTGCATTCAGCGTAAAGCTCAGCGGCGTTCCTGCAGCTTTGCCGCCCACGGTAAGTGCGCTCGGGACGATCGTCACATGGGTGTTGTCGGCGAAAGCCGCGACCGAAAACTCGGATTGGCGCTCCGCTCCGCCGGTGTTCTCGGATGAATTATAATAACTCATCACGCGATAATCAGTGCTCGCCGTATTCTTCGGCAATGCCAAAAATGCGTCCGCAGTGTATTGCTTGTGATTGAAGCCGTAACAGACGATCGAGGTATCGGAGACCACATGGATCACCGTGTTGTCAACGATCTCGTCGGAATTCATTAACGGGTCGATGACATCCGAAAGCCGGAAGGAGACCGAAGAACGTGGCTTCAGCGCAAATGTCCGGGTAAAATTTGGGTAGTGCTTGCAGGTAAGCGTCACATTCGCCCCTTGATCGAGCGTGGCAATAAAGACGTCCTGATACGAGGAGTCGATCAGCTCGGGAAGTTCGTTTTGATCGTAGACAAGCAGGAATTCCGTGCCCTGGCTGACGACATCCGCTTTTTTACCGTGGCCACCGCATGGTCCCTGGGAACGACCATCGAGCGAAAACAATGAGAGTGTTGCGAGCATTATTCCAACGGCACAGAGACGAACGGTGCTGCTGCGAAAGATCGAGCCTTGCTCGATGGAGCGTGTATTCATGAACGTGTTTGAAAGTAAAACGAAATTCACCACAATTGGACGCCCGCCGTCTGGGCGATCGGAGGCCCCATCATCACCGAAATATACAACCGAATTGGCTGCTTTCACAAATTTTGACTACCAACCCGTCCGTAACAGCCTCGTGAGTCCAAGTTTGTCGATGCCCTCATCCCGTTTGCTCACCAATTTTTTTCGAGCATCAGTGTCACTGGCCCATCGTTGATCAGCTCGACTTGCATATTGGCGCCGAACTGACCGTGCTGGATCTTATCTGCCCCGAGCTTCTCTCGAAGTCCTTCGATCAAGGCTTCGTAAAGCGGTTCGGCCAATTCGGGACGCTCTGCCTCAATAAAACTTGGCCGATTCCCTTTCGCTGTTTCGCCATAAAGCGTAAACTGGCTGACGACAAGTAACTCAAGCCTTGTATCAACAACCGAGTGATTCATCTTCCCTTCCGCGTCTGCAAAAATCCGAAGATTCGAAATTTTTTTCACGAGTTCTGACACAACTTCATAGCCATCGCCGATCCGGAACCCTGCAAAGATCAATAACCCAGGGCCGATCGAAGCGATCGTCTGCCCTTCCACTTTGACGGAAACAGAGGATACTCGTTGAAGAAGAATGCGCATGAACGATTTTTGTTACACCCTCAGCTCGCCCTAATTTCTCAGTCCGTTCTGATCAATTTCGCCCATAAAGACTCGCGGGATGCCGGCAAGATCATTGATGAGCCTGATCTGCGACAGCCCATGCTGCCGCAGGATGTGGGTCACGTTGTCGCTCGCCCCGAATCCGATCTCGACGGCGAGGAAGCCATTGTTGCGAAGCATCATCGGAGCAAGCTCGGCAACTTTTCGATAGAATGATAGACCGTCGTTTCCATCCGTTAGTGCAATATGAGGTTCATGCTCGCGCAATTCCGGTTCAAGCTCGGGCATTTCTAAGATCGGGATATAGGGTGGATTGCTCACGATGGCATCGAATGATCCCAGAGACGAAAGGTCACGAAAGATGTCTTTTTGCTCAAACGTAATGTTCGTCAACGCGAGACGCTCTTGATTTTTTTTGGCTAAGTCAATTGCTGCATCGCTAATGTCGATTCCGAATAACTGGGCATTCGGAAGGTGCGTTGCAATCGCAAGTGCGATGGCGCCCGATCCTGTACCGATGTCAAGAATGCGTGCCGAGGTGGTCCCACGGCTTCGAACTTCTTTTAAAACTTCCTCGACGAGTATCTCCGTCTCAGGCCGAGGAATGAGTGCGACATTTGTTGTCAGCAATCGTAGACCATAGAATTCTGTCTCGCCAACGATGTACTGGAGCGGTTCGCGATTGATGCGGCGTTCGAGCAGTTGTTGGTAACGAGTCACCTCCTCAAGTGCCAACACGCGCGAAAGTTCACGCCGAACTGCACTGCGATCCCACACATTCAGCACGCAGGCCGCGAGCAATTCGGCATTCAGCTTTGACTCTTCTATGCCGGATGTTCGCAATTGCTTTGCGGCGATTGCGATCTGTTCGGACCAGGTCATCCGCCGGTGATGTGATCAAGTAGTCGCGCGAGCGTGCCGGTTTCGATCTTTCGATCGTATTGCTCGATCACTTCGGGCTTCAGTTGCAAATAGGGTTTGACCTGGGTGCCTGATTTTCTCTGTATCCAATCGTCATAAAGATCCGCGATAAATTCAGCCTGTCCAGCAATATTAGCTTGATCGATCGCTCGGCCCGCACCAGTCTCGGCGAGTAATTCAGCGATGGCAGATTCTCGCGGAGCGATCGCGATCAATGGCCGCATCGCACCGAGATATTCGTAAACCTTACCGGGTACGATCGATGCAACCGTAGGCACATCATCGACGATGAGCAGAAGGGCATCGCTCTTGAGCAGCAGCTCGACCGCTTCAGTATGCGGCACATAGTCGAGTTTCTCGACAAGCGGCGCGATTAGCTGTCGTGCGAGCATATCATGGATCTCACCGCCAAACCGACCGACAAATCTCAGAGTGAGCTTCGACGGATCAAGGCGCCCTGCATCGAGCAACAACTCGATCGCCTGTAAAAAGCTTAACGGATTTCGTGGTCCATAGAGCGAGCCCGAATAGGTGATCGTAAATTTTTCGTTCGTGGGAAGTTGCGCGCGGACACGAATATCGGGTTCGGGAAAATCGGCGTTGTCGAAGCCGTTCGGGATATGAATAAATTTCTCACGCTTCAAATCGGCATATTTGCTTTGAGCATCGGCCGCGATGCCTTTCCACGCCACTTCAACGAGAGTAGCTCGACCAAAGACAGAGTGTTCAAGCGCGCGATCGATCCGCTTCGGAAGCCACCAACGATCCGGCGTGTTATGAAAGCCTGTCCAGGGATCTCGAAACCCTGCGATCCACGGGAGGCCCGATTCTTTCGCAAGCGTGCGAGCAACAAGCGCAGGAGTATACGGCGGCGACGACGAATAGATCGCCTTGATCGGATAGTCGCGTAATATTTTCTTTCCTTCGGCTACAGCGGCTTGGTACCAGCCGATTCGCGCGTCAGGAATAAAGAACGTCCCTCGAATAAGCTCCGCAACGTTTTCGGTCGCCGAGCGCTTGGCACCTGCTTCCTTGATGACATTCACATCGAGCGATACGCCTTTGGCTTTTCCGGTGAATTTTCGATAGAGATCGTAAGGCTCGAAGATTGGTGCACGATGAACGATCAGGTCTTCCGGAAGCTCGCGCAGGAGCGATTCGTCGCGCGCCTGATATTCCGGATCGAGCGGGACAAGCATGATCGGAGTCCAGCCGTACTCTTTTAGATACTTGATATATTTCAGGATACGCTGCACCCCTGGTCCTCCCGCAGGCGGGAAGTAGTAGGTTACGAATAAAACGTATTTTGGAGTTGGTTCGGTCATCGCTCGCAAAAATAGGCAGCGAAAGCGATCGACAACTGATTAAAGAATCGTGTGAAGAAGGCCGCCTTGCTACTTTGTTTTTTGGAAAGGAAGAATTCGCTCGAGTGTGTTGCCGTTGGCCGATAGATCGAGCCTGCAAAAATAGGTGCCCGGTGTGAGATCCTGCACATCGAAGTTCACCGTTGATTCATCACTCGTTAGCGGCGTGAGCGCGAGCGTCCGAAGCTTTCTGCCCAGGATGTCGAGGATATCGACGCCGACTTGAGCTCGTGCAAACCGACTATCCTGTTGCCCGAGCGATACATGAATGCCAAGCATCGACGCGGTGCAGGGTTGGGGAAAAACTGTGAACGAGCTTGCCTCCGTGAGTGGACTTTCGGCCGTACGTTGCACTTGAATGAAGGTGCCGGGCGCCAGAGGTAAATGGGTTGTTGGATGAAGCATGACGTTATCGGCGCCGAGCCATTGATCGGTCGCACTGTCATCTTTACCGAGACTTGACCATTGGATAAAATGGATATCCTTCGTTAGAAAAAAGACACCTGCACGAATGGTGTCCGAGGGATCGGCATCGAAATACGGGATCACCTTATAGCCATCGAAGACTGCGATCTGCCTTCCATCGAGCGAGATCGCATACTTGCCATATTTCGGACCGATCGTCGCGAGAAGGTTGATCGAAAATGTATCGTCGTGCGGGACATTGAATTTAAACAGCGCGAAGCCATTCGTGCCTGTCGGCTTAAAGAGTGCAAATGTTTGCTTGCTCCACTTCGCATGCCAGTAGTAGCTAACGTTGTTGTAGATCAGATCGCCCGGCGTATGGCCGCAGAACGGGATAAGATCCTCGAATTCGAATACGAGATTACGCGTCAGCGTGATCGGCCGATCGAGCACGACCCTTCCCGAAATACTTCCGATCGCGGTAACGTGGTAGTGCCAGTCGGGCAAATATGGAATGCGGAGCGTTGCATGGAATCGATAATCATCACCAACCGTCACCGCCGTATCCATCTTTGTTGGAATACTATCAAGATAGAGCGTGATCCGCTCGCCCACACGGAAGCCGACACCTTCGAGGGCGATCGTGTCACCATAGCGAACCGTGACGGGGGTACTGTCAACGAGGATTCGGAGCGTAGGTTGTGCGAGCACGACGACCTCTCGCGCTTGAGATTCACCGTTGACGCTCAATGGATAGCTACCGGGCCCCAAGCTGTTCGGGATCGTAACATCGAGCGAGAACTTGCCCATCGCATCCGATCTCATCGACCAGAGATTTTTTGCCCCAAGCGCGACCGCGATCGGCGCGTTCGCCTGATAACCAACGCCACCCACTTTCCAGGATTCCCCCGAACGCACAGTGTCGCGCTCCGCCCAGAACGGAGTCCAGTGCAGATAGTAATACGCGACGGTCCGGTAGTCGTCGTGCACATCGTTATTGACGCCATGCTGCAGCAGGTAATCGATCGAATGATCTAAATCGACCGCATCGAGCACGTGCATTCGATAGAACGAATCGAAGACATGCGTGAATCCAGAGAACGGTGCAGTAAAGACTGCTCCGAAGAACCACCAACCCCCGTTAAGATAATCTTCGCTGCCGGTATAGTGGATCATGTTCGCCGACGACGAATCAACATTGATATACGGATCGCCTTCAAGTGCAACCGGCGAAGGATTATTCGGGATCGACCAGTTCATTCCGACATAACGGCCGCGTCCGTATTCATGAAGTACCGGATGAAAGATCGCGTACTTCGTCGGGTTCGACTCGGAAAATCGCGCACAGAAATATCCATCACCAGCTGGCACTGATTCACGACCCCATTGGATGCTGCCAGTGAATGGGATGGTATTCGAGCCAAGATTAACCAGTACGATCCGGCCATGATGGGCGAAAGGCATTGGAAAGTATGATGTATATCCATCGGCAGCTTCGACGCGAAGCCAGTGCGAATGATTGGTCCATGCTCCGGTTGAGGCGCCGAAAAAATCGTTGATCGGAACGTCGACGGCAGGCGTTGGCCGATCATCCCAATACATACGAATGACGAGGGAATCGAGGATCGCCGGATCATAGGTACCCGGATGAAATCGAATGCTCTGAATCAGCGCAGGACCGGCCTCATCAAACACGACACTCGTATCGTGACCAAGAATGCCTCCGGAAATATCCTGCGTTATCGAAGTGTCATTCGACCACGGCGAATTCAAACTCAGAAATGCCTTTTCACCAAGTTGCTGCTGTTGCAACAGAAGCGAAGATTCATAGAGAGCGAAAGGCGTAACGCTTTTTGGGTCAGAGACCGGCCGCCAGGTAATGGCATAATAGAAATTGTCTGACGGCGAATCGAAGGTGATCTTAAAACTTTTCTGATAAGGCATCTGCACGTCGCACACATTTCCGCCAGGGTAGTTCGAATCGAACGGGGGCCGCAATGCACCGGTGCGCAATCCAAAAAAATCATAGATATATGAGGAGACGGCAAGGGTGCCGTCGATGTAAACTCGGAACGAGGTTACAGAATCAGGGACAGAAGCTGCTACCCAAAGATGCGTGATGATGCCGGCGCCAGAATCTTCGGCGAGCACCCGTTGATGTTGAAAGCTGTCGGTAGTCGACCAGAAACCGTAGCCCGCACGGTGGCGGAGCGGTTGACCATCCGTACCCCCCAGATTTGCGATCGCACGAGGATTGGTCAGCCGGCTATAGGGGTCGATCGTCTGTGCAGAAAGATCGTTACACGCGAAGGCGATCGCTATTACGATCAGCAACGCATGCAAGCTTGCAATGAACAGGTGTGAGGAGAAAAATCTTGTCACGTGTGAATCTTCGAGCTATGGATCGTCAACGATAGCGTTTCTGGATCAGGATTCAGCCAAATTACAACGAGTCGTAATAAAAGGTGCGCAATGACCGGGGGCATAAATTCGTCCCCCTGCTGGGTGTGGTTTCGTAAGTTGCACTCCGAACATCGGAGAATACGAGAATAATAATTTGAGCGTGAGG
Source organism: Kapaibacterium sp. (SeqCode) (assembly GCA_038240295.1). GTDB lineage: Bacteria > Bacteroidota > Ignavibacteria > Palsa-1295 > Palsa-1295 > JABDDM01. Next base: position 7,290 of record JBBSDW010000147.1, read on the forward strand.
CAGGAAGCAAGGGTAACGGAATGCGATTGGGACAAGGCGAGTGACGAGATTTGCAATTATTCCGCTTCGTTCGATCCTGAATTTCATCCGCTTACGAAGGTGAGCACTTCAACGGTCGAAGGCTTGTCCCTGAGCGGCGAAGGAGCCCTCGTGACGCTCGGCCCCGCGCCATATCCGGAGAACGAACCGTGGTGGAAGCGGATATCGCCCACGACGTATTTTGTCCTTGGCGCCGGTGCGGTCGCGCTTATTTTTTTATTGCACGAGTTGATCATCGCCGGCAGGTTAGGCTTTCCGGTCGATGAGGCATGGATCCATCTTGTCTATGGACGAAATTTTTTCCATCATATCGCATTCGAGTTTAATCCCGGCGAACGTGTGCCGGGTCCTGCAGGTCCATTCTGGACTGTCTTCGTAGTATTCGGCGGGGCGATGTTTCACGATCCGATCCTCGCAGCGAAATTGCTCGGCTCGATCTTTCTTTTTTTAACCGGCTATTATAGTTACCGGATCCTGCGGTCGCTCGATTTCGATCATGCTGCTTCGATACTTGGTGGATTTCTTGTGCTGACTACAGCACGGCTCGCCTGGTCAGAACTCTCCGGGATCGAGGCGACACTTTCGGCGGCTCTCGCACTCGCGGCGATCTGGTCGCATCTCTTGCAATCTTACCACGGTACCGATCAGC
>JBBSDW010000148.1:0-7848 GCA_038240295.1 Kapaibacterium sp. (SeqCode)
AGGAGAGGTTGGGTGAGGTTGATGTTAGCGGGCATAATGTTTTAGACGCGCCGAGACCACGCGCGGAGGCTTTGAGATCACTTTTCAAACGTAGCTGGCGGAACCACGGAGCGTTTCAGCCTCCGCGCAAGATTTTCTTCGAGCCTAGCGTTTTGCTACCGCTTCAGAAACCTCACCCAACCTCTCCTTCGCAGGAGAGGAGATTTTTTTAATCGTTGCTGGAAAGTAAGGGCAGAGGCTTTCTTGTGAGTGTCGATGCTGATTAGGTGATTTTTGGCTCAGAAGTTTGCTCTGCTGACTTTAAAATAAAAGCCTCTCCTGCGAAGGAGAGGGGATTTTATTAATCGTTGCTGGAAGGTAAATTCTTGTGTGGTTTTTGGCTCGGACATTTAGTCCGCCGTCTTCATCCCGATTTCTCGGCTCTAAAAACCTGAAGGAGTTGTTGGTTGCCATTCGCAGCGTTTTCAGAGCAGCTTCGGAATACGATCGTAGTTGTGGCGCTTAAATGATTCTATGCCCAAAGTACTACTCACGCGGCCCGCAGAGCGAACAACCAAAGGCGACCTGATCCATCAACGCCTCAAACAGGCCGAGATCGAAGTCAGTGAATTGCCGATGATCCGCTTTACCAAACCGAGCGATCAGGAAACGCTGAAGCGTGCACTCTTTGCACTCTCCCGCGGCGAGTTTGATATCACGATCCTTTCAAGTCCAACCGGCGTCGAACATTTTGTCGAGCAGATGGCAGACTTCGGACTCACTCCCGCAAATGTATCATCCACTGCGTTTAGTGCGGTCGGCGTCGCCACGGCTGAGGCCCTGCGAAATGCAGGATTCGCAGTTGCCTTTCCGATCCCAATCGCGGGAGGAAGTCACGAACTCATTCAACTACTTGGGGATCAGGTTCACGGCAAAAAGTTGTTATTGCTGCAGTCGCAGATAGGACTCGAGCATCTTGAACGCGCGCTCGCCGAGGCCGGCGGGATCGTTGAACGCGTGACGCTTTATGAAACGCATGGACCGTCGATCGCGGACGCAGCACGTTTGCTCACGATCCTTGAGAACGGCCATCGTCCTGACGTGATCGCGTTCTTCTCTCCTTCTTCCGTCCAATTTTTTATTCGTACGCTTGCCGAAATGAGCGCAAGTCTGCTTCGCACGCTGCCAGCAATAGCCGCGATCGGTGAGACAACTGCGAAGGCGGTTGAGGAAGGGCTTCACCGCCGACCGGAGATCGTCGCTCGAAAATCGAATCAGGAAACGCTCGCCGAAGATATCATCACTTATCTCGCACTTCGCTAATGAACGCACCACTTCAGAACGATCTCCTCATACGTGCCGCTCGGCGCCAACCGATCGAACGTGCACCGGTGTGGTTCATGCGTCAAGCCGGAAGGTACTTACCTGAATATAGAGCGATACGTGCGCAACATGATTTTCTAACGCTCGTAAAGACACCCGAACTCGCTGCCGAAGTTACGGTGCAGCCGGTCGATCTAGTTGGCGTTGACGCTGCGATCATCTTTAGTGATATTCTCGTGATCCCCGAGGCGATGGGGATGTCGCTCAAAGTCGAAGAAGGCAAAGGCGGTCCGCGCTTCGATGAACCGCTTCGGCTTTATACGAGCATGCGAGATCTGAAGCCGCTCGACCCGGAGAAGGATCTCAACTATGTGATGGAAGCGATCAAGCGTTCGAAGCAATTGCTGAACGGCCGCGTGCCGCTGATTGGATTTAGCGGCGCACCCTGGACGCTCTTTGCATACATGGTCGAGGGTCACGGCTCGAAGGATTTTCATCACGCGAAAGAGATGCTCTTCACGCGGAGTGAAGATGCGCACATGCTGCTTCGCAAATTAAGCGATGCCGTTGCGGATTATCTCATCGCACAGATCAATGCTGGCGCCGATGTCGTGCAGATCTTTGATACCTGGGCAGGCCTTCTTACACCGGATGACTTCAAGGAATTCTCGCTTGAATATATTGCCGACATCGTTCGCAAAGTAAAGCAGGAAACGAAGAATCGCGCTCCGATCATCGTCTTTTGCAAAGGTGCGAATCATTCGCTCAGCGAGATCGCAGCGACCGGCACCGATGTCGTCGGACTTGATTGGACGATCGACATTGCAGATGTGAAAGAGCTCATCGGAGATGATGTCGCGTTGCAGGGCAATCTCGATCCAACGGTGCTCTATGCGAGCGAAGAAGTGATCACTTCACGCGTAAACGAGATCGCCGAACGAATGCAGGAGCCAACAGGTCATATCTTCAATCTCGGTCACGGCATCACGCCCGATGTCGATCCCGACAATGCGCGCGCATTTGTTCGGGCGGCGAAAGAGGCGTACGCAGCGATCGGTACGCGAGCATAATGGAGATCACCGAATCCCTTCGCACGCGTGCCGAGCATTTCTTTCGTGGCCTGCAGGACGAGATCACCGCTACGCTCGAAGTCCTCGACGGCTCAAAATTCTTTCAGGAAACCTGGGAGCGACCGGGCGGCGGGGGCGGAAGGTCGCGCATCTTGACCGAAGGTTCGATCTTCGAAAAAGCCGGCGTGAATTTTTCGGCCGTCCATGGCGCCGTTCCTGAAGCCATGAAGAAGCCCGGCGAGGATCTTACATTTTTTGCAACCGGAACCTCGCTCGTGTTGCATCCACGCTCACCTCGCATTCCGACCGTACATGCGAATTTTCGATACTTCGAGCAATCGAATGGCGAAGCGTGGTTCGGTGGCGGAATGGATCTTACACCCTATTACCTTGACGAAGAGGATGCCATCCATTTTCATTCTCTTCTGAAAACAGCATGCGATAAGCATGACCCCGCATATTACGCGAAATTCAAGAAGTGGTGCGACGAATATTTTTTTATCAAGCATCGCGGCGAATCGCGCGGGATCGGCGGCCTCTTCTTTGACTACCTCGGCGGTACGCTTCGCGAACGTGAGCAGATCTTCGCATTCGTGCAGGATGCCGCGCACACATTTCTTCCCGCGTACGTGCCGATCGTCGAGCGCCACCGCAATGAAGCGACGAACGAAGCTGAGAAGCGCTGGCAATTATTGCGGCGCGGCCGTTATGTCGAGTTCAATCTTGTTTATGATCGCGGCACGCGCTTCGGTCTTGAAACGAACGGGCGCATCGAATCTATTTTGATGAGCCTTCCAACGCTTGCCCGCTGGGATTATGATCATCATCCTGCGCTTGGATCACCGGAAGAAAAACTTGTGAACGTATTGAAATTCCCGCGCGAGTGGGCAATTAAATCATAAACGGTGCTATCGATCGTTGCGTTGATCGCAATTCCTCTGGCCGTGTCGCTCGTCTGGAGTCGCAGCACGTATCGCAGGTTGTTGCGCGATACGCTTCTCGGTACATCGCGCATGCTCGTCAAGATATTTATCGTTTCGCGCTTCGTGTATTGGTTTGCATTCGGCGTTTTGCTCACTGCGTTTCTGCTCGCCTATGCATTCAGCGGCCTGGGCGGCGAAGGTACGCGCGCCTTGCTGCTGCTTCCCGACAGCCGCTATCCTGCGACAGGCTGGATGAAGCCGATCGCGGACATTATTGAATACTGGAGGTTTCCGATCGTCATCGTTTCGCTCGTTGCGATTCTCACGGCGGTGGTACTCCTCTTTATGATGGGACGCGAGGCGCTCAAGCAGATGCCCGAAGAAGACGAGCCCGGACCTGAATTTCTTCGCGCCCGCGCACGGTTCTTCTTTCTTGGATTATCACTGATGGCCCCGCCACTGATCCTTTCACTTTTTCTTTCGATCTAATGAGCAGAAATGCACCGGCGGCAGTTGTCTTGTTACAATTTGGGGGGCCCGATTCGCTCGAAGCGGTACAGCCTTTCCTCTATAATATTTTGAACGACGCGGATATCATCGATATCCCATTTGCGAAGGTGATGCAGCCGATCTTTGCGTGGGTGATCTCCCGCAAGCGCAATCGTGAAGTCAAGGAAGAGTATGCAGAGATGGGTGGCAAATCGCCGATCGTCGAGATGACCGACAAACAATCAGCAGCACTTCAGGACTATCTTGATGTCGTCCTCGGGCCAGGTGCAGTTCGAACGGTCGTTGCGATGCGGTATTGGAAACCGTTCACTGAGGAGGCAATGAAGCAGCTGGTGACATCGAAGATTGAAGATGTCGTGCTGCTGCCGATGTACGCTCAGTATTCGCGTGCGAATGCCGGCTCGAGCTATAATGAGTGGGACCGCGTCAAGAAGCGCCTCGGCGCAACATTCAACGAACGGCGAGTGGTTGAATTCAAAACGCATCCGAAATATATCGCGTCACTCAACCGCCGCATCGACGAAGCGCTCGAACGCTTCGCTGATCCGAGCGATGTCTTCTTTCTCTTCTCCGCACACGGCACTCCTCAGGATTTTGTGACACAAGGCGATCCATATTCGCATCACATCAAGGATACAGCAAACGCAGTCATGGCCGCACGCAATGACGGTCACAAACACCAACTCGCATACCAAAGCAAGCTTGGGCCCAAGAAATGGCTGGAGCCTTCGACCACGGCAACTGTCACGAAGCTTGCGAAAGAAGGCATCAAGAAAATGCTTGTGATCCCTGTCGCATTTGTCAGCGATCATATTGAAACGGTACAAGAGCTCAATGTCGAAGAACGAGAGAATGCGCTCGAAAATGGCGTCGAGCAATTCGAGATGACCGAGGGCTTGAATGATTCGCCGCTCTTTATCGAGGCGCTCGCTGATATCGCGCTTGCCCAGCTTGCAGAGCTTCGTCCCGATCTTGTGCAAAAACATGCCAAAGCGTAAATCATGGATATCCAGGCTTTCATCGAACGGATCGCGCGAGGCGCGGGCGAAATCACGCTGAAATATTATAACTCGACAAGTCTTCGTATCGAGACAAAATCGAACGACACGCCCGTCACGCAAGCCGACAAGCAAGCCGAAGAATATCTGCGGGCGGAGATCAAAAAATATTTCCCAAACGACTCCATCATCGGTGAAGAGTTTGGCGAAGAGACATCCTCGAATGATGTTCGCTGGATACTCGATCCGCTCGACGGCACAAAGACCTTCATTCATGGCGTGCCGTTCTATGGGACGCTGATCGCACGTGAAGAGGGCGACACGGTCACGCATGGCTGCGTGTATTTGCCAGCGCTCGACGAGATGATCTATGCCGAGCGACAAAAGGGCTGTTGGTGGAATGGTAAACAGTGCCACGCGAGCGAAGTGAGTAAGATCGAAGATATCAGTCTCGTCACGACCGATCATGAGCGACTCGTAAAACTTCTTGGCCGTGATACGATCAGCAATCTTGTTGAGTCCGTGGATCTCTACCGGACGTGGGGTGATTGTTACGGACACGTTCTCGTCGCGACGGGCCGCGCCGATCTTATGCTCGACGCGAAGTGCGCTATTTGGGATATTGCGCCCTTCGCTGTGATCATGGATGAGGCAGGTGCTCACTACGAAAGCTTTGCCGGCGAGCGCACCATCCGTGGTGGTGATCTGATCACTTGCTCTGCTGCGCTCAAGCCGAAGCTCGACATGATGCTTGCACCTGCTGCCCTTCCCTTCTGATGCCACGCACGGTAATCATTGGCGCCGGGATCAGCGGCCTTGCAGCCGCGCACCAACTCAGGCTCCAGGGCGATGACGTTCTCCTGCTTGAGGCCGGCAACCAGATTGGCGGCGTGATCGGCTCTGAACGGGTTGATGGATTTTTGCTTGAACGTGGCCCGAACACGCTGCGCGGCAATACGCCTGCTCTTGAAGATCTGATCAATTTGCTCGGAATTCGAAAGGCAAACGCAAGTTCAGCGAGTAAGTCGCGATTTGTATTGCGCGATGACAAATTGATCGAGCTTCCGCAGAGTCCGCTCGACATTTTTTCGACAGCGATCCTCTCGACGAATGCGAAATTCAGAGCCGTGCGCGAGCCTTTCGTTACGCCTTCAACCGCGCAGGATGAATCCGTGGGGGCTTTTTTTGCGCGCAGATTTGGTAGCGAAGTCGCCGAATATCTTGCCGACCCATTCGTAAGCGGTATTTATGCTGGCGACAAAGACAAACTCAGCATCCTGCACACGTTCCCAAATCTCTGGAAGCTGGAGCAGCAGTCCGGTTCGGTCATCAAAGGAATGCTGAAGAGCCGAAAGAACCGTGCAAAGAGTCCGAAGGAAGAAGGGGAAAAGCCCGTTGGAATTTATGCGTTTGAGGAAGGTCTTGCTGAACTACCGAATGCGATCGCAAAAAAGCTTGGTAGCCGTTTGACCGTTGGAGCGGCTGTGCGTTCGGTCGCGAAGGAAGGACTTCGCTACGCTGTTACGCTGAGTTCGGGTTCGAGCGTTCAGGCCGAGCGCGTTATTGTCTCAACCCCAGCCTACGCGACGGCAACGCTCGTAAAGCAACTCGCGCCCGAAGCAAGCGAGTTACTCAACATCGTGAGATACGCGCCGATCTCGACGCTGCATCTTGGATTTAAGAAGTCCCAATTCTCAAAACTTCCAGAGGGTTTCGGCTTCTTAGTGCCCAGCAATGCGAAGCAATCGTTTTTGGGTTGCATTTATTCTTCTTCGATGTATCCAGATCGCGCGCCTTCGGATTCAGTCTTGCTCACAGTTATGATCGGCGGAAGTAGTCATCCGGAAATGACCCGGCTTAGTTCAAGTGAGTTGACCAAGCTGGTAATGCCAGAGCTTTCGGCGCTGCTCTCGATCAAAGGCGATCCATCGTTCACTCATATGCACACGTGGGAGCGGGCAATACCACAGTATGAGATCGGCTACCAGGTCGTGCTCGATGCTGTTGCCACTGCGGAGAAAGCGAATCTCGGATTGCATTTGCTCGGAAGCTATCGTGGCGGGGTGTCAGTTGGCGATTGCGTTCGCAATGCAACAGAACTGGCCAAGCGTCTTGTTTAGGTCTTCCTAACAACACCCCAATGGAATCATATCTTGGATCGGAATTGATGATCGCTGCGTCGAGCAGAACGCGCCGGACTCGCATGCATGAGAACATGCGTCGCCTGGTCCGCGAAACAACGCTCGATCCCGCAAATTTCATACTTCCGCTGTTCGTAGCAGAAGGCGCCCGCAATTTCGAGCGACCGATCAATTCAATGCCTGGCGTTTTTCAGCAAGGCCTCGACGCGTTGCTCAGAACATGCGAACAAGCACTCGAGACGAAACTTGGCGGCGTAATTCTTTTTGGTATCCCCGAAGAGAAAGATGACCAGGCAACACAGGCCTACAACGAGCATGGTGTAGTACAATCTGCGATACGAGAGATCAAGTCGCGGATGCCGGAGCTGCTGATCGCTTCCGATGTTTGTTTGTGCGAGTATACGAGTCACGGACATTGCGGAATCGTGAGCGAAACCGCGCGCGGCGAGCATGAACTTTTGAATGACGAAAGCGTCGCGTTGATCGCGCGGTCTGCTCTGTCGCATGCAGAAGCCGGCGCCGATCTCATCGCGCCAAGCGATATGATGGATGGACGCGTTGGAGCAATTCGCGATGCACTCGACATGCGCGGATTCACTTCACTGCCGATCATGGCCTACTCGGCGAAGTATGCCAGCGCCTTTTATGGTCCGTTTCGTGATGCCGCAGGAAGTGCTCCTCAATTTGGCGATCGCAGATCGCACCAAATGGACGTCGCGAATTCGGATGAAGCGATGCGGGTTGTCGCGCGCGATATCAACGAAGGTGCCGATATCATTATGATCAAACCGGCGATGCCTTCGCTCGATATCATTCGGCGCACCAAGGATTCATTCAACACACCGATCGCAGCCTATCAGGTTTCAGGAGAATACTCGATGATCAAGGCCGCTGCGCAAAATGG
>JBBSDW010000149.1:0-7638 GCA_038240295.1 Kapaibacterium sp. (SeqCode)
CTTTCGAGCCTTGAAGGATCGCTCCGCCTTGTGCGAAGCGCTCTCAGCGGCAATGAATTGATAAACTTACTTCGCAAGCATGATACGCACCATCCGCTCGTCGGCGGGCGATACGAGTGTTGCTTTGCGGAGATTGCGCTTGCGCTTCTGTGACTTTGACGTCATGATGTGCGCCTGGAACGCCTTCTCTCGCTTGATCCTGCCGGAGCCAGTGATCTTGAATCGCTTCTTAGCGCCGGACTTCGTCTTCATTTTAGGCATGATCTCTTGGTCTATAACTTAGCCAACCGCAAACGCACGAGCTGGCAGTCAGGTTTCGCCTATGGTCAAAATTCCGGCTTAACGGACTACGACAAGGGGCTTCACAATCCGCGAATTACCGTCCAAAAGCTCGATCTCATACACGCCTGCCGCAAACCTGGCGGTAGGGATTGAGATTCTTCCAGAAGCTAATTCCATTCCCGAAACGGCGAATTGATTTCGACCTAGGAGGTCACGCACGGTGACGGTCGCAGCCGACCCGGCACCCGTAATCTTGAGAAAGCAGGTAGAATTGGCAGGATTTGGGTAGATATTTAGGGCTTGGTCTCCCCGCAAATTGGTACGCACTGCGTTCGGCTCGGATGAAGCGAAAACAGTGCAATAAAAATTAAAAAAAAGCGGTGTCGACTCACCATTAGGGGTCAATACGCCATCCAAAAGTACGGATGCGGACTGTTGGGCACTCACATTGACCACGATCGCGGCCGAACGGGAAAACTCCTGCGTAACCTGAGTCCGCGAAGGTTCTCTGTCTGTCTGCCAGTAAAAGAAATTTGTCAAGGCAGCTCCGTTGTCCGTAGGAGTCAGCATCACGAAAAAATTCTTCGGGACACGTGTATGCGGAAAATGAACCATCACCCAGGTTGGTCCGTGAACTTGGGAGCTTTGGATAGCCGATCGCGCGTACGGTACGGCCGTGGCCGAGAAGAGATTGATCAAGTGATAGAACCCGCTACCTGTCTGATATAGCGTGTCGGGAAAAAGGGAAACATGGACACTATCGGTGCTAATACTATCAAGAAGCACACGCACAGAATCAACAAAGCCGGAATCCGCATCGAGCGTAATGCGCTCACCAAGTTCGAAGAAATCCGAACTCCCATATTGCCCATTGCCTACGACTAAAAAGGTCGGTGAGGCCGGTTCAAAATAGCTATAAGCCTTGTCCAATCCCAGAGCACCAAGAGGCATCTGAGGAGAGGGCCGCTGAAGCCTTACAAAAGGATTTCCCGAAACGGGTGCACCAACCGCTGGAAATACTGAGTTAACGGCGACAGGTTGCTGAGCTACTGCGGAAGTGGCACCGAAGACCAAAATGCACAGGAGGCCGCCCAAATATTGAATCAATGATTTCATACATTCCGGAGATGTTGTGACACAAAATGACTTGAAGCCGACAACACTTTCCTTTGCGCTTAGACTTCACTCAATTGGCTTTTTGAAGTGAGCCTGAAAACGGCCGCAGTGTAAATGGGATTACCAAAACAGCAGCACAAAACGGTCTTATTTGGGAGACTCTGTGAGATGAAAACCCGATTCATCGCAGTCGTAAAGGCAAACACTAACGTGTTTGTCGTCCTGCATGGCAAATTGAAACCCAGGCCTAAGTGCCCGCGCAGACCACACCCCATCAGCTCTCAAGGCGAGCAACCCGATCTGCATAGCATCCGTCAAGTGGCGATCCTTGCGGATCTTCTCGAGCGCAATCTCACAGGCTTTCCCAGGCTCCATCCCCTGTCGCATCAATTCGACAATATGAAAACTCGAACATGCACGCATGACCAGTTCGCCGTTGCCGGTCGCGACAGCGGCGCCGACCTCCCCATCGACGTAAAGTCCTGCGCCAATGATCGGAGAGTCGCCAACGCGTCCGTGCATTTTGAAGGCGAGGCCGGAGGTCGTGCAGGCGCCCGCGAGACGGCCATTGCCATCGAGCGCGAGAAGTCCGATCGTATCGTGTGATTCGTTTTTCGGCTTGAGCGAATTGAGTTCATGCGCTCCGCTGGATGCGCCGTTCGGCGCGCCGATCTCTTCGAGTGTATATTCATGCGAACCCTCGGCGACTCTCCGCAATCTGACATGCACTTTATCGGGATGCTCCGACCATCTTGCATATAACTCTCTCGCGCTTTCGGTTAGTAATTCAGTCCTCTCAAATCCTTGCGCCGCAGCAAACCCTTCAGCGCCTTCGCCGACAAGCATGACATACGGAGTATGCTCCATGACTCGCCGCGCGAGTTGCGTCACTTCGAGATAATGTTGCACGAATGCTACCGAACCGCAATTGCCTTCATGATCCATGATCGAAGCGTCGAGCGTAACGAGTCCGTTCGCATCTGGAAGCGCTCCACGACCGACAGACATGCACGTCAGATCTGCTTCACAGCTAGTGCCGCCACGTTCAACAGCGTCAAGTGCGCTGCCGCCCTTGCTTATTGTTTCGAAGGCAAGACGGTTTGGCTCGAGGCCATGATTCCAGGTGGCGAGTGCAATCATTGAAGGGTTGAGGTATGGATTCGGGGTTGACGGCTCTACTCTCTAAGACAAAGCCGAATATGCCTTTGAGATGCGATGGGGCAAGCTAAAGCGTACCCCACATGTGGGACATGCTTTAGCTTGTTCCAAACACTTTTTCATTTGAGTCAATCATGACCAACGTGCTCACGATCCACTGAGATGTTCTCGTCATTCGAGATGCGATGGGGCAAGCTAAAGCAGACCCCACATGTTACTCTAAGCCAGTCGTGTCGTCGATTAGCTCTTCGTCCGGTTCATCGTCGTCGCCTTCAAGAACTGGGAATTCACCGAGCTCGATTGGGGGGGCGATCACTTCTTCGACGATCTTCTCTGGCTTTGGCTTCGCAGCCTTCGGAGCTTTCGGTTTGCCTTCGCCCTTGCCTGCATCTTCTTTCTTCTTCTTGACCACCGGCGAAAGCGTCATCGTCATCATGCGGCCCATCATGCTAAGATCCTGATCGACCTTCGCGAGATCCGAAAGCGCTTCCTGAAATTTCCTTAAAAGCTCTTCACCAAATTGTTTGTACGCAACTTCGCGGCCTTTGAACTGTACCGTCGCTTTTACTTTATGTCCTTCTTTTAAGAAGTTGCGCGCGTGACGAAGTTTGAAATCAAAATCATGGGTGTCGGTGCTTGGATGAAAGCGCACCTCTTTGAGCAGTTGCTGATGGGTCGATTTCTTCGCCATCTTGTCGCGCTTCTGCTGCTCGTATTTCCATTTGCCGAAGTCGATGATCTTGCAGACCGGCGGCACTGCGTTTGGGACGATCTCGATGAGATCCAGGCCACGGGAACGTGCGATCTCGATCGCTTCTCTCGGCGACATCACGCCAACCTGACCTTCTTCGTCGATCACGCGAATTTCCGGCACGCGAATATTCTCGTTCATCCTCACGCCAGGGTCGCGCGTGGGCATGACACGGCTGAAGCGCTCCATGCGCTTTTGGACGTTTGGTGACGGGCCGGTTCGCGGAGTCATCCCGCCGGGTCCGCCAGGCGTAAAATTACCGCGAGGAGTGAATGCGGGAGCTCCCGATCCGCCGGATGTTGGAGCCGAACCGGGTGCGCGCTTCTTAAGCGTCATCCCGCCGACCGTTGAGTTTTGAGGAGCCGATTCCTGCGGAGCAGGTACTGTGGCTACGCTTTCGCCCGTTGAGCCTTCAGCGCCGTCGCCGCCTGATGCAGCTTGTTGTTCGTTAAGATCCAGAGAGTCCAATCAGAAGCAATTTATATAAAAATACCGGTTAGAGTTTTAATAGAAGTGCGCGCAGACCTTACCGTCGGAGTCTACGCGCAGCAATGATTTGCGATCGATAAATTAACGAGGTCAATCGGGAATCGTAGACGAGGTCAATCTGGTATCGCGCATTCCTGCCGAATCATGGCTAATGCTTCCTCAAGTGGAACCGTTCCGACCATCCCTTTGCCATGACGACGGATCGAAACAGAGCGCGCCTCGGCCTCTTTTCCACCCACGACCAGCATGATCGGCACCTTCATGAGTTCATGATCGCGTATGCGCGCGTTGATCTTATCATTCGATGCGTCGAGCGAGGCGCGAATATCAGTATCGCGCAACGCATTCGTGATCTCGCTCGCATATTCTTTCACCTGCTCGTTGATCGGCAGCACCACGACTTGCTTCGGCGCAAGCCACGCCGGGAAATTCCCGGCATAGTGTTCGATCAACAAACTGATAAACCGTTCGAACGAACCGAATGGCGCACGATGGATAACAACAGGCCGATGCTTCTGATTATCGGCGCCGGTATATTCAAGATTGAACCGCTCCGGCATCACATAATCCAGCTGCACCGTCCCAAGCTGCCAGCTTCTTCCGAGAGCATCCTTCAAGAGAAAGTCGATCTTCGGACCATAGAACGCAGCTTCGCCGATCCCAATGGTATAATCAAGCTTCATCTCATCGGCAGCTTCGCGTAAGTCGCGCTCCGCGATATCCCACTGTTCGTCTTCACCGCCATATTTCGACGGATTTTCCTTATCGCGAAACGACAATCGAATCTTGAAATCCTGAAACCCGAGCGACTTCGCAACGTGCTGAGTCAGCGCGATCACCTGACAGAGTTCATCCTTCAATTGCTCCGGCGCAACGAAGATATGCGCATCGTCCTGTGTGAAGGAACGGACTCGGCTGAGTCCATTGAGTTCGCCCGACTGCTCATAACGATACACGGTTCCGAACTCGGCCAGGCGAACAGGAAGATCGCGATACGAATGCGGTTTCGAATTGTAGATCGTAAAATGATGTGGACAGTTCATCGGCTTCAGCAGGTATTCCTCATCGTCGATCGTGATCGGAGGAAACTGACTGTCAGCATAGTACGGATAATGACCGCTGGTCTTATAAAGCTCGAGATTTCCGATCGCAGGCGTCACGACCTGATCGTAACCACGGCGTTGCTGCACTCGCCGCAAATATGTTTCGAGCGCATAACGAACGATCGCACCGTTCGGAAGCCAGACCGGCAAACCACCGCCAACTTTAGGAGTGAGCAAGAACAGCTCAAGCTCTTTTCCTAATTTGCGATGGTCGCGCCTCTCTGCTTCTTCACGAGCTTTTACGAAATCGTCAAGCTCCTTCTTCGTCGGAAAGCTCACGCCATAAAGACGTGTAAGCATCGGACGCTTAGTGTCGCCGCGCCAGTAGGCGCCCGCGATCGAGAGCATCTTCGCAAATTTGATCTTGCCAGTCGAAGGCACATGGGTTCCGCGACACAGATCGGTAAATTCGCCCTGCTGATAAAACGTGATCGACTGCCCTTTCAAGCTATCGAGCAATTCAAGCTTTAACCAATCGCCTTTGTCCTTAAAATATTCGACTGCTTCTTCGTGACCCTTTTCGATCCGGAAAAACGGCACATCGCGTTGCGAAAGCTCGGTCATCTTCGCCGAGATCTTATCGAGATCGGGCGGAGTGAGCTTGACGCCATCGGGCAACTCCATATCATAGTACCAGCCGTTCTCGATGGGCGGACCGATACCGAAGCGCGTACCCGGATAAAGCGCTTCGACGGCCTCGGCCATCAAGTGAGCACTCGAATGCCAAAAAATACTTTTGCCTTCTTCGTCGCGCCACTGTACGATACGAACCGAAGAATCTTTATTGATCGGCGTTGCGAGATCGTGCGCTTGATCGTTGACGAAAATTCCGAGCGAAGCCTGCGCAAGCCTCGGCGAGATCGATTCTGCGATTTGCATGCCAGTCACGCCACGTTCGAATTGTCGTTGACTGCCGTCCGGCAGAGTAATGGATACAGGATCTTTGAGCGGCGCGGCAATCGGTTCACCAATCGCTGCCTCCGCGCTCCCTACAAGTGGAGCGTTCGCGGCATTGTCTATTGCTACCATGTTCGTTCTTATGGTTAATTGTTCAAAAACCGCGCACGATACATTTGTGCGCGGGATTCAAAGAACAGATGGAGCAAGGGGATGGCTCCCTTTTTTAAAGGTGTAGGACCGTTTGAAGGTTTTAAAAGCCCTTCCTTTCGAAGGAGGGATTTGGGGTGGTTGAGCCCGCTCCCGCCCACGACTCCAACCCCACCGTATTTTCGCAAGCGCACAATCGCCAACCTATCGACATGCATCAGATCACCATTCACATCGGACATAAAGCCGACGGATTTGTTTTCCGTCTTGACCCACGCAGCGAGGCATGGATCAAAACGCTCACCGGCAGACTCCAATCGCTCCCTTCTGTTTCGATCGGCTTCGATGAGCGCAGTTCCATCGAAAATATCAGCAATGAAATATTCGAACAAGTCGCCGAAATGCTGACCGGAATCGACGGTGAAAAGCTTGCGGCAATGGGGATCCACTTCGTCGATGCGCGAACTGAGCGCACGGTTCATACGATCTAAACGGCCGAACGATGGCGAAGCAGTCACCAAAAGCTGTAGCGGAACAGCCACAGAAAAGGCGCGGAAGCCGCGCATCGCTTTATCTTGCAAAGGCCGGACACCTTCATGTAATGTCGGAATTTTTGTTGCGTGGATATAATGTGGCGATGCCTGAAGTCGACATCGGCGACGACGTCTATGTGGTGCAGGATGGGGCGGGCACACTCTGGGAGATCCAAGTCAAGACCGCAACTTGCGCACCAACCAAATCAGGCTATCGCGCACAACTTCGCATCCGCCGGACGCAACTCATCGAACCAGACGATCCGCCACTATACTATATCTTCACCCTCCCCGATCGCGGCACCTGGCAACCAAGTATTGTACTGCGGCGATCGACACTATTAAAACTCCACGAAACCGCACACGCCGGAACCCGCGCCGGAGCGTACATCCATTTCACCATCTGGAAAAATGCCCAAGGTCTCCACTGCGGAAAATCCGATCTAACACCATTTGCAAACAGCTGGTCAGAATGGCCGGTGCTGGAAGAGTCGGGATCGCTATAGGTTTTGGGGTGTCGGGTGTCAGCTGTCGACAATTGGATTCACCGCGTGGGACGGTCGTCCCGACCGTCTGGTGGGTCATGTTGAATGCATCTCAAATTGCATCGATGATCGGTCGAGAGAGGCGGTTGAACATTCATCCAACATTAAAGATCGTATTTACCCCCCCAGACGGACGGGACGTCCGTCCCACGCGGGATGACTCCCAACGCGACGCTATCTAAATAAAGACATCTTGCCTGAGACAGCTTCGCTTCCGGCTGCGAGCCTATAGAAATAGGTGCCATTGATAAGATGGGCTGCATCGAATGCAACGTTGTGAGCGCCGGCATCTTCGCGAGTATTCACAAGAGTGGCGATCGTTTGTCCAAGCGTGTTGTTGATCGTAAGCGTGACAACTGCGGCCTCCGGAAGCGAGTATTCGATCGTCGTTCTGTCACTAAAGGGATTTGGCGCGTTCTGCCGGAGTGTGAGTCCAGTTGGCCGGACGTCGGCGTGTGCTACTACATCAGAGCCAGAACCGCTCGGTGAAAGCTTCGTCACAAAGGCGTCAGGGCTTCCATCGTTTGTGTTCTGATAGGCTCCCGTTGTTGCCGGAAACTCCGTGCTGTATGTATATCCCGTCACATACGCGAATCCGCTTCCATCTACGGCTA
>JBBSDW010000150.1:0-7506 GCA_038240295.1 Kapaibacterium sp. (SeqCode)
AAATGATCTCCATGACCGCCCGGCTAAAGCCTTTCAAGAAATCTTTTTTCTTTGACTCGTCCCAGGATGCCTCAGGCGGGGTAATATAGTAGTAAGCCTCTGTTGCGACTTGCTCGAACGCGCCCGGGCTATCCATGGCTGCAAACGCCCAGCGCATGTGTTCGGGAGTCGGCTCAACTTTGCACCTGACTTCCGACGGGATCGAAATGATCGACTTATCGATCAAGAATTGCCGTATGCGATTGAGCATCGATTCGGTCTCGCGAAAAAGATTCTTTTCGGAGAAGTGCTCGCTTTCGACGTAGGACCTAAAACACGCTTCCGCGCCGAGCGTGACATCGATCGAATGCGCAGCGGTTACGAACCGATCGGTGAGTCGAACGATCTCTTCGTGTCCGCGAGCCAGGAGCGTGTCGAGTGATTCGGTGACAAGCTCGGACCGCTCGAGGAATGTTTGCATCTTGTCGGCGCCCAATCTGAAATAGTCGTAGCGGGATTCGGGCAGAACAACTGTTTTGAGCGCCGTAATAAAACTGCTGAGCGCCATCTTTGCTTCATCGAGCGCCTCCAGTATCTCCGTATGGATCGCGCTGCCTTCGAGGGGCGTTAACGATTCGGCTGGAAGATTATCGAATCCGGTCAATCTTCCTTCGAAGACTGCGATCGATGTTTCGAGGATCGTTCGGTCAAGCGCGTTGCTTAAATTTTGTCGTGCAACTGCCAGCGCCCTCGGCATTGCGCGAAGCCGTTTGATCGCTGCGGCGGTGCGCTCTTCGAGCGATGCATAATCTCGGTGAAAGAGATGCCGAAGCTCGAGCGCAATGTCGTAGAACATCGGGTTCCAGTCATACTCGCGAAGCTCGCGAATGCGAAACAGCTCTTCATTCAGTTTCCAGCGAATAGAGCGTCGCTCAAAATTCTCGATGGTGTCAACGACCTCATTGCCATATTTCTGTTCGAGTGTTTCAAGCGCGTCGCTCAGCTCATCAACGTAGTTCTTCCGTGCAGTCGCACTGAAATCTTCCATGCGCGCATCGTATTGATGCAAACCCAGGTTCGCACCAAGTGTCGGATAAAATTCGAGATACAGATCGAGCACTGCGTCACGAAATTCCGTGAAGGACTGAAAACGTTTGTTACGAAAAGTCATGATTCTCAGGAAGATGAAAAACTTATCGGAAGTCGATCTCTGAACTGTCTCCGGCATTGATACGCCGGAAGCCACTTTTGATCATTGCGTTATTTCCCGCGATCGATCCTTCAAGCAGCGCCGTTTCGACGACACAGCCATCGCCAATGATCGAATCACGGATGATCGAATCGCGGACGATCGCTCCTTCGCCGATCGTTGCGTAGGGTCCGATGATGGAGTTCTCGATCTCGGCAGTGGCAGCGATCGAAACCGGGGGCAATGTGATTACGCCCGCGATCTTCCTGTCGTTTGCCCGTTTTGATAGAAGATGACGGTTGGTGCTGAGCATCGTTTCGGGCTTGCCGCAATCGTACCAGGCGTCGACGGCGAACGTCGAAAACCGCTCGCCCTGATCGATCATTCGCTGCAAGGCGTCGGTGAGTTGATATTCGTTTTTGGTGCGAATGTTCTTTTCCACCAGCTCATTGAGTGATTCGATGAGGAGCTTTGGATTGCGGATGAAATAAACTCCGACCACCGCGAGATTCGTCTTCGGGTGCTCCGGCTTTTCCACAAGTCTCGCGATGTATTCACCTTCCATCTCTACGACTCCAAATCGGCGCGGATCTTCAACGGTCTTCACACCGAGTGCGCTGGTTGGCGTTCGAAAAACACTTGTGAGATCAACATCGAAAATTGTGTCTCCTAAGATGATGAAGAGCGGCTCGCCATTCGTGGGGATCGAATCGCGCGCGACCCAGATAGAGTGACCGAGGCCGAGCAGTTCTTCCTGCGTTACAAAGTTGGTTTTGAGATGTGCATATTTTGCTCGAACATACGTTTCGACAAGATCGCCCATATAACCAACGACGATGGTTGCGCTTGTGACTCCATCGCCAATGAGCTTATCGAGAATATGGCCAAGGATCGGTTTTCCAGCAACGTTGAGCAGGACTTTTGGCAGCGTGTACGTGTGAGGCCGGAGACGAGTGCCGACTCCGGCAACAGGAATGATCGCGTGCATCTGGTGTGAAAAAGTGATCGCGCAAATGTTCTATGCAAAAATACGACGCTCTCCGGGCGTTACGAGAAAGCGAGAGTGATCAACGCCAGACGGACATCAGGATGCCGCAACAACGTGAGACAAAATGTGAACTGCGGTGTTCTCTTTCAGAGCTACTCTTGAATCAATATGCGAAAACTATCCGTCATTTTACTTCTACTCTTTGGCGCAGCCTCACTTTTTGAAGCTTGCGCAACGACGACAACCACCGACACGCAGCAGGATTTTGCAAATCTTGTATGGAAACCAGATGGTTCGGGCATGTACGGCCTATTCGACCGGCAACTCCTTTACGTAACGAATACTGCGACCAACCAGTATATCATTGGCATCTACAATCAAACTGGCGGCCTCATCGGCACCGTACCGACTACGAACATGGCTGTTAACCCCAACTTTTTTGTCGACAGCCAGAATGCGCATGCGGTTGCGGAGTTGGGCGCCAATCTTTACAAAGTCGATCTGCCCTCGGGCAACCAGACCTTGCTTGCAACAAAGGTCAGGCTTTTCGTTGCTTCGCCAGATCTGCACTATGCGATCGTAACTCCTTCGCCCGATGGTTCGCCAGTTCGAACGATAAGTGTGCTCGATATACAATCGTCACCTGCACGAGAGATCAAAAAGTGGGATGTGTCGCAAGTCAGTGACAACTCCGGGATCTGGATCAAGAATGGAAGGTTTGGCCTGACCGTTAACAATGGCGGTGCGCAGATCGATATTTTCGATACGCTCGGAAATCTTGTCGATTCAGTGCAGACGGCAGATCAGGAGTTTCATAACGGAAATTACGTTGCTGCAACTGACGATCTCTATTATCGGACAGGTGGGAATGGCGTCGATCGGATCAATCTTACGACACGAGCCATCACGCATATGTTCTCGACCGAAGCTGTTGACAATTTCGACGTATCTGTCGATGGCAAGACCCTCGCGGTCAATGCAACTTCAGGAATTTCTGTGATCAACACACAGACGCTCGCTGCGAAGTTCATTACGAACGATGCGATCTATTGGGGTGTATTTTTGTCGCCGACGGACGACCGGCTTGCATACATCCACCAATCGGATGGTTCGATCCGTGACATCCATGTGCTCTCTTTTTCACTTCCATAAATTGTTCCCCAGTAATGCGCCAGCTTCGGTACCTGCTAATAATTTGTGCACTTGCGATGTGTGTGACCCCCACTTCCGCGCAGATCACGTGGGAAAAGGCCAACGCTCGTGAGCAATTCATTTCGATGAGGAACGGGCGATCGGGCGAGATGTATGGCGTCAATGACCGGTTGTTCCAATCGCTCGATGAGGGCAGGAGTTGGATCGTCTTTAACAACCAAGGCGGCGAGCAATGTGTCGCGGTCGATTCGACAGGTGATCTGTTTGTAGCTACCTCATCAGCCCTTTTTGTCTCAATCGATACTGGGAATTCGTGGGTCGATTTGAAGTTTAGAGGTTGCACAGCGGTGGAAATCCATGATGGAGCGGTGTACACGGCTTCCGATTCCGGACTCTATCGATCAACGGACAAAGGACTCAATTGGACGCATCTTTATTCGACGACGCTCACGATCTCAAAGATCGCTTTTGCATCGAGCGGTCAGATCTTCATCGTCCAGCGAGGGACCTTGACCAGATTTCAATCGGATGGGACAGGTGCAAAAGTGATTTTTCCGACCAGCTATGTTATTTCGAGCATCTATACGGCACCGCCTTCCAAAGTTTTTCTGACAATCGCAAAAGATGTTGGTGGAGATCTTGAGGTCTCAAGCGATAATGGCGACACACCTTTTTTGGAGATCGGGTATGGCAATACGGTCATGAATGGCGTGGTCGTCGGTGATTCCGAAAAGTTATATGCCGTCGGGGGGGTACAAGACGCCAGTTCTTCGATGATCACCAAAGGTTTCGCGCTCGAGGCGCCGGAAACGTTTGCTTCGACGACGAATATTTCAGAGGGTTTACCCCAAACGGATGTGCGCGTTCTTACAATTTCGCCACATGGACGCCTGGTGGTCTCCACTGATAGTGGTATCTATCGCACTGCCGAGGCGGTTCGTGAAGTCGCTGTAAAACGGAACGAAGGAATTAGTGCATCGATCTTTCCGAATCCTTCATCAGGCGATGCTATCCTAAGTTTTAGTATGAGGCAAGCCGGCGAGGTGAGCTATCGACTGTACGATCAGCTTGGCCGGTTGGTGAAAGCAGGTGAAAATCGTGCGGAGACGCAGGGTTTACATCAACTCTTGTTAAGCCACTTGCCGCTGATTGCGGGCCAATATTTTTGCGTCCTGAATTTAGGCGGTCAGACCTCTACGTTCGGATTCATTCGATCTCGGTGATATTCGGGTTGTCAGAATGCAACAGGTTGTCGAAATGCAAATTTCGCATCGATCCGAGGCTGGCATCCGGAGGAATGTCGATCAATAGTCCCTTCGATCCGCCTACGCGTTGGGATAAGTACACTCCTGAATGTCCGCTAAAAATATATGCAAGAAATACGGCGACGCCGAAGTAGACCAGATTATCGGATCCGAAGAGTTCTACTGATAAGATCGTGCAGGCAAGCGGCGTGTTTGCTGCGCCGGCAAATACGGCAACGAAACCAAGCCCAGCGAATAGCTCCAGCGGAGCGTGCAGTAAAACGGCAAGCACATTGCCAAGGGTTGCACCGATAAAAAACATTGGTGTCACCTCGCCACCTTTAAATCCGCTGCCAAGTGTGATGACCGTGAATATAAGTTTCCACATCCAGCTGAGAGGAGCTACACCGCCTTTTATAAATGCGGATTCGATCGTTACAGCATGCGGATCCAATGAACTGACTCCGAGTCCGAGATAATCGCGCGTGCCGAGTGCGTAGGTAAGCCCGATAACGATGATCGCTCCGACCACGGGGCGCAGCCAAAAAATCTTCACTCGCTTGAAGAGTTTGTGAATGCCATGGGTGACCTCCGAGAACAATCTACTCGTAAGTCCGAATACAATGGCTGCAATTACCACTTTGGCAAGCAAGTGCCATTCAAATCGGAACATACCGATCACACTTGATTTTGCAGGCATCATTAACGCAGCCGAAGCGATCATGTGATGCACCTGATTAATGCCCCAAAGCCTGCACGTTATATCGCCAACGACACTTGCGATCAGGCAGGGCAAGAGTCCGTCGTATTTTAATGTTCCAACAGCGAGCACTTCCAGTGCGAATACGGCGCCCGCTAACGGTGTGCCGAATACCGCACCGAATCCGCCCGCGATCCCCGCCATTAGTAGCAATCGCCGATCGGCGGCTTGAAGCCTGAAGAGTTTTGCGAACGAGCTGGCGATGCCGGCGCCGATCTGAAGCGCAGAGCCTTCGCGTCCGGCCGAACCACCAAATAAGTGCGTGATGAGGGATGCGATAAAGATGATCGGTGCCATTCGTCGAGGCACTTCGCCACCCGGTTGATGGATCGCGTCCACGATAAGATCGCTTCCTTGCTCGACCGATCGCCCGAAATAATGATAGAGCAACACGACGGCGATGCCTGCGAGCGGGAGATAGAACAAAAGATTGGGATTGAGCTCGCGAATATTCGTCACGGTGTTTAGCGACCAAACGAACAACGCACACGCCGAGCCAATCACCACTCCTACCGGAATCGCGATCAAGAGCCACTTAAGAACGAACTGGCCTATCGAGACATGCTCTTGTAACGAATCACGAACAGACTGGGCGCTAATTCCGAGTACAGATCTCCTCATGCGGTCGCAGCGAATTTGTTGGTGAGGCGAGTTAAGGTTTCGTCATCGACGCTATGATTATGGACGAGACGAGCTCGAGCTGTTACCATATGATTGATGACGGAATGAACAAGATTGAAATTCGTGCATCCTGACGTACCGGACTGCAATTCGATCGGCTTTCTTTCGAGGGGCAATGCGACATAAGCATTGGTCGTGATACGGAAGTGGATCTTGATTTCCTCATCTTCCGGCCTGCGACTGAGGTCCGTGTGTGCTTTAGTCTGCGTGCCTGCCACGCGCTTCATCAAGGCCTGGTCGAATGTCGGTCGGAGTCTCACGTGTGTTAACATTATGCAAATCTACGAATTGAAGTGGCTCAAAGACTTATGTTTGTAGAGGCGGTTGCCTCATTTCACAAGAAAATGGATATCAAGCATACGATTCACATCAACGCCGACGCGATGAATATTTACGATGCCATCGCAACGCAGCGTGGCGTTGAAGGCTGGTGGGCCAAAGATTGCACGATCTCCGAAGAAAAAGGAGAGACGTCCGAGATCAGGTTCTTGCACAACGGTCAAACATTTACGATGAATTTTCGCATTGATACGCTGGACCCGAGCCGGAAGGTTGTCTGGGCTTGCACCGGCAATTCGAATTCAAATTGGATCGGCACCACGATTACCTACGAGATCATGAGTCACGGTGCAAACTGCACGCTGACCTTTAAACACACAGGCTTTCCTGAAACATACAAGAACCAGATGGAAGCCGAACGCTGGACGCAATTCCTCGAGTCGCTGAAGCAATACTGCGAGACTGGTACGGGCACGCCAGAGTGACCTGATGAACATCACGAACTCACCTAACACTCGAAATGCAGCGGACCCTTTCGCAGTGTTCGTCCGATCAAACCGGCGCACGATGAACCCTGCCAGAACCTTTGGCCCAGCACTCTTCTCGCATACGCCCGATACGGTGCGGCACTATCTACTCGCCCCCCTGCATCGGCGCCTCGCTCGCTGCCGTCGTTTATGACTGGCTTAGGTCTGAGAGATAAATTCCGTTTCCACTATCGTATGAAGTGATCGATGTTCGCGGCGCAGTTATTTGCAGAAGCGAACTCAAGGCCAGCACGCGGGGTATCAATGAATTGTCGATGCCTTCCGATCTGCCGAGTGGCAGATACTTACTGCATGTACAGGCCGGAAATTATTCTGAATCGAGTTCCTTTGAGATTGTTCGATAGAACCCACGTCGAATGCAACTCGAGCTCGAAAGAGAAACGACGGAGAATGATGCGTAAGAGCGATCTCCATAAGTCCAACCTCGCTAACGTTATCGTCGGATTCAAGGAATAGCTCAAGTCATGAATCGCATTGATAGAGTTACAGCTATCCTCATTCAGCTTCAATCCAAACGGATCGTAAAAGCGCAGGAAGTTGCCGAGCGCTTTTTGATGGCGACCGATGAACTCGATTTTGCGAAGAATCCCTACAAGGAAGAAGTGATCAATACCACGCCTGAGTTGCTTAGCTTTTTTGAAAAGCGGTTGAAGCAAGGGCGAGCCGATCTTGCTGACGCCGACGAG
>JBBSDW010000151.1:0-7468 GCA_038240295.1 Kapaibacterium sp. (SeqCode)
AACCGTGCAAATTCGCAGTCGCTGAAGGATGACAACTCGCTTCAGACGATCCTCACGGCCGTTCATACAAAGCGTGTGGTATCGATCGATTATCGCTCAAGTTATGGTGACGAGACCCTGGCGCGAGCAATCGAACCTGTCGGTGTTTATCTTGAGAATGGCAATTGGTACTTGATCGCCTACTGCCGGTTACGCGAAGACTACCGAAATTTCAGGATCGACAGGATCGCTCGGATCGAACTCTATGACGAGATTTTCGTCGATGAGCATTTGGAGCTCGAGGAATATCTCTACGAACTACCTCAAACAACAGCCCTGGAACGTGTCCGACTTACGGTCGATCGCTCGCTCGCAAAATTTTTAGTTACCGAAAAATATTATCACGGATTTGTCTCCGAGACTGAGCATGGCGACCAAATCGAAATGACCTTCATGAGCGCTTCGCTCGATGGCTTTGCCCGGTGGTTCATGATGTTCGGGCTGGGTGCGAATTCAATTCTGGAACCAGCAGAGCTGCAAGTGAGGGTCAGAACACTGGCAAAAGAAATTTTGGAAAAAGAATAAATTGTTCGTTAGCTGCTGACAGAGGGTTGTCACTCCCATTTTTTAGCTTTGCATCGTTAACCAAACCGGAACAAAACGATGACAACAATTCAACAGCTTTCAAAGGAGATGGAACAGGAATCGGAGACCACACGGAAAATGCTTTCGCGTGTGCCGAACGATAAATATGATTGGCAGCCACATCCGAAGAGTATGACCATCAGGCGTCTGGCAACGCATATCGCAGATCTTCCGTCGTGGGTCGGAATGACGATGGCGACCGATGAACTCGATTTTGCGAAGAATCCCTACAAGGAAGAAGTGATCAATACCACGCCTGAGTTGCTTAGCTTTTTTGAAAAGCGGTTGAAGCAAGGGCGAGCCGATCTTGCTGACGCCGACGAGAAGCAGTTAGAGAAGCCCTGGACGCTCCGAAATGGCGAGCAGATCTATTCGGTTTCGACAAAGGGCGAGATCATCCGAATGACATTTTGCCAAATCGTCCATCACCGCGCTCAATTAGGGGTCTATCTTCGATTGCTCGACGTGCCTATCCCCGGCAGTTATGGCCCAAGCGCCGACGAGCCTTCGTTTTAAATAACGCTTCGTGGACTGCCGCTGATCGTGATCATGCAGTCCTTTCCTCCGATCTTTCCCTTCGTATCGTATAATTATCGTAGTCGGTTTTTCACCTCGGCATGCTATGTTCGCACTTCGAATCGCGGGCGGCCAAAATGCCGGTCTATCGTCTGACGATTAGACCGATATGCCAGCGCTCAAACTCTGGCAGCAGTCCTGAGATTCAGTTACAGGCAGCGTGCAATCGCACAATTGGCGCTCGTGCAGGGATCCTTTCATCGAGATGTATGATCAGCTCGTTTGATCGAGCGCGAGAACGGCAAGTAGTTATGAGGGTACCGAACGCCGATCTTGCGAATTGTTTTCGATGATAGGGATCGCTTCACGGGCGCTGCCGTTGCTGCGGGCACTTCGCCAGTGTCTATCGCGTAGAGTTTTCAATTGACCCGGCCAATGCCTCCACCTTTGGTTGGCGTTAAACGGAGTAGCAGTCCGGGAAACGGCTGTCGCTTGTCCGGCGAATGTCTTGACGCCACACATTGCGGTGATCGCTTGTAATGCAGGCGATGTCCTGATGGTAACGAATCAAGGAATTGTTTTGACGTTGCTCGCTTCGCGACCGCCCAGGCGATCAATGCATCGCTAATCATTACACGAGTTCAATAAATCGGCATATTGGCGCAAACGGGTTTTCCACCCTGCTCGATTTGTGCTGAAGTAGCACAGCGCAAATCTGGGTGTTAGTGGTCATCAGGCCGGAGCGATCCTTGGTGTCATTTTTGATGTTGGGACCATTGCTAGTCTTGTTCCTGACCTCAAAAAAATGCTCAATCCGCGGGATGACAAGAACGAGTGGTTCTTTCAGGACATCGGAGGGATGGTCGGAAGTTATATCGCCGCACTCACAGCCGTAAGCGTGACCAATCTTCGGTTTCTTCCAAGCCTCTTCCAATGGCCTTGGCCAACCATCGTGATCGTGCCTATCATGTCGTTTGTGATTAGAAAGTACAAGATAAAATTTGCAACAGGGAAGAGACCTGCGGATGTGTCCGAAGTTAAGCTGGCGTTGCTGCCAGAGTAACCGGTGGATACTCTAAAGTTGCTGTTCGGTTAGCATCGCCGGAGTGATTGCCTTCATCTCAATAATTTCGTAGGTGGCGATAGCGCTTGCCGGGTCGCTTGCTATAAATTGCGCGATCTGCCCATCATTCTCGACTTCAAGAATGCCCATACCGTAGGGCGCGTCAGGGTCCATTACTGGTCCGAAGACGAGCACCAAGCCCTGCCGCATCCGTTCCCGCCAATATTCGCTATGTTGCCGCATGATCTCGTGCTCTTCGGCTGTGATATCATAAAAGAATGAAGGCCGAGGCGGAATGAGCTTTAGAATGAAGTGCTTTTTGTCCATGAGCTCAAAACCACGGATAATGAAGTCATGTTCAGGTGAGAGGCAGAAAAGTACTTTACTTCGAATCTGTGCAAAATTCACAGTTTCCTGAAACTCTTCATAAGACACTCCGGTTATTAGCGCGCTTGCAATCTGGGAGGGTGCCTTTTGAGGGTAAAATCACTGATTCTAAGCAGGTTCATTGATACATTTCGCCTCTGCAAACACCAGAGCGAGCGTTAAGGAACAAACGACTCCATTGAAGGCCACAAGCCAGATTTGGTCAACGTGTTCAAAAGATCGAACAGAGAGTCTTCGGGCTATTTATGAGATCCATTCCGAACGCTCCGCATGCGAAATGGGCTACGAAGTAGCCTTTCCGGGCAAGTTGCTTATGGCAGGTTACCGGACTTTCGACCAACAAATTTTTAGAAGAACATCTTCGCCCGAGAAGCTTTCATGCTTTTTGAGCGATGATCTCTGTGATTTCCGTAGAGAGAACTAATTAGAATATACGATAATGGCTAAAGCAAAATTTGATCGTTCCAAGCCGCACGTGAACGTCGGTACGATCGGTCACGTCGATCACGGCAAGACTACGCTCACTGCGGCGATCACAATGGCGCTTGCAAAGAAGACGCCTGGTGCTGAAACTCGTTCCTTCGATTCGATCGATAACGCACCGGAAGAAAAGGCACGTGGTATAACGATCGCTACCTCGCACGTTGAGTACGAGACAGCCGCACGCCACTATGCACACGTCGACTGCCCAGGCCACGCTGACTATGTCAAGAACATGATCACCGGTGCTGCACAGATGGACGGCGCGATCCTTGTCGTTGCTGCAACGGACGGCCCGATGCCGCAGACACGCGAGCACATCCTGCTTGCACGTCAGGTCGGTGTGCCCCGTATCGTTGTATTCATGAACAAAGTTGACGCTGCAGATCCTGAGCTTCTCGAGCTCGTCGAGCTTGAAGTTCGTGAGCTTCTGAGCAAGTACGAATTCCCAGGCGACGATATTCCCATCATCATGGGTTCAGCATTGCTTGCGCTCAACGCAGGCTCTGATCCCACCGCGACGGTCGATGATCCGCGCCTTGCATGCATCTATCAGCTGATGGACGCAGTCGATACGTACATCCCGACTCCGCAGCGCGACATTGACAAGCCGTTCCTTATGTCGATCGAAGACGTATTCTCGATCACCGGTCGTGGTACCGTTGGTACGGGTCGTATCGAGCGCGGCAAGGTTCGCGTCGGTGAAGAAGTTGAAGTTATCGGTCTCGGTCAGCACAAGAAGACCGTCGTTACCGGTATCGAAATGTTCCGTAAAGAACTTGACGAAGGCACCGCCGGTGACAACGTCGGTATCCTGATGCGTGGCGTTGAAAAGAACGATCTCGAGCGCGGACAGGTCGTCGCGAAGCCGGGTTCGATCACCCCGCACACGAACTTCGAAGCGAAGGTATACGTCCTTTCGAAAGAAGAGGGCGGACGTCACACACCATTCTTTAATGGGTATCGCCCGCAGTTCTACTTCCGCACCACGGATGTAACGGGTGTTGCATCGTTGCCGGAAGGCGTCGAGATGGTCATGCCTGGCGATAACGTCCAGATGAAGATCGAGCTGATCAGCCCGATCGCAATGGAAGAGGGTCTCCGTTTCGCTATTCGCGAAGGCGGCCGTACCGTTGGCGCAGGCGTCGTCGACAAGATCACCAAGTAATAGTTGAGCGAGCGCGCAGTTATCTAACTGCGCGCTTTCTCTTTCTTATTGTTAAGCTATCGTTAGCTGCCTGGCAGTTAAGCGATGTCGGAAGACTCAGGAAAGAATGCAAAAGATTCGAATTAAGCTGAAATCCTACGATCACAATCTGATCGACAAGTCTGCGGAGAAGATCATCCGTACGGTAAAGCCGACAGGCTGCGTCGTATCTGGGCCGATCCCTCTACCGACGAAGAAATCGATCTATACGGTCAACCGCTCTCCTCACGTAGATAAGAAGAGCCGCGAGCAGTTTGAGATCCGCGCCCACAAGCGTTTGATCGACATCCTGAACTCGAACAGCCGTACGGTCGATTCGCTGATGAAGCTTGAGCTTCCAGCGGGTGTCGAAGTCGAGATCAAGGTCTGACGAAGACCCTTCCCAGTCTGGATAAGCTGGGTGACTTTGATCGTTCGAGAGCAATCGGTTTGCTCAAGCCGGAACGCCTGAAAATGTAGGAGTGGCGTTCCGAGCCAGTAGAAGTAATTATATAAAAGTGTTGGGCCGCTGCATGAACATGGAGCGGTCCGGGAAAGCCTGACGAAGATGAGCGCACTTATAGGTAAGAAGATCGGTATGACCGGCATTTTTGATGAGCAGGGACAGTATGTGCCTGTGACCGTCATTCAAGTCGGACCATGCTATGTCACTCAGGTCAAGACGAAGGACATTGATGGCTATGATGCTGTCCAGGTCGGCTTCGGCGAAAAGGCTGAGCGCAAGCTCAACAAGCCGGAAGCAGGACACCTTGCGAAAGCTGGCGTAAAAGCCATGCAGATCGTAAAGGAATTCCGCTCGTTTCCTGATGAGAAGATGAGCGAGTTCAAGCTGGGCGCAGAGCTGAAGGCTGAGGACCTCTTTAACGAAGGCGATACGGTTCACGTCGTAAGCACTTCCAAGGGTCGCGGATTTCAGGGTGTCGTCAAGCGCCATCACTTTGCAGGTATCGGCCAGGCAACGCACGGTCAGTCGGATCGTCAGCGCCATCCAGGCTCGATCGGCGCATCGAGCTATCCTTCGCGCGTCTTCAAAGGCCAGCGTATGGGTGGACGTATGGGTGGCACAAGGATCACGACGCGCAATCTCACGGTCATCCGTGTACTTGCCGACCAGCATTTGATCCTGGTCAAGGGTTCGTTCGCCGGCGCGAAGAATCAGTTCGTCGAAGTCGTTAAAGCATAAGTTTAGGAATTACGCAAGCTCGCAGAGAAGGCTACGGATATGGAATTACAAATATTTAGCAAGAGTGGGTCGAAGTTGAAGATGATCTCGTTGAACGAGGAAATCTTCGGCATCGAGCCGCACGAGCATGCAATGTGGCTTGCGATCAAAGCCTATCTCGCGAACCAGCGCCAGGGTACGCACTCGACCAAAGGTCGTAGCGAAGTAGCGGGATCGACGAAGAAGCTTTTTCGCCAGAAGGGCACCGGACGTGCACGTCAGGGCGATATCAAGAGCGGTCTTCACCCGGGCGGCGGCACAATGCACGGCCCAAAGCCGCACAAGTATACCGAGAAGCTTTCGCGCAAAGTAAAGCAGCTCGCACGTAAGTCGGCACTCTCGCAGAAGGTTAAGGAGAATGCGTTCATCGTCGTTGAGGATCTCAATCTATCTTCGCCGAAATCGAAGGACATGCAGGCAGTGCTGAATGCGCTTTCGCTCGAGAAGAAACAAGCGTTATTCCTGACCTCGGGTCATAACGAAGTCGTCTATCGCTCGGGCCGTAACATCCCGACGCTTACGATCCTTTCGGCGGCGAATGCTTCGATGTACGAGATTTGGAAGAGCCGTGCGGTCATCGTTGAAGAGTCAGCATTGAAGCTGATTGAAGATACCTTCAGTGGCGGCATCGACGAACCGGAAGTCGAGCACATTGTGATGCCGGCAGCTGGCAAGACCAAGACGGCGAAGGCAGCCAAGACGAGCGCATAATTCAAGAGTGTAAATAGAAAGAGTGATGACGAAAGAAATCTTAAAGCGCCCGTTTCTAACCGAGAAGGCTACGCTCATGGCGGAGAAGGGGATCTATACCTTCGAGGTGATCGCTTCGGCCAACAAATTGGAGATCGCTGATTCTGTCGCAAAACGCTTCGGCGTGGTCGTGACAAAAGTGCAGACTGGGTGGCTTCCGGCGAAGAAGAAATCACAGCAGACCCGCAAGGGCATCATGAAGGGTCAGCAGGCCGCTCGTAAGAAGGCGATCGTGACGCTAAAAAAAGGCGATTCGATCGATCTCTTCGCTCCAGTAGAGGCGAAAGAAGCTAACGTGATCTGATAATGTTTATTATGCTCCGATTGAAGCGATAAGTCAATCATACTACGAAAACGTAAATGGCAATCAGGAATTTAAAACCACGCACACCGGCAACGAGATACTACTCGATCTCGTCGTTCGATGAAGTCACAAAGACCACGCCTGAAAAGGCGCTCCTCGAGCCGTTGCGTAAGACGGGTGGACGTGGCAATACAGGCCGCATCACCTCACGCCATCGTGGCGGCGGTCACAAGCAGATGTACCGTATCATCGACTTCAAGCGTAACAAGCTTGTCGTTCCTGGTAAAGTAGCTGCTATCGAATACGATCCGAATCGTAACGCACGTATTGCGCTCATTCACTACGTCGACGGTGACAAGCGTTATATCCTCGCACCGCAGGGTGTCGAGGTTGGTGCAACGATCACAGCAGGTCCTGATTCCGAGATCACGCCGGGTAATGCGCTTCCGTTGCGCAATATGCCGCTCGGTACGTTCGTACATAATGTTGAGCTTCGTGCTGGCCGTGGTGGTCAGATCGCTCGCTCGGCCGGTAATGCCTGCCAGGTCATGGCTAAAGAAGGCGATTACTGCACGATCAAGCTTCCTTCGGGCGAAATGCGCAAGGTTCGCATGGAATGCTACGCAACGATCGGCTCGATCGGCAATGGAGATTTCTTCAATATTAGCTGGGGTAAGGCTGGCCGTTCACGCTGGAGAGGCATTCGCCCTCAGACGCGCGGTATGGCGATGAACCCGGTCGATCACCCGATGGGTGGTGGTGAAGGTAAGTCGAAGTCGGGTGGCGGTCGCAAGCATCCGAAGTCACCGTGGGGTCAGCTTTCGAAGGGCCTCAGGACGCGCCGGAAAAAGAACGCATCGAGCAAGTACATTGTTAAGCGCCGCACTAAATAATTAGGGTAACTGAAGTTAGCGT
>JBBSDW010000152.1:0-7368 GCA_038240295.1 Kapaibacterium sp. (SeqCode)
GGGGACGTACCTGCCTCCCGCACTATCGGCAGCACTCGGGGTGCATTCGCTTCCGATGCTGCTTGCGCACGGACATATTGTGGAATTAGCTACGAGGCTCTTAACGTCGTGGAGCGGCCTGGTCCACTTTCTTCTCTTGTTTGCTACCGATCACCCGCTCTTCATCATCACAATTCCCTGGGCCGGTGCGCTGCTTGTGCGCCGCTCCATTCACAATCATCTTGAAGAAGCCTTCACACTCGGCATTTTTGTACTGATCTTTTTCCCTTACTTTCATTCGCTCTTCCTCGGACTCGATCGCCTATCCGATAGCTACGCACGGTGTACGTTATTTCTCGTCCCGATCTATCTGCTGACCGGCATTGCCTCGGTCCGAATCCTCAGCGAACGATACGTACTTCGTGGACCGAAGAATCACATGATCCTGAGTGCAGCGCTTGGGATGCTAATCATTCTGGGATCCACCATCATTTTTTTGCAGCAACCTGGCGGGGAAAACATGATTTATTGGTTGATGCTCTTCGTGTTGTTTTTGGCCGCCGCCTATCTCATCGCTCTCAAGCATGAATCGTCGAAAGAAAAAGGAACGTGCAGATACGCGAGCGATCCTTCGGAATTCGATTCGCTGACTCTATCGTTCGATGAAGAGGCGGACGAAGGGTATGCGAAGCAGGTTGGCAACGTACTTCGAGGGATTCTGGTCATTGCGCTGGCCTGGAACCTGACGCTGCTGCTGCCTTCGGCTCGCGACTACGCGCTGCATGTTAAAGCGAATAATTCTGGCGCTCGAAGGCTTGCCACACTTGCCTCGAATGTTACGACTCCGGGATCGACAATCGCAACAGATGCCATCGGCGCAATGGGCTATTTCAGTGAGCGAACGATCATCGATATTGAAGGTAGGCTACCGAGCGTTATGCTCGAGCGGCGCAGAACGATGGGAGAGGCAGCAGGGCTGATCAATGCGCTCAACATTGTGCGGCCACAATATCTCGCGCTCATTGATCCGAGATATGCCGAGATCATTCGTCTCGGTTTGACCGACACGTATCTCGCGCCCGTGCAGGACTCACTTAATCTTCGAAGCGCTTTAAAGATCTATGCGATAAATTATGGAGCGGGGTCGCGCGTGGAGCTCGATGCAAATACGTTAAAGCGGCTTCCGGAGTAGATACGACGCTTCGAGCGCCACCATTTCCCTGACGCCAGGGATCATCTTTAAGAAGTTTGCTTTGACCGGCGGAAGCCCGAACTTCAACTTAAAGACTGGACGCAAAAAATAGAGCTCCTCCTCAACGATCTCAAGTCCAACTTTGCGAACGGAGCGTCTGAACTTCCTGATCGTCAACTTGATCTCTCGCAAGCTCGCAACTTCGGGAATATCGATCGGGTATTTCGCGCGACTTGTGAGCGGTTTGAAGAACAGATCGGGAAGAAACTGCAGATACGGGATCTTGCCCCAGATCGTCTTGAGCAAATGCTGATGCGCCCCGAATGGTGAATAATAAGGCGGGAAGACGATATAAAGATACCCTCCCGGCTTCAGAAAATCCATCACATGTTCGAGCGACTTTTCGGTTTCGTGGAGATGCTCGATCACGTCGCGAAGGGTCACAAAATCAAACTGCTCCTTCCACTTCGCAGGCGTTTCTTCACCCGTAATATCATGGATCGCAAATTCACCCTTAAGCCCAAAATGATCGAAGAAGCGAGAAGCCCGGTCGATCGCTTCCTGCCTGATATCGATGCCAAGCGTTCTGGTTGATCCTTCGTCGGCGAGGGCTGTCAGCACACCGCCTTCTCCGCATCCGATCTCCGCGATCGCGGCGCCACGAAAGGTTACGCCCTTCGCCTTCAAATATGGCGCGAGAAAATCATGACCCAATCCATACTGGTAACCGAAGTAGTAGCGATCCTGACTTATGAGTCCGGGAATCTGCTCCAACTCCTTCAGGCGATCGGGTGCGTCCAGGTTCGGTTTGTTCATTCTTTTGTTGCGATCACCATCACAGAAGTTGCGAGCATCGGCACGTTCGTTGAGTTACTCTTGAAGATCCAACCCCGAGCCAATCGTTGCAAAAATGGCTGCTTGATCATGTCCATCGGAGCTGTGACATAGAGATCTTTCCTGACGCTGAATCCCACCGTTCTCAACATACGAACGATTTCGCTGCGCCGGTAAATGCGAGCCTTCGCATACTTGCTATGAATAAATTTCGGAAGCCACGAAAAAAACGGAACGCGGTTCCAGGGCAAAAGTGGCAAATGCGCACCATGCGTTTCGAAGATCCACCACTTATTTGGAACGGTGATGATCGCCGTACCGCCTTTGCAAAGCACGCGGTACAGTTCGGCGATCGTTGCAGCATCGTTCTGGGTGTGCTCGATCACTTCGATACAGGTAAGCACATCGACTTCGTTGTTACCGGCCGGAATGTGATCGCCGTCATAGATCGCAATGTCATAGCTCGCATCGGCGCAAGCATAATGCTGGCGCGTAAGTTCATGCCTGAATTCTTCAAGCCGATCTTCTTCAACATCGATGCCGAGCCACTTTTTGAAATGCTTCGCGAAGAGCACGGTTTGTGCCCCATTGCCACAGCCGATATCAAGATAGAAGCCTCCCGATTTTAGTGCAGCGCCAGCGAATTCGAGCGCCAACTGGTAGCGCCGCTCTACGATAAACTGCCCATAGTCGGCTGGCTTGCCGAGTTCGATCGACATTAATTAGCGCGCTTCATTGGTCGTCTGCTCCATCCAGTTCTCGATGCCTTCCACGAAATGGTCCCACGAATATTTTTTCTTCTCACTTTGAACGCCCGCAACAAGCGCAGCTTCTTTGTGCTCCTGAAAAAACGCAAGTGTTGCCGTTGCAACAAGCTCGGGGGTCGCCTCCGCGACGATGCTTCCACTGACCCCATCGATCACGACTTCGGCAAGCCCTCCTACATCGGTCGCGATCACCGGCACATCGAAGTTATACGCGATCTGCACAATGCCCGATTGCGTCGCTGTCCGGTAGGGCAGCACGACAACGTTCGAAAGCGAAAAATACTTCGCTACTTCTTCATTCGCGATGTAATCTGTTGCGAGCACCAGATTCTTCTCAGGGATCTTCAACTCCTTGATGAGTGCGAAGTATTCTTCCCGATCTCCATAAAATTCTCCCGCAATGACTAACCGAAGTTCGGGAAGTTCATTGAGCATTGCCGGCATTGCTCGCAACAGAATGTCAAGCCCCTTGTATTTGCGAATGTAACCGAAGAAGAGGATGACCGGAGCATCTTCAGGAATGTTCACCGAGCGACGCGTCTGATTCCGATCAACGCGCTCACCAAAGATCTCGTAGATGGGATGCGCGAGCTTGATATACTTCGCGTTTGGCTCAACCGCTAAAAGATCTCGCTCGACCGCGTCGGACTGCACGATGAACGCATCGACCGCTTTGAACGCATACTTCGTGAATGCCCGATCGCCAGGACGCTTCTCGTGCGGGATGACATTGTCGGCGATAAAGATCACTTTGCATTCATGACCGGCTTTGCGAGTGATACGCTTCGCAACGCGCGCGATCATGCCATAGGCCGGCGCAAAAAACGGAAGCCAGAATTTGAAGATCAGAAGGTCGGGCTTGTAGTTGGCTGCGATGCGACCTGCCTTGATCCAGCTTAGCGGGTTGATCGAATCGATGACCACATCGGCTGCGAGCGGAATGGCAGTTTCGCCAACCTCCTCCTGCGTCTTACCGGGAAAAAGAATTTTCGGATACTGCCGCGCAAACGAAATGACGTGCACCCAGTGCCCCCGCTTCTTGAGCGTAGCATAGAGCAGCGAAACATAATGCGCAATGCCGCCACGCAGCGGGAAAGCTGTACCAACAATAAGTATTCTCACTGGCCGAAGCCAACGAGTAGGCTTTAGGCATAAGTTTCTCTTCCAATATTCCATGGCATTCTTATCGGGAGGAGTACGTTTGAAATCGAAGCACACTTTCACTGAAGCAATGTCACACCTCATCAAACTCCTCAACAAATACGAGATCGCGAATGGTACGATGACCTTCGAGTTCGAGAAACCCGACGGATATGAATTTGCTGCCGGCCAGGCGACGGACTGGACACTCATCGATCCGAAGGAGACCGACGCTGAGGGTAACTCGCGAAGTTTTTCACTTGCTTGCGCACCTGGTGAAACCATGATCAGGTTTGCGACGAGGATGCGCGACACCGCCTTCAAGCGTTGTTTGAAAGCAATGAAGATTGGTGACCAAATTTCCATCGACGATCCCTGGGGCGAATTTCTGCTGACTGGCGACAAGTCCATCGAAGCTGTTTTCCTCTGTGGAGGAATCGGCATCACACCCTTTTATAGTATGATGATCGATGCGACGCTGAGACATCTCTCGCGAAATCTCTTTGTCTTTTACTCGAACAAAACTCCGAAGGATGCTCCGTTTCGAACGGAAATACTGGAACTTGCGGGTAAGAATTCGGCGATCAAATTGATCGAGACGATGGTCGAACCGGATGCCAACTGGAGCGGTGAGCGTGGCTTTATCGACAAGGCGATGCTCGACAGGCATCTCACGGATCTGACAAGGCCGGCCTACTATATCGCTGGGCCGCCACAGATGGTAGCTGCTATGAACACGATGCTTCTGGGTGCAGGCATAGGTGCCAATCGGATCAAGCTCGACGAATTCGCTGGCTATTAGGCCGGCACGCTTTCCATTGCCGCGGCGTAGGTATCTTCGTATTTTTTTACGATCCGCTCTTTCGTAAAGTCGGTGCGGGCGTGCTTTAGTGCGGCCTCTGCCATCCGTTTTTGCAAACCTTCATCGGTAAGGATCTGCAGCGTTTTGGCGGCAAGTTCTTTGATATCACCCATTGGCACGACAAAGCCTGTTACACCATCGACATTGAGTTCGGTAAGTCCACCGACATCACTCGAAACTACAGGTACACCACAGGCCATTGCTTCGAGCGCTGAAAGTCCGAAGCTCTCATTGCCGGATGGGATCAGGAAAACATCACTTGAGCCGAGGATAGCAGCGAGCTCACTTTGCTTTCCGAGAAATTGTGTGTGTTGAATGATGCCGAGATCGCGAGCAAGCGCCTGACAGATGCTTCGATCGGGACCATCACCCACGAAGAGGAAGCGAGCCTTGATCCCTGTATCGAGAATAAGCTTGAAGGCTTGAACAGCATCACGTACACGTTTGACCTCTCGAAAATTTGAGACATGCACCAGCAGCTTTTCGCCATTTGGCGCGAGTAGCTTCCGAAAACGTTTATTATCGATCGGGCGAAATGCCTCGATGTCGACGAAGTTGTGAATGACCTCGATCTCTTTCTTCACACCATAGTTCTGCAGCGTCTCCTGTTTGAGATATTCGGAAACAGCCGTGACACCATCGGATGACTCGATGGAAAATTTCATGAGCGGCTCGAAGGATTTTTCGAGGCCGACGAGCGTGATGTCGGTGCCGTGAAGGGTTGTGATGATCTTTACCTGCGTGTCAAAATCTTTCTCGAGGATCTGCTTGGCGAGGACCGCGCTTGTCGCGTGTGGTATCGCGTAATGCGCGTGCAGAATATCGAGCTTTTCGAAACGGGTGACTTCGACCATCTTGCTTGCGAGCGCCATCGAATAGAGCGGGAATTCGAAGAGCGGATAACTCGACATCTCTACTTCATGATAGAAGATGTTCTCGATGTACTCGTTCTCGTTGTTGCCGAGGCCTGTCAGCCGCATTGGCAATGCATAGGTGATAAAATGGACTTTGTGGCCTCGTTGCGCGAGTGATTTGCCGAGCTCCGTTGCAACGACTCCCGAACCTCCATAGGTAGGATAGCACGTAATGCCAATATTCATAAAATTAATTCGTAGCCTTTTTCGGACATTGTAAGTCGCCTTAAACGAGAATCGGAGAGCCTAACGTTCGGAGCGTGTGTTAAGCGAGCATGAGCACCGCCGATTTCAAGACGATCGAATCTGCCCAGCGCGCACCCGAGATCAAGATCAAGGGCTCGCGCTTCATCGCGAGCATTTTTCCGGCAGATTCAAAGTCGAATGTCGAGGTGGCGCTCGACGCACTGCGTAAAGAATTCTACGATGCGTCGCATCATTGCTATGCCTATCGACTCGGTGCTGCAGCGGAATGTATTCGCGCCGCAGACGATGGCGAACCAGGTGGTACCGCCGGCAGGCCGATCCTGCTCATGCTGACGAATGCGTCAATAACGAATGTGCTGCTTGTTGTCACTCGATATTTTGGCGGGACGCTTTTAGGTACCGGCGGGCTGGCGAGAGCCTATGCAGATGCGGCGCAATCTGTGATCGCGATCTCGAAGATCAAGTATGTACTCGCGATGTCCGAGTTCGAGTGCGAGATCGCGTATGAAGATCTCTCAGCACTTCAACGCTTACTCCCCAAATTCGAAGCAAATATTTCAGAGAGTGTGTATGGCGACCGCATCCGATTGAAGGTCTCTGCACGATCGCACCAGCTTGAACCTCTCAAAACCGCACTGGTAGACCATCTCAATGGACGAGTGAATATCCGATCGATCGGAGATACTTAAGTTTTTCGCCAAATTCAGCGATCTCCTCCGATAGCCCTTCGAAGTCCTTCGGAACACGGACTGCAGGCATATCGCCATCCGTCAGGGCCGCCCACTGCATTTGAGCGACGATCATGATTACCGAATCCTCACGTGAGACGAGCTTGAGTGAATCGATGACCTCTTTTGTTCTCACACGTCCCTCCTCAAAATTGCCAACGCTCATCCAGGCGTTCGCGCTAAGGAAATTTAGATAGGGAGCAAGCTCGGACTTGCTTGAAACGGTGAGCTTATCAACATACCTTGCACGGACGAGCGCAGTCATGCCGGCGTAGCTCTGATAAAAGAAATCTTTCCAATCAACAGTAGCATCCGCGCTCAGCGGTGTCGGCAGCAGTTTCGAATAAATGTAACTATCGATCAGAGATGCATCCGATGCAGCGATCGTCGCGAGCGTTGAGAGATCGCTGACTGCCGCGAGCGTGTCGCCAGCAAGAAATTCTGTGATTGCCCGCGAGTTCAACGTTACGTACCAATTCGCCGAATATTTCTTTGCATGTCGGTTGAGAATAGAAAGAGCGATCTCTGGATGGTGCAGATCGATCTGTGCATAGACTCTGCCAAGGAGCGCACTGCTTCGACCGGATTCGTTAAAGACCCTCGCGTACAAGCTGTCCGCTTCAGCGAACTTGTGCCGTTTCATGCTTGCGCCTGCCTCCTCCAGCATCAAGCCGATTCGCCGCAAGCAAGGCCGATAAAGTACGCTCGTATCGGCGACTCCGCTAAGCGTTCTGAGCGAATCGTA
>JBBSDW010000153.1:0-7328 GCA_038240295.1 Kapaibacterium sp. (SeqCode)
CAATACCGGCTATCTCAATACCCTCGAAGTCTTCGATCCCGCCACGAATATCTGGAGCACACCGACAACCACGGGAACATTCACCGCTCGCTACGGTCTCACATCGAGCGTGGTGAACGGCAAGATCTATGCGATGGGGGGCTACAATAGCGGCAGCATTCTCAACACCAACGAGGTATTCACCCCTTCGCTTTCGCTCTATTATTTTAGCAAGAATTAAATTGGGCACGCCGGTCCGAGACACCGGACCCGTGACGCTTTACTACTTCAGCAAGGATTAACCAGCGAGAGGTCGGTTGTGGATCGCATCGGCGACAGATTTGTTGCGACCGCCAGCATTCGTCGGTATGATCTCGGAGGCAGCATTATATCACTACAAATGCAATGGCCTCGCACCCTTGAGAGAGTGCGAGGCCGTTGCAAATCTAAGTCATCGTCTACTTGGCCGGCTCCTGGCTTGGAGCCGAGGACCCTACGGTAACGGTCGGCGGTAATGTAGCCGCCGAACGCACCACGGCAACAGGATGCAATACCTCCGGCTGCGAGGGGACGATATAGTCTCTTGGCGCGACCGTCGGATCGGACGACTGGGTCGAAACCATGACCTCGCCCTTGCCTGGCGTTGGATGGACGACCGGCGCTTGCGCTTTTGCTGGGTGTACGGGTGCCATTTGATGCTGGTTGCCATTCGCAACAGAGCTGGACATGGTGACAGTAACTGCCGGTAAAGGCTTGCTCGACACGATTTCGATCGAAGCCGGTGCCGTCTGCGCCATTGCCGCGCTTGTTCCAGCGACCGCGACCGCGCCGAAGGCAAGTGCAGCATTCAAAAATAAACCATTCAACTTATTCATGTAGAGTGTTTTAGTTGTGGATGACCGTTACGCGCATAGTTGTTCCGGGCGAAAGAGAAAGTGCACTACCACTGAAATTATGGAAGTTGACGCGAACCCCGGTTGACGAGACAACACCGGCGCTGGACGAAGTGTAGTTGTTTACCCACGTAGGGTCAACGATCGGGGCTTTTCTATTTGAGAGAAGCAGGCCGAGAGGATTCGGCGACCGATGAATACAGTTACAAAGCACTGACGCAACTTGGATGGGAGCGTTAATGTTTTTCGCACGTTCGTAGCGCGGTGTGAGTGAGCGCACCAGTATAAACTTTAAGAACACGTGACTCGGCAACTTCGAATGTTCGGTTCTATGCTCTCGTTGCTTGCACTCGTGAGCTGTGCGAAGGAGCAGCCGATGCCGCACGATCGAAGTTCCATTGGCCTGACGATGGATGGTGCGCGGCACGTAAACGTGAGCGGCGGTCCCGATATCGTGGAAGTATCAAAACGTCTCGATAGCAACGCGCTTATCGGAGGCTGGTCGACTGGGCCAGTCATCCTTCATCCAGTGGGTTATGCAGTCGGCGCGCGAAACGGGCGCATTGCTTATTTCGATGTGCATGATTCGCTCGCCCGGATGCTCGAGATCACCGATCATTCGCCCATCGATCAGTTGCTTGCCTCGGGTGATACGGTTTACGCCGTGAGCATATTAGGTGTTGTCAATGCCTTCGATGTTGCGGGAAAATTATTCTGGCAGGCTTCGATCAACGCCGTTCCGTCGGCGCCTGCAATCCTGACGACGAGGTCGCTCTTAGTCACTTCCAATCATGACATCCACGCGTTCGATCGACTTACCGGTTCGCCTCAATGGACCTATAGCGCGTCGTCTTCGATCACCTCGATCGCCTATTCGGAAAAGCGCGACTTGCTCTATCTGGCGGTGGCTGCCGAGCGTGCCGATTCGATCGTAACGCTAAATTCAAATGGCAAGCGTAAGGCGAGCATGGGCATTGCCGAGCTCAAGATCACATCCAACCTTGCGATCAATGAAAGTGAAACGCCCACACTGGTATTCGGAGGACTCAGTGCGCTTAAAGACCAACGACGTGAGGCCGTGGTGATCCAGTATCAATCGATGGAAACCGACCATCCGAAATTGCTCTGGAAGCACACCGTACCTTTTATTCCAGGAAATGTTTCGCTGAACTCGGCTTCGGCATTCGCAAGCGGCTTTCGAACGATGGAGAGCGATGTGACAAGCGGGATCGTTGCATTCTCGCTGGCAGATACATCGACGAAGTGGCGCCGATTTTTCACGGAGCCGCTCGTCGCACCCATCGCGGCTGGCGATCAAAATATTTATTTTACGGTGAGCTTCGAAAGTCAGGCCGCCATTTCCTCGCGCGGGATCTTCGAGACGCTTAGCGCCAGCGATGGAAAAACCGTCTCGGAGCGTGCAGGACGTGGAGCGGCCGGAGGTTTTCTTTCGCACATGCCGATGCCGGACGAAGTGGGCCGGTTTCTTGTTGCTGACCGGATTCGTCCGGTGATCCATATTTTCGATCGCTCCGGACTCAAGAGAATGTTCTAATCATGTTTGCATGAAGTTGTTCAATCAGTTCATTACAGGATTGCTTCCCATCGTACCGAAGCCCATCGTGCAGAAAGTAAGCGCGAGATACATCGCTGGCTCGACGCTGCAGGATGCAGTTAAGACCGTACGGAACCTCAACGCGAAAGGTGCGATGGCGACGGTCGATGTGCTCGGAGAATTCATCAAGAACCGCGAAGAAGCCACCGAGAACACTCGATATTCAATCGAGGTGATCGACAAGCTTTTTGGGGAGGGACTCGACGGCAATCTCTCGATCAAGCTCACCTCGCTCGGTCTTGGTCTCGATGACGCGATGTGTGAAGTGAATGTCCGCAAGATCCTCGATGCCGGAAAAAACGCGGGCAAGATGTTCGTTCGCTTCGACATGGAAAATTCGCCTTACACAACGCAGACGATCGAGCTTTATAAAAAGCTGCGGCGGGAATACCCTAACGTTGGAGTCGTGCTGCAGGCCTACCTTCGACGAACCGAACAAGACATCCTCGATCTGCTGGCGGATGGCAAGCGTCACAACATCACCACCAATGCGCGTCTGTGCAAGGGCATTTACCAGGAAGCGCCGGAGATCGCATTTCAGGACCGAGCCGAGATCCAAAAAAGTTATGCTGCGTTGCTCGACCGATTACTATCGGGCGGCGCGTATGTGGGGATCGCCACGCACGACGATCTGTTGATCGCCTCCGCGAGGGATCTTCTTAAAAAGTACGACCGCGATCGGACGACGTTCGAATTTCAAATGCTGCTGGGAGTCCGGGAAGAAGTTCGATCGAAGCTCATACGCGATGGCTATCGACTACGTGT
Organism: Kapaibacterium sp. (SeqCode); assembly: GCA_038240295.1. Taxonomy (GTDB): domain Bacteria; phylum Bacteroidota; class Ignavibacteria; order Palsa-1295; family Palsa-1295; genus JABDDM01. The sequence goes on from JBBSDW010000153.1 coordinate 3,253, forward strand.
ATACGTACCCTTTGGGGCCGATTGGTATGGCTATTCGATTCGCCGGCTGAAGGAAAATCCGAGTATGGCAGGCTATATTGTAAAAGGAATGTTCGGAATGAATTAACGCCACCGATGCAGTTCGAAAAACATTTTACGGTTGCAGAAGCACGTGCGCTTCTTGCGGAGATCAAACCAAAGCTTTCGGAGATCGCACGACTCAAAGCGGCGCTCGACCGTAAAGGCTACGATGTCTATAAGCACCAATATTTTGGAGGGATGGGCCCGAATGGACAGAAATTTTTTCCGGAAGAGATGGAGACACTGGTCGAAATGGTCGGTCAGCTGAACAAACTTGGCATCGATGTCAAGGATCTTGCGGTTGGCCTGATCGACTTTCCAGCAATTCGGGCTACTGGCGAGGAAGTGCTGATCTGTTTCAAGCTCCCGGAAGAAGATATCGAATTCTGGCATACGATCGAAGGGGGATTTGCGGGAAGGCGTCCGGTAAAAGAACTCTGACTTTCTTGGGTCTTGGCGCGGGTGTTGTATATTTCTGCCAGCCCGACGTGTCATTAGTCGGACTTCGACTTTAGCAAGTCATCATTCACACCACTTTGTAGTTTCTTTTTGTAGTTTCTTATGAATAAGCGTATTCAATACCTATCGCTGACTGCCTGCGTTGCGCTGGTTGCAGTCTCTGTTTCATTATTGCCTGGGTGCAAAAAAGAGACGGCGCAGACAACGACGACCGATTCATCGAAGGTCACCACGACTGCTGGTGACACAAGCCATGCGATGGCGACAAAGATAGATTCGGCCAAGACTACCGGCGTGGTCATTTCGGGCAAAGCGCTTGATGGTCAGAAGATTTATTACAATACAAGTCTCGGCTCCAAAAAAGTTAGTTGCGCATCCTGTCATTCGGACGGGCAGCCGACCACGAGCGATAATCGTATTCGCGCAGGGCACACGCTTGTCGGTGTCACCAGCCGTACCTCAACCTGGAATGGGATGTTTAAGGGAGCGGATCTGAAAAAGTATGCGTATGGTGGAGCGCTTTGTGCGGCTGTCTATGATCGGACGAATCCGGATGGCGAGTATACCAAAGGCTTAACTGCGACACAAGTCGACGCGCTCAACGAATATCTGACGGCAATCTCAGCCGGACCGAATGCGATGACGAGCAACCTGACGATCAAATGGGGCACAAAGCCTGCCTTTACGCAGAACGATCAGCTCGACGAAGCTGCAGCGACCGCTGCCGCGAAAGCGATTCTCAGACTTCCTGGCGATGACAAAAATGGTGCAGCACTTTGGGCGAGGACGTGCCAATATTGTCATTCCATGACCGATAAAAAGATCGGCCCGCCGATGAACAAAGCGATGAGCGATGTCAACAACGGCGCTAAGACATTGCGATCGGGTTCCGATGCCATGCCGTTCTATGGTAAAGATATCTTGACCGATCAGCAGTGCGCCGATATTATCGCCTTCGTGCAGAAGCAGCTTGGCAAGTAAGGAGTTCGTCCGAAAGCATCGGCGTGAATATTTTGCAGCGAATTGTATTTGATGTCACGCGAAAGCTGCTCATCACGGTAACGGGTACCGGGGCCGACCGGTCGCGGGCCATGAACAATTTTCATCACAAGCTGAGCTTCCGATTGCATCGGAAGCTCGGTTTATTTGGCCTGCATGGCGAGACACGCGTTGCGCTCAAGATCCTTCCGGGCAACACGCTTCGAATGCGCGCCGAAGATGGCGGCGTTGCGCATCAGTTTCTTGTCTACGGCAAATACGAACCTTTCGAGAGTGGCATTGTCAAACGGTTGATCACGACAGGGTCGACCGTTTTCAACATTGGTGCAAACATCGGTTACTACACGCTCATCGCTTCGATCTCTGCTGACGAGACGGGCAACGTGGTAGCGTTTGAACCTGCCGAGCAAAATTTTCAGCTTCTTCGAAAAAACATTTCCGATAATCATCTTCGGAATGTCGAAGCGCGCAACGAAGCGGTTTCCGATAGCGAAGGTAAACTGAAGCTCTTTCTGAGTGAGTCGAATTCGGGCGATCATCAAATTTATACCTCTCACGACTCACGTATGGCTCAGGAGATCGATGCTATTACGCTCGACGCATTCCACGAGAAGTCGGCGCTTTCGCCTGAGGTGCTCATCATTGACGTTCAGGGCGCCGAGTTAAAAGTGCTTCGAGGATTTCGAAAGTATTTGTCACTGGCATCCCGGAAACCGGTCGCGATGTTGATGGAATTTGGTCCGAGAAATCTTCACGAAGCAGGTGATTCCGCGGAAGCGCTTCTCGATTTCCTAAGCGAGATGAAACTGGATTTTGTGGTAGTCGATGAAGCTGCGCGTCGGTTGCGCTCCATGACTCGCGAGCAACTCCTTGCTTCGATCGAAGGGCCGCAGGAGAAAAATTTACTCATCTTCGACGCATCCGAACGAACGTCTCTGCTCGAGCGGCTTGCCCCAGCTTAGCTGATCATGCAAAAAAAACCGCTCAGTCGATACCATCCCTCCTCGGGCGGGCGTATTGCTTCAGTTGAGAAATTCTCGACGGCTGAATCATCGAATCACGAGTAGTGAGCGGAGTGCGAGCAGAGGCCGGTTGGTGATGCGGCGGAGGAAAATCCCGCGAAGGTTCTATCCGTACAGGCTGAGCCGGATGCGATGGTTTCATCGAGGAAACTCCTGACTCAGGCTCATGGACGATGCACAAAAGCGCAAAGAGTGCGACTACATAGATCAGATAGCTCATTCGCTCAAAAAGCGGCAGTGGTGCGTTCTCAGCCGTAGTCACGTTTTCTTGCATTTTCATAGCGTCAATCCCGATCATCCGATGCATCTTGTTAAGCAGTCTTCAAAATTAATCAATTAAAAGATCGAAAAAAAGGCACAAATTTTTACCCCCGCTTTTCAGGAATTCTCTACGCCGGCTGCCTGCAGGATGGAACTCCTGAGCTTGAAGCTTCAAACGGAGGTAAATTTGCACCGTCAATTGAGTAAGCAATAAGTAAGGAATTTCAGAGCAGCGCATGCCTTTCGACGAAACCGACCCGTTTTCACCGCCTCCCATTGTTGATCCATCGATACACAAGGCCTCGCTTGAGCTCGGCATCGCTGGGTTCCAGTATCAGGATCTTTACGAGCCTGCAAGACTTCGAGATCTGCATCAGGTTTTCTTCGCTGAATTGCGCGATCGGAATCCCGACCTCGTAAACCGCTTCGAACGCTACGCAACCGAGGGCGCGGAAGCGACGAGCGAGATCGCAGTATCGAATCTGCTTGTCGAAATGGCGCCCTTTGTCGGCAAGTTTGTCGCGAAGGTTTTTCAGGTGGAAGATTTTCGAAATGGTCAGATCGAGATCGCTCATCGCGATAAAACGATCTTTGATTTTAAGCGCGAATTCCTCACGCGGCGCTCACTTAAAAAATATAAGGATCTTGAGAGTGTCCTGAAATTTGCCGGTGCCAATTCACTTGCCGCATTTGGAAGCTGGACTGAGTCCTTAGAGATCGCTGAGCCAGCTCCGGCCGATCCTGAACTTCACTTCGCAAGAACCGCCATCCGAATCAGCAAACTTGAGAAGGAGCCGGATGTGCTCTTGCTTGAATCGCTGCGCGACGGGTTGCGCGGCGAGTTAAAAGAGCGACTTTTTGGTGATGACGTAGAACTTGCAGGCAAGCTCGGTTCGATGCTTGAGGCATACGCTGCATGGATCTATCTCGATCCTAAGGAGCGTGCACACACGAAATCATGGGCGAGCTATCATCTGCCGCATGCGATGGATTACGACCATCTCGTCGAAGTGATCCGTCCGGAGTCACTGCTTCCGGAGAAGTTCGCTGGTCCAGAATCAGAGTTTCGCCGACGCGATGGATTTGCACTCACCGATTCGCGCATGTCGCCGCGGTTCGTACAATCCGAGACGGACTACTGCGTGTTTTGTCATGAGCGTGCGCGTGATTCCTGTTCGAAAGGTTTTGTCGATAAAGAAGGCGGATTCAAAAAAAATCCGCTCGGCATTCCGCTCGAAGGCTGCCCGCTCGATGAGAAGATCAGCGAGATGCACG
>JBBSDW010000154.1:0-7327 GCA_038240295.1 Kapaibacterium sp. (SeqCode)
CGAAGAAATGGGCGAGCGTACCGGTCAGCCGCAATGGTACCAGATCTCGCGCACGGTCGAGGAATTCATCAAGCAGGAAAAAGGACTCTACGCGAACGTCGATTTTTACTCGGCGAGTACCTATCACCTGATGGGAATCCCGCTCGATCTCTACACACCGATCTTCGCAATGAGCCGCGTCTCAGGTTGGGTCGCTCATATCCTCGAGCAATATTCCAACAACCGTCTCATCCGCCCGACCGCCGAATATATCGGCCAGATCGACCAGAAGTACACCCCGCTCGCCGACCGGAAGTAACCGGAAGATTTCGGCAGCCTTCAGTGCATTCTTAGCTATGGGCACTTGCTTTGGGCGGTGCTCGTTGCTTTGATCATGCGAGATATCATGCCGTAAAGGTCGTCGAACAGGATGGCAAGTTGATCTTGTCCGGTTTACCGTTTCCTAAAGGTGAGAAGGTCGAAGTGGTCGTTCGATCGTCCCACGATTCAGACGATGATGAGGCCTGGAAACGAGTCGCAGTCGAGTCGTTCTTTCGTGATTCAAGCGAGAAAGATTCGGACTACGATCCCTATTGAATGATGAGCTGCCATTTTAGCGACATCCTCATTCTTGATTTTCCATTCACTAACGTAAAAGCTTCCAAACGTCGCCCCGGCATCGTCTTCATTGTGAAAACGATGGCGATATCCTCTTTGCTCGAATAACAAGTAAAGATCGAGAAGGCTCGTGGGAAGTTACTATTAAAGATTGGCGCGAGAGCGGGTTACTCCATCCCTCTGTCGGGCGGATCGGCAAAGTGGTATCGATGAAAGCTTCCCTCGTCGAACGCCAAATTGGTACGCTTTCCGATCGTGATCAAAGTGCAGTACTTGCAAGGCTTGAAGACCTGATCAATGCGATGAGAGGCGATAGTCGAACCATCAACGCTCTTGTATCTTAGACTTCCCAACCGATGCATTCTCCCGTTTCGCGTTCGTGACTGCTTACCTTGATTAGGGGTACCTAATCCTACTCATCGCGCGCTGCGATTTCACACGAACTCCAATTGCATTGTGGGAAATTATGTCAAAAAAACCCTACTTTGGATGTTGCATTCCGGGACGACAGTGCGTACATTTGTAGGACAGTATTCGTGACGGTGACGGATTTGCCCCCGAAGCCTTCGCTCCTTGCCCGGAGTTGAGTACTGGAAATTGAAAGCTCTTGTTGGATGTCCTTTGTCGCTCACCCCGCCAAAACTCCAACTACGGTTGTGACATAAACGTAACTTGCCTGACTGCTACTTTCGTCAGGCTGGATTACAATGCTCTGCTTTGCCATGGATACGTATCATATCAATCCGCCGACCGGAGTATCGCTCCGCATCGCGATCAGTACGGTCGCTGTTCTCATTGCGCTTCAGCTTTTGAGCTGCGGTGCCAAGCAGGATCCGACATCCATCACCCCGATCGTCACGGCTGACACGAAGCCAACTGACGTAGGCTTCGGCATCGAGATGAATCCGGCGACAGGAAGCGCATGGAGAGCGGGCGATATTGTGCCGACAAGTATTATCACGGCGATCGATCCAGCCGGTACTTCAGATTTTTGGGATGTGAAGGCTCGCGGATATTGGCTGAATGGGAAATGGACGATCAAATTCAAGCGCGCACTCACGACGGCCTCGACCGCAAAGGATGTACAACTTTCGACACGCGGTTCGTACCCCTTCGCATTCGCGATCCATAATAACAACGCACCGGAAGACCACTTCGGGATCGCAAACAGATCTTTCAAGTTAAACCTGATGCAATAAATCCACAGGTTACCAAAACCAAGTTTGACCCATCCACGCATCGTGGATTGAAGCGGTCATCTTCGGCGGAGGTGTTTAATCCAAACGTGTTATTTAATCTTTCTTAATCTTTTCCTCCAATACTCAACCGACACAACTCATGACCGCACCTTCTGGGGAGAAGGTGCGGTTTTTTTAAATATAAAGTCCTTAAAGTCCATCATCCATTCGCACAACAAATGGGAGATGGCGAAATGATCGGACGCTCCTCAGAATGACTGCTCTAATATTTTGTCCATAATCCAGCGGCAGTTTCTCATCAGAGCATTATAATTGGGCATGTCATCCTGAACGAGCTTTAGCGAAGTGAAGGATCTAATGGAATCCTAACCACGACAGCGCCATCCCCAAACCGACTCCCCTCATCCCCAACCCTTCTCCCAAATTTCAGCTTTGACTGCGTCGAAGCTGAAATTTAAAAGAAGGCAGATTTTTAAGTCTCACTGCTACAGCGGAATATTCCCGTGCTTCTTCCACGGGTTCGTATCGACCTTCGCCCGCAGCATTTGCAATGCTCGGATCAGGCGCAGCCGTGTATCACGAGGCTCAATGACATCGTCGATATACCCACGCTCAGCAGCGATGAAGGGATTGGCGAAGCGGTGGCGATAGTCGTTCGTAAGCTCTTCTTCCCTGCTCGCGGGATTTGCAGAATCGGCAATTTCTCTCCTGAAGATGATCTCGACAGCCCCCTTCGGCCCCATCACAGCGATCTCTGCGGTGGGCCAGGCGTAGTTCATGTCGCCGCGGATATGCTTGGAATTCATGACATCGTAGGCACCGCCGTAGGCTTTGCGCGTGATGACCGTGATTTTCGGAACCGTCGCTTCGGCAAACGCATAGAGCAATTTCGCCCCGTGACGAATGATGCCGCGCCACTCCTGATCGGTGCCGGGCAAAAAGCCCGGAACGTCTTCGAATACGACAAGCGGAATATTAAACGCATCACAAAACCTTACAAAGCGTGCGCCTTTTACGCTCGAGTCGATATCGAGCACACCGGCCATCGAGAGCGGTTGATTCGCAACGATCCCAACCGATTCGCCGCCCAACCTTCCAAAGCCAACTACAATATTCGTTGCATAATCTTTATGCACTTCGAAAAACGAATCTTTATCTACGACCTCCTCGATCACGAGTTTAATATCGTAGGGTTTGTTCGGATTATCAGGGATGATCGTGTCGAGCAACGGACAAACGCGGTCTGATGCATCGTCCGTAGGCACGATGGGGGTTTTCTCTTTATTATTTTGCGGCAAATAGCCGAGGAGCGTTCGAATCCCATCGAGACATTCGAGTTCGTTCGCAACCGCGAAATGCGCGACGCCCGATTTCTGTGCATGCGTATCGGCGCCACCCAGGTCCTCGCTTGTCACATCCTCGTGTGTAACAGTCTTCACGACGCTCGGGCCCGTCACGAACATGTAGGAAATTCCTTCAACCATCCAGACAAAATCGGTAATAGCCGGAGAATAAACCGCTCCACCAGCGCAAGGCCCGAGCACTGCACTGATCTGTGGGATGACGCCAGAGGCGAGAGTATTTAAAAGAAAAATATCGGCGTAGCCGCCGAGCGAAACGACGCCTTCCTGGATACGTGCGCCACCCGAATCGTTTAGCCCGACGATCGGAGCGCCATTTCGCATCGCCATCTCCATCACTTTTATAATCTTCTCTGCGTGTGCCTCACTCAGCGACCCGCCGAAGACAGTAAAATCCTGACTAAAAACGTAGACAAATCGGCCGTGAATACGTCCGCAACCTGTCACAACACCATCGCCGAGCGGACGCTGTTTTTCCAGACCGAAATCATGTGAGCGGTGCCTAACAAACATATCGAACTCCTCGAACGAACCTTCGTCAAGCAAAAGCGTGATACGTTCGCGCGCTGTCAGCTTTCCTTTCTTGTGCTGATCCTCCATCCGCTTTTCGCCGCCTCCCAAAAGCGCCTCGCTTCGGTAGCGTGCAAGTAGCTCTTGGGTGCGGAGCGTCGCGGCAACGGTCTTCGCCTGGTCGCGTACGTTCTCTACTTCGCTCGTGAGGGACATATTACTAAGAGATCAGGAAAGGTGTAAACCGCTATTAGAAACTTGCATTGAACTGCCCGCTTGCGAGCGTTCGAACGGTGTCCGCACCTGCATTCGGCACCTGCCAGAGGGTACCCGAGAAACTTCCTTCGAGCGTCGGTGTGACCTGCGTAACGGTGATCGTGCCGCTCCCAACTCCTTGCTGCGCATAAAATTGCTTGTGCGTTACATTGTCCGAGGAAACGTCATAACTGAGAACTGCAACGGGATCGCTTCCCACGTTCACCGTATACGGCACCGACGTTTGCTTCGGAACAATCACGTTAATGCTTCGCGAACCCATCTGGAAACTCTCGGATGCAAGCACAGCATAGTAACTCCCTTGATCCTTGGCCTGCCCATCGGCCGCACTAAAAAATCCTTCACCGGTGACTTCCGATTGCAATTCATTCACATTTACCGGAGGTACGACCGGATTCGACTGATTACAACCGATTGCAACTACAGCAAGATAAAAAAGTCCAGCTGAAAAAAGGAGTCTCGATCGTTTCATACGTTTATTAGAAAGTTAACTTGCACGTTCAATAATACCGCCGCCCACCACATCGTCGCCTTCATAAAATACCACCGATTGGCCGGGTGTTACGGCCCGTCTCGGTTCGCTAAATTGCACAATAATCAGGTCCTCGCTTAACATTTTGATTTGCGCCGCTGCACCTTCGTCCTTGTAACGAATCTTCGCAGTAACGCTCAAGCCGCTCTCCGGAAGCACATCATATTTAATGAGATTTACCGATCGCGCGGTCAGCGAATCCGAAAGCAACTCATCATCGTCACCGAGTATCACGCGGTTATTCAGGACGTCAAGCCCGGTAACATAGAGCGGTGCCGGATGCGAAGGAATGCTGAGGCCAAGACCTTTGCGCTGACCGATCGTATAGAACGGCACGCCCGGATGACGACCGACCACTTCATCGTTCAACACAAAATCGCCTGCCGGCGCGAGCTGATCGATCTCGGCGACCGTATCTCGCAAAAATCGGCGATAGTTGTTATCGGTCACAAAACAGATCTCGTAACTCTCCTGCTTTTCTGCGATCGGCAACTTCGCCTTTCGCGCCAGTGCTCTCGATTCTTCTTTCTTTAATCCCTGCAACGGGAAAAGCGTGCGATGAAAATCCTCGGCTCTGACCGACCAAAGTGCGTATGTCTGATCTTTCGTACTATCGACAGCCTTGCTCAGTATCATGCGCCCGTGTTCCTCGCGAAGCTGCGCATAGTGACCAGTCGCAATAGAGTCGCATCCGAGCGCATCGGCTTTCTTGAGCATCGCACCCCACTTGATCTCGCGATTGCACTTGACGCAAGGATTTGGCGTCTCCCCCAGCAAGTACGTCTCCTTAAAATAGTCGATGATCTGTTTGCCAAATACTTCGGTGAGATCGGTAACGTAATGCGGAATCCCAAGTTGATGTGCCACGCGGCGCGCATCGTTGATCCCATCGAGCGAGCAGCACGAAGTGTCGTTGATCGGACTTCCGCCGATGTCGTCGTACGAATAAGTCTTGATCGTCATGCCTACGACGGTATGCCCCTGCTCCTTCAGAAGCAAGGCGGCGACCGAGGAATCAAGACCTCCGCTCATACCCAACAAGACTTTTGCCATACCATGAGTGAACAGTGAGCAAACAAGGCAGGTTGCAAAATCAAAATCGAACGAATCACTCTCCGACTCCCTTCATACTTCATAACTCATACTTCATACTTGCCAACAACGTGGGCGCAATCATTTACTGGGGACTTCTTCGCTTCACCGTCGTGCTCATCGGAGCCTGGGCGCTCTATAGCTACATGCCGAATTACGGAGAGTGGTGGTCGCTTTTTTTTGTATCGGTTGGCGTGATCGTGATTTACCCGGCCCAGTTAGCTTACATGAAGCACCAGAAAGCCGTCACGCGCGCATCCCGAAATCCCCTCTGCGCAACCTGCAAACATTTCATCGCCGATAACACCCTCTGCGAGATCCTGGACGAGCATGTGACGCGCGACTACACCCCCTGCGAAGGAAACGCATGGGAGCCGGTCGGGCAAGGATGAAGGGTGAAGGCTGAAGGGGGAAGGATGCAGAATGTCAGGTAAAGGCTGAAGGGACAGGTTTTCTTGAGCCAAAGTAGTATGATTCTTAACCAAAGGACTCCGCTTGGGACGAGTCATCCTGAGCCCGACGAAGGATCTTATCTTTCGGTCGCCCCAAAGATAACAGTCGAGAACGAACATTCAACCAACCGAAAGAGAGTCAAGGCGGCGCTTGACTCCACACAGTTCAGATTTGGGTTGCCCCAACTTTTCCCGTGTGCAGGCTAGGGCCAAAACAAAAAATTGGCCTCTGCCCTCACTCTCCAGCACTGAACAATAAAATCTCCTCTCCTGCGAAGGAGAGGCCTTCATTTTAAAGTCGGCAAACGAGAGAGCCGAGATAAAACCATCTAAATCAGCGGACACAATCACAAGAAAGCCTCCGACCCTCACCATCCAGTACCGAATAATAAAATCTCCTCTCCTGCGAAGGAGAGGTTGGGTGAGGTTTCGCAGCGGAAGCAAATGTGGCGCTCACGTAAAGTCTTTCGCGGTGGCTGAACTGCAGATGTCGACGGTCTTGAGAACTGAAGTGCGAGGATCACAGCCTCCGCCTCACATCTCCTCATCTTCAGAACATCGATCCCGCAACAATAACCTCACCCAACCTCTCCTTCGCAGGAGAGGCGTTTATTTTAAAGTCGGCTACCCAAAGTTCGAAGCAAAAAAAATTAAGCGGCAGTGACAACGCAGGTTCGAGGCGATGGAGATGACGGTTGCCCATCTCTTAACCGTGTGCCGGGAAGCGCTGCCTTCCCGACCCCAACCAGGCAAGTAGAAAGTTGGTGTTATGGAATAGGAAAGAGACATGTCATCCTGGGCCCAGCGAAGGATCTTGCCTTTCGTCCGCCCAAATTTATAAGTCAGGAACCAAGATTCAACCCGGCGGAAAGAGAGTCAAGGCGGCGCTTGACTCCACACGGCGTAAATTTCAGCTGCCCCGCTCTTTTCCAGTGTAGCACAAACAAAACGACCCGCCGGATGGGCGAGTCGTGTTTTAATATTAGGTAAAAATCCGAGGCTGTTGCTTTTGGCTTTTTCTCTATTCCCGAATCAGCAACGAGAGCTGTGAATGACGCTGGGCTTGTCACTGCGAGGTCGGCGAGGACCTTGCGGTTGATCGTGATGCCGACCTTGTGGAAGGCACCCATGAGGCGCGAATAGGTCGTACCGTTCTCGCGAGCGGCCGCATTGATGCGGACGATCCAGAGTGCGCGGATCTCACGCTTTTTGGTCCGGCGATCGCGATAGGCGTACTGACGCGCCTTATCGACGTGATGCTTCGCTACGGTTAAAACATTGCTGCGCATGCCCCAGAAGCCTTTGGCG
>JBBSDW010000155.1:0-7281 GCA_038240295.1 Kapaibacterium sp. (SeqCode)
CTTCGGAGGCCATTGCACAGAGATGACCACCGTGATCCATCGCGCGATAGATGACTTCGTTCGCGAAATCGTCGAGCTTCTGCACGATCTCCCCCTGAATATTCTCACGTTCGGTCGCGCCAAGAATATCGACGAGACCGGCACGGGTAACTTCACGATAGATGATCTTAAATGCGAGCGAGAGATCGCGGAGGATGCCAGAGAAATCTCCGGTACCTTCTGTTGCGCGCTCCTGCTCGATGATGTGTCGCTCGATGGTTACAACTTTATTCTGAACTAATGGCATTACTGTGGGTGAAAGAAGAGAAAAAATCAGGCAACTCCAGAATGTCCGAAACCGCCGGTCGAGCGAACCGTCTCGGCGAGCGCCTCGGCTTCGATGATTTCGACGCGTTCGTATTTTGCGATCACAAGCTGCGCAATACGCGAACCACGCTCGAAGCTGACGGGATGCTTTCCATGATTGATCATGATGATCTTGACTTCGCCGCGGTAATCGGCATCGATCGTCCCTGGCGAATTAAGACAAGTCACGCTATGCTGCAGTGCGAGTCCCGAGCGGGGCCGAACCTGTCCTTCGCAGCCTTCGGGGATTTCGATCGCAAGACCCGTCGGCACAAGCGTTACAACTCCGGGATCGAGCGTGAGGCTATCGGCGCATCGAAGGTCCATTCCGGAACTATGAAGCGTGGCGTACGCGGGAAGCGGAATGTCGCCGATATCTTCGCGGAGGCGTTTGAAAAGGAGCGTCTGCATAGGGCCTAAAATGTTCGTTGGTGATCGTGGGATGTCAACACCCACGCGCAATAACTAAGCTCCTGTCTTGCCAGATAATTCGGCACATGCTCAAGATACGTGACCATTCTCACTGTAGCGGAGTTATAGCCGTTCGTTAAGCGAGCCGCAATGTCGCAGGAAAATCGAGCTATGTCGCAGGAAAGCACGGGATGACAAGAATACCGAACGTCGACGCATTTGAAGATCCGATCCAGTTTCTGCGTGCGATGCATGCTGCGATCCTCGACCGCGTCGCGGAGCTCGAATCGTTGGTCCAACTCGCCAGAACGAGTGAACCCAATTTCGAAGACCCGGTCTGGCCGGAGCTGCTTCACTTTTTCAGGCGAGTACTTCCAGTCCATGAACAGGACGAAGAGCGTTCGCTCTTTCCGATCCTGATGAAAAAAATGCCTCACTTTGGATTTCAGCCGAGAAATTCTCCGAGTGATTTTATTCTTACGAGTCATGACGTCATGAATCAACATGCAGAGTCGCTGGTCGTGCTCTGGCATCTGTATATGGACAAGGGGAGGGAAGTGTATGCCGGAGTCTCTACGAAGCCATTTTACGACACTGCGACGGAGCTTGCGAAGATCATTCGCGATCACATCGAGATCGAGAATCGCGAAGTTTATGCAAACGCGAATGACTTGCTCACTCCCAACGAACGGAACCGGATCATGGAAACGATCAGGCAGCGCCATCGAAGCTCTGTCGAAATGCCAACTCCAGTTTACGACGAACCAACAGCAACAATTCCAGTAAATTATTCCATGGAAGAACCAACCGACGCAGTTTCCGAGAGCGAACTTCCGCTCGAAGATGATGACAATGATGATGGAGGCGATGGCTATGGCGATGGTGAAGGTGGAGGTGGAGGTGGTATCGCTGATAACGGAAAAAGTCGATGACGCCGCTCGTCGATCGTTTCGGGCGGGTGCATGATTATCTTCGCGTTTCGGTCACCGATAAATGCGATCTGAGGTGCATCTATTGTATGCCCGAAGAAGGCAATGAGTGGCAGCCAAACGAAAATCTACTTACCTTCGGCGAGATCGAGCGTGTTGTCCGGCTATTCGCCACCAGAGGTGTCACGAAAGTTCGGCTGACGGGCGGCGAACCGCTTGTTCGGCCACACCTCGATCACCTGGTTCGATCGCTGCGTGAGATCGATGGATTGCAAACCATCGCACTCACAACGAACGCGACGCATCTTGACGAGCATGTCGGTGCGCTGCGCTGTGCCGGACTGGATGAGATAACCGTAAGTCTCGATACGCTTCAACCGGATCGGTTCGCCGAAATCACGAAACGCAACGCATTCGCGAAGGTGTGGCGAGGCATCGAATCGGCGCTTGAGGCTGGCTTCACTCCGCTGAAGATGAATGTCGTTTTAATCACGGGAGTGAACGATGATGAAGTGCTCGATTTCGTTCGGCTTGCCATGCGCGGCCCGATCGTGGTTCGCTTCATTGAATATATGCCGTTCAAAGACAACGGCTGGAGCACAGCGCGGTTGATCGGTTACCGTGATGTGCTCGCAGAGATCAAAAGTAATTTTGATGTTGAGCAAGTGCCAGCACTAAGTGCGGGACAAGTCGCCAAGGAATATCTTGTGAACGGGATCGGACGCATCGGATTCGTCACTTCGATGACGGAAGATTTTTGTTCGAGCTGCAGCCGTATGCGACTAACTTCCGATGGATGTGTCAAGAGCTGTTTGCATGATGGTGCCGAGTTTCCGCTTCGAGATCTTTTGCGAGCGGGGGCAACGGATGCTGAGCTCGAATCGGTTATCGAGCAGTCGCTTTTCGGCAAACAAGCGAAGCACGCAGGAATTGGTGAGCTCTATCAGATCGAGAACCGTACGATGATCCAGATCGGCGGATGATCTCGCTCGAAGAAGCAGTCGCGCTCATTGAGCATGAAGCGAGTTATCTCGGCGCGATATCGCTGCCGGTGGCTAAAGCCGTTGGTTACGCACTCGCCGCGCCCATCGTTGCTCGAGTCGATTCTCCAGCGTTCGATAATTCATCGGTCGACGGCTACGGGATCCAGATGAAAGATCTTCCGCGCGCAATGTCTGCGGGATTGAAGTTGCGAGGGACGATTCATGCAGGCGAAGTAACGCGAAAAAAGCTTCGATCGCAAGAGACGTTCAAGATCATGACCGGGGCATTCGTCCCGCGTTCAGTCGAGGCGATCGTCATGCGCGAACAAACTGAAGACGAAGCAGGTCTCGTGCAGATCCTCCGCTCAGTAGTGCTCGGACAAAACATTCGGAAGCGCGGAAGCGAATTCACGAAAGGCGAAACGCTGTTGCAAAGGGGAACGCGCGTTTCGCCGGCAGTGCTCGGACTCCTTGCTGGACAAGGGATCCAGACGATTCGAGTCGCGAGAAAACCAACGATCGGGATTCTGATAACAGGCGATGAACTCAAGCCAATCGGTGCCGATCCTCGAAAGGCGCAGATCAACGATTCGAATTCGCCGATGCTTCGGGCGATGTGTAATTCGCTGGGGATTCAAGACGTGAAGATCATCGTAGTCGGTGATCATCCAGCTAAAATTCAGTCGGCGATCCGAAAGCTTTTGGAACGCGAGATCGTGATCGCTGTTGGCGGTGTCTCGGTTGGCGATCGCGATCTTGTAAAAGATCAACTGGAACTTGCGGGGGTTCGGCGAATATTCTGGGGCATCGACATGAAGCCTGGCAAACCGAATTATTTTGGGGTTGTTGGCAAATCATTAGGCAAGCGTAAATCAGGCAAGCATCTTGTTTTTGGTCTTCCAGGAAATCCTGTGTCGGCGGTGATCTCATTCAAGAAACTGGTCGAGCCGGCGATCAAGAAGATGCAAAGGATCGAAGTAAAGCAGATGAAGCTAAGCGCGACGCTTCAAGGGTCGATCAAACGAGACCGATCTCGAGTGGAATATGTGCGAGGGGTTGTATCAGCTGAAGATGGTCTGCTCATCGCACGGCCACGTGCGAATCAAGGATCGGGTATGCTGGGAGGGCTTGCCGCGGCCAATGCATTGATCCGTATCGAACCGGGAGATCATGCTGCCCAAAGCGGCACAATGGTTGAAGTCGAATTCCTTCGACTACCATAAACTATGAGCGGGAGACGGGGTTCGAACCCGCGACGTCCAGCTTGGGAAGCTGGCATTCTACCACTGAATTACTCCCGCAATTCTTGGTGCATGCAAATTTACGTTTAAAAAGGGAACAGGTAACGGGACACAGGGAACAGGGGGGGATGGGAACGGGGAGTCAGACGCAACGATCGCGATTGTGCGAGATGGAGCAATCGGGCTTGACAGCCGCGTCGAAAAACTTACATCCGACGGGTTTCGCCAACATTTTCGTTAAGTAAACAAAATTTCAGTTGAAGCAGAAGAAACCATCCCCCCACTGTTCCCCGTTCGCTGTTCCCTAACCCCTATGCCCTCCCGCTCACCGCAAGACCGTCATCTGCTTTGTCAGCGTATTATCAGCCGTCGTTAGCCGATAGAAATATCGTCCTGAGGGCAAGCCTTCGGGTCTGAACTCGACTCGGTGATTTCCTTCATTGAGCGTGCCTTCGACTGGGCGCGCGACCTCCTGACCTGCCGTATTAAAGATTCCAAGCGTTACCGGCGTCGCGGCAGGCAATGCGAATTCGATCGTTGTTGAATTCGTGACGGGGTTCGGATAATTCTGCATCATCATAAATCCGAATCTCGAACCTGCTGCGGCTGCGACAGCCTTCACCGGTTTGTCCTTGAACAATCCAAGCTTTGTCCACTGAGCATTTGTCGAGAAGGTGTCGGTGCCCGATTGAGTGAGTACCTTGTGGATCGTGGTATCGTCAACGCCAAGCCACTCGCTCATCATCGTTGCATAAACATTCCGAAAGTCGTGTCGCTGGTCGTAGTTAAGATTATCGTAGATCAAATTATCGAGATCGGGATCGTTGCCGAGGATCGTATATTTTACGCGCGTACCAATGACAAAGAGGGGGTAGCTGGAACCATGATCGGTGCCCGAGCCATTTTCGGCGGGGCGCCGTCCGAACTCGGAATAGGTCATCGTGATCACGTTGTCGGCGACGCCAAATGCTTCGAGGTCGTTCTGGAACGCCGCGACGGAGTTGTCGAGATCGGTATGACGTGAAGCCTGGCCGGTGAGAAGATCGGAATGGAAGTCATATCCGTTCTGCGTCACAATATAAATTCGCGTCTTCGAACCGCTTGCGATCAGCTGCGCAACGCTTGCCAGTTGCTGGCCAAGGAGTGTATCGGGATAGACGGTTTTATTCGCGGTAATCGAACGATTGGCGAGCGTTGAATTATAGACTTCCGTTTCGTGCTGCACGCCTCGAACGTAATCGAGTGATTGATATGCCAGATTCGGATTTGCTGGGATCGGATCGTAGTCGTGATAGCTCTTCGTCGTTGGGTCAGGCAACTGGAATACAGGGATCCCCATATCTCCCGACTTGGCATGATAGAGATTGCTGACGATCCTCGTAAAATGGATCGCAAGCGGATCGGAGCCTGCCGCAACACTCGAAATGTCGAAGGATGGATTCTGCTCGCTGAGAAGTCTTCCGACCCAGCCAGTCGATTTGTAAATATTGGAATCGGTGCAGGTCTGTACGATATCGGTACCACGAAAATGCGAGAACTCGGGATTTGCGTATCCGACGTTTTGCAGGATCGTCATCCGGCCCGTCTTATAGAGATCGAATATCTTTGGAAGACTATCGTGCATAGCTAGGCTTCCATGATCGGGCAGCGGGTTGAGCTTCACCGATGGATAATTAATGCGAAGCGTTGGGCGGATCGAGGTGTAGGTCGGATTGGTGATCGGTACCAGACAGTTGAGTCCATCGTTGCCCCCGGATAGTTGAAGCATCACGAGGATCTGTCCGTTATCGGCAAGCGTGGAAGGGCCCAGTCCGCCCTTGCCAAAGACTTGCTTTGGTATTCCACCGACCAAAAGCGGAAGCGCGTTGGCAGCCATTCCGATCTGGATCCCTTTGCGTAAAAAATCGCGACGTTTCATATTCTGTGTTGGCTGGAGTCTTAAACGAGATGGAATTCCGGATAGGTAGCAAGTGCACGAGCATAGGCAGCTCCGTAATCGGGAGTCGGCGACCATGCATAGTCAGGAAGATCGAGCGCATTGACGACATGAAAAAGTGCATCGCTCTCTTTCGGTCCGAGCGCGATTGCGAGTACATGTGCTTCGATGAGCCCCGAAAGAACGGTGATCGTTAGATCTTTTTGATTCGGATAGGACTTCAACCAATTGATCGCATTGAAGAAAAGATTCACACCTTGCGCGTTCGCCGATCCATCGAACGTATCGGGATAGGCGAGCAGCGTGAGCGCGGCCTGCTCGCGGTCCTGAAAGCTTTTCGTTGTGATCCAATCCGGTCCAAGCGCCCAGCCTTTCACATTTGTGGGGTTGAGAATATCCTGGCCAAGCGCCGAGGCGACGTTGATACTTAAATAGGTGAGGCTCGGGTTCGGATCGGTGTAGGTGATATACCCGCTGGCGTCGGTCGATTGTACCGTTGCATCGTTTGGCGAAAAGGGCGCATAGACGATCCCGAACTCGCGCACCACACTTCCAAGCCATTCGACCGGCGACTTCAGATGCGCACCAATAAGCGCTGTGTCGTAAAAATGAGCGCTCGAAAGCAGCGCCGACATCACCGGCTTGATCTCCCAGTTACTTGCGATGAGCAACATTGCCATCGCGTCGATCACGCTTGGGTTCGGCGTCCAGTGGACGAACGACGTATAAATCCGTTGCGAGATAAAATACGCGACGTTATATCCGCCGCCAAGACCAAAAATGCCATCGACGATCTCGGTCAGTCCAAAATTGCCAGTCTTTCCGAGGAAGGTCTTTGCACTTGTGTTATGGCATTGCGGCAGCATCTGACCGACAAAAGGCGCCGTTGTCGTCGGCTGCCAGCCCGAGAGTGCCTGACCGGAATTACGAATATCTTCCTCAGTGTAGTTTGGCTTGGAAGTTTTCGGGTCAAGCAAACCGAGCGTAAACAACTCCATGAGTTCGCGAGCAAAGTTCTCGTTCACGTGATTGCCCACCGTGACACCCATTGGATCCTCGCCAAAATAACTTTGAGTGCCGTTGAGGTACAGCAGCATCGCGGGATCGGTTGCGATCGCCGTTACGAAGCTTTTCAGATTACCAAGTGCAAACGTGCGAAGCGTTTGCGTATACTGGTACATATAACCGGCATGTCCGACCACGCTTGTACCGGTAACGAAATGATTACTCCACATGAAGGCCATCTTTTCGTTGATACTCAGATTTGCGCTGAGCATAAGATCGAGCGACCAATTCTTGATCTGCTGCAATCGAGCCGCTTCGAGCGCCGCCTTGTTGTGGGTATCGATCGCGAGAAGCGTTTGGTCAGTGATCGTGGTATCGGCAGCGAGATATTCATCGACCCACGCGGCCGGCTTTGGTGGGATGGCAGCGGA
>JBBSDW010000156.1:0-7233 GCA_038240295.1 Kapaibacterium sp. (SeqCode)
TGTGGTAACTTCAGCGATATTTCGCACTTGACCGGTAAGATTACCAGCCATGAAGTTTACATTATCTGTAAGATCTTTCCATGTGCCCGAAACGCCTTTTACAACTGCCTGGCCGCCAAGTTTTCCTTCCGTGCCCACTTCGCGCGCCACGCGGGTTACTTCGGATGCGAACGAGCTAAGCTGATCGACCATCGTGTTGATCGTATTCTTCAGCTCCAAAATTTCGCCTTTTACGTCTACCGTGATCTTCTTCGAAAGATCGCCATTAGCAACGGCCGTTGTAACTGTCGCAATATTTCGTACCTGGGCGGTAAGGTTACCGGCCATGAAGTTTACATTGTCCGTAAGATCCTTCCACGTACCCGACACCCCTTTTACAACTGCCTGACCGCCAAGTTTTCCTTCTGTTCCTACTTCGCGCGCCACGCGGGTTACTTCAGAGGCGAATGAGCTAAGCTGGTCGACCATCGTATTTACGACCTTGCCCGTGCGTAAAAATTCTCCCTTGACCGGCCTGCCGTCGATCTCGAGTGCCATCGTTTGCGACAGATCGCCTTTTGCCACAGCGCCGATGACGCGAGCAACTTCTGTCGTCGGCTGGGCGAGATCGCTGATGAGCATGTTGACCGATTCAACGCACGATGCCCATCCGCCGGATGACCCGGTGAGTGCTGCACGCTGGTTGATCTTTCCTTCTTTGCCGACGACGGCGCTGATGCGCTCGAGTTCGCGAGTAAGGCGCTCGTTGAGTTCGATCACATCGTTAAGCGTATCGGCGATCTTTCCGATCATTCCGTTCTCTTCTGTTTCGACCCGCATGGTGAAGTCGCCTTTTTTCACAGCAGAGAGTACGCGTAGTAATTGCTTGAGATCGAGATGGCCTTCGCTATCGACGCGGGGCACTGAAGTCGCCCCTGCTGCCACCTCGCGATTAAGTACCGTAGCACCATTTCGCTGAGAGCCGTTCTGAGAGCGAGAACTCGCCTTGCCATTCGAAGGCCGGCGTATCGTTTTCATTTCGCCGTTGGTTTTGCCGTTCGCCATATTCGTAAAAAGATCTGGTTGCCTAAAAAATGCTGGTTGATAGAGTCACTGGACGTTGAGAATGAATGCCGGCCGATTACAACAATGTCCCCATGAAAAAAAGCCTGCGACCAAAGGTGGATCCAACTGCAAATGGTAATGAGAGCAGGTTGTCCGATCCCATCATACAACTCTCGTGTCCCGTACGAAGTCATTAAGCAACATAATTCCTAAAAAAATGGGAAGAAGTTGTGATTCAATCATCGCTGATGAAGCTCATCGACAATTTCGAGCCAAAATGCGAATCTTATGCCACGATAGTTTTGTGGTCGATCGCGGGTGACCTGCCAAAAGAAATTATGAAAAAGCTTGCTCTTTCACTTGGGAGGTTGTAATTATTTCGATGCAAAATTGCTTCGGAAGTCATGCCCAAAGATGATGCCGAAACATGCGTTATCTTTGCCATGAATTTTACGCTCGTATTTCGTTGTGACCCACATCACGTTGCTTTGCTGAACCGACCATGAAGTTTCTCGCCCAGATCAAACCACTGCAGGAAGCACTCTCGAAAGTCATTGCCGTCATTCCGAGCAAATCGACGCTCGCCCAGCTTGAATCGGTTCATGCCGAGCTCAAAGGCAATCAGATCATGCTCACCGGGACGGATCTCGAGATCACCGTGACGGTAGCACTTGAAGTTAGCGGCATTGCCGATGGTATGGCGAATGTTCCAGCGCGAATATTTCATGAGATCGTTCGCGCGCTCCCTGAAGGCGAGATCACCTTCTCGCTCGACCCTGCCACGCGACGCATACAGCTTCAGACCAGCCAGGGTAATTACACTCTTACTGCCGACGACACTGCAACAATGGCACAGGCTACTGCGGAATTTAAGCCAGAGGGTTCGATCAAAGTAGGAGCCGAGACGATCAAACGAATGATCGGCAAAACTCTCTTTGCTGTTTCGACCGACGAACTTCGCCCGAGCATGATGGGCGTGCTCTTTCAATTCTCTCCCGAAGGGACTCGCGCAGTTTCGACCGATGGTCACCGGCTTGTTCGCATCTTCAATACATCGCTTAAGGCCGATAACGAAGTCGATGTGATCATCCCGAGCAAAGCACTCGGGCTCGTACTGAAATCATTCGCCGATAGCGAAGAGATCAGTCTCTCGTTCAGCACCACACAAGTAGAATTCAAGAATGCTTCGACCTCGATCCTGAGCCGATTGATCGACGAACGCTATCCGAACTACGAAGCAGTTATCCCGCGTGAGAACGACAAGCAACTCATGATCTCGAAGGACGCAATGCTGCGCAGTGTCAAGCGCGTTTCGATCTTCGCGAACACGACTACACGTCAGTTGCAGTTCAAGCTTGCGAAAGATTCGATGTCGATCCTTGCGGAAAATTTCGACGCCGGCAACGAAGCTCGCGAGCTTATCGCCTGCGACTACGGTCAGGACGATCTTACAATCGGCTTCAACGGCCGCTTCATTGAAGATGCGCTGAGCCACCTCGACACCGATGACATCACGCTAAAATTCTCAACACCAACCAGAGCAGCGATCGTGGAACCGGCACAACTGCCGAACGAGGATCTGCTCATGCTCGTCATGCCCGTCAGGCTTAATAGCTGATCGAAGGATTCGTTAATATTGTTTTGAACTAATCTTTTTTCCGATCGAACGTTCGGTTTGAAACTCTTGCGCTTACGCTCGTTCGCAATCATAAGGAATCGAGTATCGCCGGGCTCGCTCCGTGCATCAATGTGTTTGTTGGGCCGAATGGCGCCGGAAAAACATCCGTGCTCGAGGCGCTCTCACTCGCAACGCTCACCAAGAGTTTTAGTACGGGCGCCGATGTCGCGCTTGTTACGGAAGGCAGCGCCGGTCTTCAGATCGAATCGCAATTTTATTCCGATCTCGGCGTCCCGACTCGCGTAGTTGTTGAGTTGCAGGTCGGCCCCCCGATGAAGAAGACGCTGATGATGAATAACGACCGGCTTCGTGCCGCGAGCGACCTCATCGGCAGGGCGCCTGTCGTGGTGCTGACTCCGGATGACAAGATCATCACAAGCGGACCGCCTTCGGAGCGGCGACGCTTTATGAACGTCGTCCTTTCACAGGCAAGCCGCACCTATCTCGAACACGAACTCGAGTTCAAAAAAGCGCTTAAGCATCGCAACGCCATTTTGGCCGACGCAAAGCAGACGCGGCGATCGATCAATGATACCAAGTCGATCCTTGAGCCCTGGACCGAAATGGTGATCCATCATGCCGCCCGTGTGATCGAACGCAGAGACCAGTTCACCAAAGATTTTCGGCCCTATTTGATCGCAGCATACCGTGAGGTCTCCGACAATCGCGAATCTCCGGCGCTTGCCTATGAACCGATGGGGCTTGGTGCAGGACTGCTTGGTAACGGTGCCGAGAGTTTCCTGCGCGACCAACTTCGCTTAGTGAGTCAGGATGAATTTCGGCGCGGCGTTTCGCTTGTCGGTGCGCATCGGGACGATCTCATGTTGTTCATTCATGGATCGGCTCCGGCGCGGGATCATGCTTCGCAAGGCCAGCATAAAACGCTGCTTGTGGCAATGAAACTTGCAGAGTTTCGTTACTTAAAAGAGGCTACTGGAGAGACGCCGATGCTGTTGCTCGACGACGTCTTTAGCGAGCTCGATCGCGATCGCGCTGCCAAATTGCTTGCGCTAACAGAATCCGGAGGATTCGGTCAGACGTTCATCACATCGACCGATCGGTCGATCTTTGAACGCTCGCTCAATTTCAGCACAGGCGATCACAAGCTTTGGGAGGTTACCTCCGGCCAGGTGATCGGGCAGTGAATGTGAGGCAGCGTTTTCCATCCAGGCAGAATTAATGTAATTTTTTCATGGCAAGACCGTTATCTATTCGTAACATCATCCCAGGTATGATGAATGAGTTCGGGCTTGAAGAAAAAGCCCACAAATATTCGATCCTCACGAGCTGGCCCGAGATCGTTGGTGAGAGTGTCGCTGCGGTTACGATCCCGATGAAGCTTGATCGTGGTGTCTTGCAAATCAAGGTTGCAAATGCAGTATGGAAGTACGAACTTACCATGCGCAAGTCAGAGATCCTGCGGAAGATCCATCAGAAATACGGTGAGTTAAGCGTTTCAGATATTCATTGGAAATGATTCAAAAGCCACATCTTCGGTCGCTCTATATCGCCATCGCGATCTATGTCGTCGTCTCTCCGCTTTCGACGTACAATACATTCGCGATGTTCGGATTGGTGGAGGCAAAGCTGCCGTTGCTCCAGCTCGCAATGACCGCAGTCATGATCTGTTTTGCGATCGTAGCTTCACGCCCGCTCTCGAAGCACATGCGCGAGAATCCGAACGTCGAATACCCAAAGATCTGGACCATCGGATTCTGGGTCATTGGACCGCCTGCGCTTTTTGCTTACTACCACTTGCGCCTTCGTCCAAAGATGATCGCTGCGTAAGCTCTCCGAAAAAGTCTGAACGATAATCCCAAAAATCCATGTAATTTTGGGATTTGAATCCCCAAATACCTAAGTTTTTTGGGAATGCACTCCCAAAAACCTTGTGAAACTTAGGAATTGAGTCTAAAACAACTTTGCGAAAAAGACTCAGAACGAGATCGTTAAATCTCATTCTGAGTCTTTTTTTTGAATCATGCCGCTCTTCATAAGCGGCGAACGCAGAATTATTTCAGAAGTACAAGTTTGCGCGTGATCGTTTCTCCCGCCACGCTTGCGCTGAGATAGTAGGTGCCGTTCGAGCGTCCGAGCGAACTTGCGTCGAACTGAACTGAATTGCTGCTGCCGCCCGCGATCATTTTCGGATCGAGCGAATAGACTACGCGGCCAAGCACGTCGCGAATTTCCAACTGCATCATCCCGCTCTTTGCCGCTTCCAGCGTGATCGTGGTATTGTTATGCGTTGGGTTCGGCGCGATCGTGAGCGATGTGATCGTATTCGTCGACATCGCAACGCCTACGTGCGCTGTGTCCTGCACAGTTCCTGAGAGCACGACTTGTCTCAAGCTATCGGCACGGCCGTCGAAGGTGACCGTGAGCATCGCATGATGGACGCTAATCGGATCGTGAGGCGCCCAGGTGATCGTTTCGATCTGTGTTGCGCCAACAGCAAGCGTATAGGAACCTGTGGGTGTTACTGAAAATTCAGAAGCGTCCGGACCGGTAAGCGTGACATGGTCAACCGTCACAATGGAATCGGATGGATTGGATACCGTGACCTGCTTGCTGATAGATTTACCTACGATGACTGTACCGAGATCCAGTTGCGCAACACTCAGCGCGATATACTCATGCTTCGGCGGGGCAGCTGGCACTCCCTGCAGCCATACCGGATGCAGCGGATGGCGTGGGCCGTTATCATAAAGAATCTGCGATGTCCCGCTGCTGATCGCACCGATGCGAATTCTCGATTTTGAGTAATCGTTATAATTCACAGAAGCATGTGTAAGAAAAAGGATCGAATCCGATTGACCGACAAACATGATGTCGCCGCCATTGCCTCGCTGCTTTGCCTGCGGATCGACCTCTGCATTATAGCCATCGAAAAAATATTCCGTTGACGGGATCATCGTACGAGGGATCACGATGCCGTCCGTCAGTACGATCGCATTTCCGTTGTAGTCATAGGTTTGGGTGATGAGATCGGCGCCGCTATCCTTGGCGAGGATCATTTCCGCAATGTTATTATCCTTGACGCGAAGTCCCAGTCCAAAATTAAAATCGCGGCTCACAACTGGCAGATTGAATTTACCCTGCACACTGCTCGTAAAAAGAGTTGTACGAAAGATCTGCGTCGGTCCATTCGGATGTGGCTCCCAGCGCACCGCGTGGAAATCGGGACCGTTGACCTGATTGGATAGCTGATCGACAATAATCGCGACCATAATATTTCCGCCAGGGCTTGCGGCAAGATTCGACATGTGGTAATCGCCCTGGATCTGATGCGTCTGATCCATAGGATAGAGGATCGAGTCAATTCCGGAGTTTGCACCAGTGTCGATCTGATCCAAGTGGCCGTGATAGAACCACAAACTCGGACTTCCGATTTGGGAGCCCGTCCATGTAGCATACCAATCGACATTGTTCGCAGCGATCACTCCGAGCGGAATGGAAAGATTGACAGAATTCACCGGTGGATTGATGCGCTTCAGGATCTTGAATTTTGTCGCAAAATCAAAAAAATTACCGAGTAAAAAGGGCGCGTCGAGCTGGATTATAGCATCAGCCGAATCCTGGAGCGTGGTTGTGCTATTTGGAAAAAGGAAGTGTCCTGCGATCAAGAGCCGCTTGCCATCTGCCGTTGCAGAAAGCACCGAGAGCTTCGATACGGAAGTGATGCCCGTATAAAACGCTTTGCGGAGCGCCGTATTCACAGACGCAGTGTCGATAATCGTGGTGCTATCGAGCGTGGTGCCGTCTGTGAAAAAAATTTTGCTGTGGTCTCCTGTAACAAAGGCGACGCGGGAAGGCTGAGCAAACGCTGAACCGGCGGAGAACAAGCAGATCAGCAGGGCTGAAATGCCAAAGGATCGTTGAAAAAATTTCATAGTCTTCTGAGGTTTGTATGACGCACCTGACCAACACAACAAGCGATGGCGCATTCCATTGGGCATAAATTTACGCACAAACTTGTCCTTCCGTCGTAAAATGACTGGGAGCACCTTCAGTCTAAGCGTTGTTAAGCATCGCCAATACTGGAAGATGCTGCACCACTAATTGCACGAGATGACCCGAATCACATTGCTCGCCGACGAGGAACACGAGTCTGGCTACCGCCGCTGGCTCAATTCGCTCAGCACAGTCGAGTTGGTGCCGATCGATTCCGACATGATCCTCGACCTTCGGTTTCTCGATCTCACTGCCGAGGTATCGGCCGCACCGGTTGTGATCACGAATATTCTGACCTGCTCTGTCACAAGCCGGGCCGCGCAGTATCCATCGCAAACAAAAGTGATCGGAGCGAGTCTGCTGCCCAAGTACATCGATCGTCAGAAACTTGTCGAATGCGCATTGCCGTTCGGCGCAGAACCCGCAACCACCCAAGCGACATCCCTCTTCGCAAATTTGGGCAAGGAAACGGAGGTGATCCGAGATGCTGTCGGCGGTGTTTTTGCTCGCACGATCTCGATGATCATTAACGAAGCGGCCTTTGCAGTGCAAGAAAA
>JBBSDW010000157.1:0-7145 GCA_038240295.1 Kapaibacterium sp. (SeqCode)
AGGTTGCAGCATAGTTTAAAACGAGCGAGAAGACAATAAAGTTTCTACATTATGTTGTCCTCAGAAGGTTATCGCTGGATGTTGAGCCTACGCGATCGGACAATTCTATTCGCAAGAGCAAGCTGACCAAATCAAGTCCAGCCGATTGAACTTGAGCGCCGATCTGACTCGCATATTTCGAGGATCAGTGTTGAATCACTACCCTCCGTGTTACAGGCGCACTGGTTGGCGAGGCGATCCTGAGGTAGTAGCTGCCCGAAGGAAGGTTAGAGACCGCGACATTGAATGTCGTACCCGAAACCGTATTCTTAGCGACCTGATTGCCCAACGCATCGAACATTTGATAGGCGACGGGATCTGAAGTCTGTTTGGTAAGCTCAACACTCAAAGTCGAACGCACCGGGTTGGGCGCGATACGTAGAAAGTCGACCGGAAGTTTGCCGGTCTGCATCAGCGAAACAAGCGCCGAGTCTCCGCAGCCCGCGAAGGAAACATGCAGCGTGTCTGGTGCAGCGTGATAGCCTAAACATTCAGCATCAAACTGGCGGCTCAGGAGTTGCGCCCGCTCGATCGCTATTGTGCTCGATGGAGTGCTCAGGTAAGAGTTAAACGTAACAGAAAGCGGACTGCCATCGTACTTCTTGGTTCGACTATCATACAGCGTGTCGAAGTCAACTCCGTTGGTAAAGAGCAGATCGAGTGTCCCTCGATCCTCGCGCGACACCACGCTCCAGTGCGCAGGGTACACCGCATCTCGATAGGAGAACACGTCCGGATTGTAATGCAAAATCACATGCAGCGAATCGGGGAACATATCTGTTTGCGGTGTGAAGCGAATCTGAACCGAATCACCTGCAAGTGATCGTGACATCTTTCTGGCCATTCGCGAACAACGCATTCGCATCGGGTTTCGTCGAGTACAGCGAATCAAGATTCAAGTATCAGACACTTGCAACGGCGGTCAACTCGTCATCCGCCACACAATATAGATATTGACCTTTCACGTAAAATCGGCTAAAGTATACTCGATTTGAAACAGGACCGCACAGATATGTCCCGAAGATTGTAACCGGCTGGCAGAGGAGGCAAATAATTAGCCGGTATTGCAACGATGGAATTATAACCTCCCCCGCCGATAGTTCCTAGTTTCGGCTTCGTGGAATTACCTGACAGCATCAGGATGGAATTACCAGATCCTCTCGGGATGGTCCCCCATATGGCTTCTATGTTATTATGGGTTCCGGCCCCAATAAAGGTCAATGAATCATTCACCGAATTGCCACAGCCTCCGACGATCGACCCTCACGGCCCTTGCTGCACCATATTGAAACAGCCCCCACCGATCACCCCCAATGTCGAGGTAAGAATGAGATTACCTTTGCCTCCGGCGATCACAGAAGTGTCAGCCGTCCACCCAATCTGGTTGCTGAAACCCCCTCCAATAAAGCCGCAAATGGATTGGTTTGCATTGCTCACTCCCCCGGCAATCGTAGCGAACACTGCGTGGTCCCAATTGTATTTGCCGCCGCCGATAACGGAACATGCTGACCAAACCTGATTGCTGTCACCCCCGCCGATCACAGAGAAGTCGTCGTAGAGCTCAATTCCATTAATTTGGCCTCCACCGATAAACGAATGGTGACTGCGGATCGTGTTTGCAACCCCACCTCCTATCGAACTCCCCCAAGAGAAGACACCAAGATAATTGTTCCATCCACCAGAGATCACTCCAAAACTTGGATTATCCTCAATGTTGCTCTGTCCCCCTCCGATAAAGTTGTGGTCCGCACCATTGTTTCCGATTGCATTGCTATCACCGCTGGCGATTCCGCTGTATGGTCCCTGGATATAATTGGAGTGACCACCGCCAATGACCGAATGGTGAGCGTTGGTATCGATGAAATTCAATTCGCCACCATCGATAGCATCTTCAGCGCCGAGGATCGTATTTGCATTGCCTGCGCCGATAAACGAATACACCGCCCCACTTTCAACCATGTTTGAGGCTCCGGCCAGCCCGATTGTCAGGCTTCGATTCGTTGAGTCGTATTCAAGTTTCATCCCGCCTCCGTTTCGAATATTCAACGACCGAGTGTCAGAAGAGGCTTCTCGACCGTTAACCCGAATGTTCCGAATGAAGTCGAAAGCGATTCATGGCTGAAGGTTCAGGCAGCGCTGCAGACCCGGAGCCTAAAAGTACGATGAAATTGCCTCCGGTAACCTGAACCGAGAATTCATCCGACCAGATGGACTGAGACCCTTCGGCATCCAGATAAAGCGCTGCCTTCATCCGGTAAACGCCGTCGGTTGCTTGACTATCTCTACTGGAGAGCACGCCTTGATAACTGATGGTATGTGGCACGTCAATCTTAACCGTGCTTATGCTCATTTGATTACCTTGACTTCGTGCTTCATTGGTGAATGCCTCGAAACCGAACAATGCGACGTTTAGGCACATTGCGAACGCAAGCGCGGACAAAAGACTACGCTTTTCCATAACGTTAAGCGGTGGGTGAATCAGCGAACCCAGAAGAAGTGCTAAATATACAAAATTTTCCGTAGGTTGTCAAGTGACTTTTTAAATAAAATCAACATTCCGTATATTTGTGCTCTTAACAACATCTACGAATGCATATTGCTGAGTTAAATCACGTTACGAAGCGCTACGATAAGCAGGTTGCTGTCGATCGTGTTTCGTTTAGCGTACGTGCTGGGAGTATATTTGGTTTGTTGGGGCCGAATGGTGCTGGCAAGACTTCGACCATTCGCATGCTTACCAGCATCACGCTGCCTGACGAAGGTACGATCGCGCTTTTCGGCGAGCCGATCCGCGCGGAGCATCAGAACCGGACCGGCTATATGCCGGAGGAGCGTGGCCTTTATCGGAAGCTTGGAGTCCGCGTGCAACTTGAATATTTGGGTAAGCTGAAGGGTATGACGTCGGATGCGGCACGCAAGGCGGTTGACTATTGGCTCGACCGTTTCGAACTTCGCAGCTGGGAAAAGAAAAAGACAAACGAACTGAGCAAGGGCATGCAGCAGAAGCTGCAGTTCATCACTACTGTTTTGCATGATCCCGAGCTTCTCATACTCGATGAGCCGCTTTCGGGACTCGATCCGATCAACGCGGAGCTGATCAACCAAACGATCTCGGAGCTTAAAGCGCAAGGCAAGACGATCATTCTTTCAACGCACCGGATGGAGCAGGTCGAGCAGGTATGCGATGACATTGTGCTTGTTAACAAAGGGCGCGTTGTACTCGAAGGAAGTCTGCGCGAGATCAAACGCCGCTCGGGCAAGAATATGATCGCGCTTGGTTTTGAAGGGAATGCGGAATTCCTGCGCACACTTTCAGACATCAGGATCGTCGAAGAACATCCGAACTCGGCGCTCATCGAAGTTGCTGCCGGAGCAGATCTTCGAAGTATGATCTCGCAGATCAATTCGCAGGTCGAACTAGTAAAATTCGAGCGAGTCGAGCCGCCGCTCAAAGAGCTATTTCTTGAAGCTGTTGGCCAGTCCTTCGCCACACCCACAGTCACGCTTTAACTTTTTTACTGCCATGACAAAAAAAGTCCTGATCGTACTCAAGCATGAATTCATGCAGAAGGTCAAAGCGAAGAGTTACCAGATCCTGACGCTGATCGGTCCAATACTGCTGGCGCTCATTTTTGCGATACCGATCCTTTTCGGGACACTTACATCCCACGACACACGAACGATCGCCGTCATCGACGAGACGCATCAGCTATTCGCGCCGATGTCGTCGGCGCATGACAACGCCGGTCGGAGTGGTGTCGAGTTATCGGAAGTGCACACCGGCGCGAACGAAGCTGCGACGATCGACTCGCTCAAAAAACTTGTGCTCGCAAAAAGTCTGAATGGATATTTTATTATTCCAGCGGCGGCGCTCGCGAACGATACAAGCACTCAGCGAGACACCACCCGCATCGCGACGCTTCATCTATCGAATGCGAACGATATGTCGCTTCAGGAGAAGATCAAGGGATCGTATTCGACCGCGCTCACCACACTCAAACTTCGAACACTCGGCTACGACCCGACACTTTTTCAGCGGATCCAAAAATCGGCCAGCATCGAGACATTTAAAGTCGATACGAAATCGGATGCAAAAGCGAACGCCGGTTCGTTCGTGCTTGCCTACGTATCGGGTTTTTTTCTCTATATGGCGATGCTGCTCTATGGCATGGCGATCATGCGCAGTGTGATCGAAGAAAAAAGTTCGCGCGTTATGGAGATCGTCGTCTCGTCGATCGACCCGTATGATCTGCTCGTCGGCAAAGTGCTCGGCGTTGGTCTTGCGGGATTGTTGCAGATGTCGGTTTGGGCGATCATCATGGGGCTTGCCGCGACGGTCGGCGTTTCGCAGATATCCTCGATGACAGGCGGAGGCCTCGAAATGCATGTTTCGCCGTTCGTCTTCGTCTATTTTATTCTCTATTTTGGATTCGGATATCTGCTCTATGCAACACTCTACGCAGCAGTCGGCGCGACAGCCGAGCAGGAATCCGATGTGCAGCAGATCTCGATGCCGATCACGTTCCTGATCGTTATTCCATTCCTGACGCTCACCACAGTGATCCAATCGCCGAGCAGTCCGCTCAGCATCGTACTCTCGCTCATCCCCTTCTTCTCGCCGATCCTGATGATGGGCCGCATCCTAAGCGAAACGCCCCCCCTCTGGGAAATCCTGCTCTCCTTCGTCCTGATGGCCCTAACCTTCATGGGAGTACTCTGGCTCGCCGCAAGGATCTACCGCGTCGGCATCCTCATGTACGGCAAGCGATTCTCACTCTCGGAGGTTGTGAAATGGCTGAAGTATTCTTGATGGGGTTAGTTGGATCTCGCTAAAACTCCGTAACTTCCACGAACAGCAACAGGCACCCTAACGCAAGAATGATACTCGACCCGCTTCACCTGCCACCCAGCATATTCCATGATGCCTACGAAGCAGTCGATATACGCGTAGAGCAATCTAAAGCGAACGAATCACTCACTCTATATACCAAATACCAAAAGACCGCGTACAGCCTTTATAAGCTTTCTAAAATGGGATCAGACGCCTTGAGCAATCATCTCTAATCACGGATTAGACAATGCCGTTCGACTCGAGGGAAGAAAGCAGGAAAGGTCTCAACCGAAAACAGGCTGCCTACATTAACTCAACTCTAGACAAGACCGGAGCTTTGTGCTTCAGCTCCGTACTCGCTCCCCTTTTTTGGGTATAAGTGCCAACACTTTGTTACGGAGGAGTTTCCTTTCAAAGACCACAACGGAAACATTCGGTACGTAGACTTTGCGATTCTACTACGATTTAAGAACATTGCTATTGAGATTGATAGGCATAAGTATCACTCGGATGGTGCTTTAAGCCAAGAAAAGTTTGCTAATGAACGCTTTCGGCAGAACTCGCTGACAACAAACGGTTTCCACATTTTGAAATTCACTTAACCTCAAATTAGGGATGCCCCAGCATACTGTCGGGAAGTGATTCGGACCATGATTGGTCCAAATCCGGTTAGCCCAGATGGCAAGCACAAGCTTACTCTGGGCGAATATCAACGAGCTCCTTAGGTGCCCGTCCGGCGCGTCCTCGCGGAGATACCCGAAACGAGCAACGCAAAAAGCGCAACGATCGACCTACCGCAGGTTTTATCCCTTCCTGAGGCGCACCCTGTTGTGATCGCCCCGATTAAGAGCAAAGAGCTGAGCGATCAATTGAAAGCATTCCTCGCGCTTATTGTCGCTGCGTTTCTTTTTTTTCCTTGTCTCGCTAGTAGTCGACAAATAATATAGATGCGAGACGCTTTGTAGTTCGCACCTTCCGAGCTAGCATTGTATCTATGTGGTACTCCTAGCCTTCCCCATCGTGCGAGTGGTTTTGCCCTTCCCCTTCGGAATCGCAATCCGCTTAATATTCTGCACCGTATTGGCAATCTGCACTGTGACGGGGATTGAAATTTTCCGCTTCGAAGACGGCGTTAGATCTTTTAGCGTGACGGGTTTGCCGAAGACTTCTTCGAAGAGCTGTTTTTTTCGGTCGGCGCCCCAGAGTTCGAGTTCGAGGTTGCGCGGGGTGCCGCGTTTGGGGACTACGGAGAACGTGATGCCCTTGCGGTCGGTGGTCATTGAGACGTGATCGACGAGGCCGAGATGTCCGCGATCGAGGCCATCGGCGATGCGCAGGATGCCGGAGAGCATGCGCACGATCTCGCGATGTTCGTCGCTCGTCAACTTTTGAAATCCTTCGTGCTTTAACTTTGGATGCGACTTCCGATGGTAGCGCGCGACGTTCGCGATGATCTCGATCTCCTCATTCGTGAAGCCAAGCAGTTCGGCATTGCTGATGATGTAATACGAATGCTTGTGATGCTCCGAATGGGAGATGTAATATCCGATGTCATGCAGGAGAGCCGCATAGTAAAGATAGCCGCGCGCTTCTTTATTTAATTTATGCAGCCGCTGCGTTTGGTCGAAGATCTCGATGGCAAGTTTCGCAACCTGATCGCCATGCGTTTTCTCATAATTCGTCCGCTCGCCTAATTGCCGGACGCTTCGCTCGCGAATGTCATGGAGTTCGGTGATGTCGCTGTTCGACGGGCGAAGATGGGTCTGGATCTGATCGAAGACGACCCCCTCGCGCAGCGCAAAGCTGCTCGTTGTGATCTCAGACATTCCGAGCAATCGCATCGACTCCTGAAGCACGAGCGCACCGCCAAGAATAATATCGGCGCGCTTCTGATCGAGCCCCGGAATTTTCATTCGGGCTTCTGCCGTGCCGGCGGCGATCAGCCGCTCAACGGTCTCCTGAACTTCGCGATAGGAGAATGTAAAATTGTTCGTCTTCCCCGCTTGCGATTCGACATCCTCGGGTCGCTTATGTCCAATGATCGCAGCGATCGCCTGAATTGTACCGCTCGTTCCAACTCCGATTTCAAATCCGGCATTTCTCAGTGACCTGGCCGTCATACCAAGTTCGCCAACGATCATCTTTCTACAATCGAGGATATCCTGTGTCTTCGGCTCACCAAGCAACCTGAAATGATGGCTAAGCCTGATCGCGCCGAGTTTGAGGCTATTGACGAACTTCACCTCCCCCTTCAAGCCAAGCACATATTCCGCGG
>JBBSDW010000158.1:0-7104 GCA_038240295.1 Kapaibacterium sp. (SeqCode)
GATTGCTCAAGCTTTATCATGAGCAAAAGAAACTCAACGTTTCTTTTGTCGATCTGAGTAATGTGGAAAATCTTCGAAATGCGATCACGCCAGAAACAGCTTGCCTCTGGATCGAGACTCCAAGTAATCCGCTTCTCGAAGTTGTTGACGTTCAGAAACTCACTGAGATCGCACATGCACACAATATCATCGTCGCGCTCGACAACACGTTTCTTTCGCCGGTAAATTTTCGTCCCTTTGAGTTTGGTGTCGACATCGTTGTCCATTCAACGACGAAGTGGTTGAACGGCCACTCCGATGTGGTTGGTGGCGCGATCATCGCACGCGAAGCCGCACTTGGCGAGAGATTCTATTGGCTCGCAAATGCACTTGGAACAACGACCGGTTCGTTCGATAGCTGGCTCGTGCTCCGTGGCATCAAGACGCTTGCGGTACGCATGCGTCAGCATGAATCGAATGCGATCGCCATCGCAAGATTTCTCGAGGCGCATCCGAATGTCAAACAGGTTTACTATCCGGGCCTCGAATCACATCCGACGCACGAAATCGCGAAGAAGCAGCAGACAGGCTTTGGCGGCGTGATCTCGTTTCGCGTGGATGGGTCATTCGCCCGTGAAGGTTGTCATGTGCTTCGTTCGACAAAGATCTTCTCTCTCGCCGAATCGCTCGGAGGTGTAGAATCCTTGATCGAACATCCGGCAACGATGAGCCATCTCTCGATGGGTGAAGAGCTTCGCACAAAAGCGGGCATCACTGAAGATCTGATTCGCATCTCGGTCGGCATCGAACACATCGATGATCTGCTTGCCGATCTCGCGCAAGCACTTGATCTTTCGGTGCTAAACTCGGTTTCTGCAGAATCGCCGATCGATGCTTCTCTCGACGCAACGATCAACGCTATTCTTGAGGAGGCGCTCGAAGTATGTTAAAGGACTTTCCGCTTCCATCCGAACTGAAATTTCTCCAACTGAGCGAAGCGCCGTTTGCGCTGCAATCTGGGAAGTCGCTGCCAAGAGTAACCATCGGTTATCAGACGTTTGGCGAGTTGAATAGCACTCGCTCCAATGCGGTTCTCGTTTTGCACGCGCTCACCGGCACTACCAATTGTCTCGAGTGGTGGTCAGGGATCATTGGCCCAGGAAAGTCGATCGATCCTGCGAAGGATTTTGTGATCTGCGCGAATTTCCTCGGGAGCTGTTATGGTTCGACAGGGCCTGCAGATTTAGGGTTTCCCGAAATCACCATTCGCGATATCGCACGTTCGCAACTCGAGTTCTTACTTGAACTCGGAATTCGAGACGTGCAACTTGCCATCGGCGGCTCGATGGGCGCAATGGTACTGCTCGAACTTGCGCTGCTCGATCATCAATTCGGCTGCCCGATCAACATCGAGCGCATTGCAGCAATTGCCACTGGCGCCGATCATTCTGGCTGGCGTTTGGCCTTCAGTTCTACGATCCGCAGAACGATCGAGCGATTTGCCAAAGTTGATCCCGTCAACGGATTTGACGAAGGAATGAAACTCGCTCGGCAGTTCGCAATGATCTCCTATCGCTCAAGCCAGGAATTTGACGAGCGGTTTGGCCGAAGCACGAACTCGGATCTCTTCGAAGTCGAGAGCT
The DNA here is from genome assembly GCA_038240295.1 of Kapaibacterium sp. (SeqCode). Taxonomy (GTDB): domain Bacteria; phylum Bacteroidota; class Ignavibacteria; order Palsa-1295; family Palsa-1295; genus JABDDM01. Next base: position 1,623 of record JBBSDW010000158.1, read on the forward strand.
ATCTCATTCATCAGGGCGACAAGATCGCAGCGCGCTTCTCACCGCACGCCTATTCAACGCTGACACGCGCGATGGAGTTGTACGATCTTAGAGCCGATCGTGATGAGGATCTCTCGGTCGTGCTGAAAGCGCTTGACATTCCCGCGCTTTTCGTTGGCATCTCTTCCGATATCCTCTATGCTGAATCGGAGATAAAAGCGCTCGCAAGTTCAGCGCCTCATGGGACCTATCAAACGCTTGATGCTCCCTATGGGCACGATTCCTTTCTGGTCTCCGATGGCAAGACCGAACTACGGCTCAACCAAATGATCCGGGAATGGCTCGCGACCTCACCTTACTCACGTTCGAACAAGGAGGTGCTCCATGCTGCATGAAGTTGAATCACTGACTCGCAATCATCCTAAGGCTGGCATCAAGACGCTACGTGTGGCGCTCTTTGGCTTTGGAGTTGTCGGCAGCGGTGTTTGGAGCATCATCAAATCGAAGCGGACAGAATTCAGGCAGCGCTTCGGAGTCGATGTGGATGTTGCAGGAGTGTGCGTTCGCGATCTAATGAAGGATCGCGGTGTAACGCTTGACCGAAGATTGCTTACCCACGATCACGATTCGTTGCTGAACGACGAAAGCATCGACGTGGTCTTCGAACTTGTTGGCGGGCGCTACGAGGCCCTCGACATTATCGAACGCGGACTCGAATCGCGCAAGCACGTCATCACGGCGAACAAGGCCGTGCTCGCCCACGAACTTCCCCGCTTGAAGCGACGCGCCGACAGGCTGGGCGTTAACCTGTTCTATAGCGCCTCCGTCTGCGGCAGCGTACCTGTACTGCGAACGCTTGATGAACTGCGCATCGGCGATGAAATTCAATCGCTGCGAGGTATAGTCAATGGCTCAACCAACTTTGTGCTCACGCTTATGAGCGAGCAGGGCGTATCGTATTCCGAAGCGCTCGTGGAAGCTCGCACTCGGGGATTCCTCGAGGCCGATCCAACGCTTGACGTCTCAGGACAGGATGCTGCACAAAAGCTTTCGGTGCTCGGCTATCATGCGTTCGGCGTTCATCTGCATCCCGACGAAATTCAGACTTCGGGAATCGAAAATGTTTCGCTCGATCAGATCAACGCCGCGAAAGAGCACGGTGAAGCACTTAAGCTGATTGCGTCAGCGGATCGCAATAGTGTTACAGGCAAGGTCTCAGCGTCCGTCGGAATGCAATCACTTCCGAAGACACATCTCTTCGCGCACACCCGCGACGAATTCAACGCACTCGAGATCCAGACAAGCCACGCAGGCCCGCAAATGCTCTATGGCAAAGGCGCCGGAAGCCTGCCGACTGCAAGCTCGGTGGTAAGCGATCTTGTTGAACTGCTCAAGGAGATCTGAGATAACCAAACATAGCGCGAGCTTCAGCCTGCGTTTCTTTTCGCAAACTATATCAATGACGAAAAATAGGCATCCTCCCTCAAAACAAACGAGTTACGTTGCGGATGTAAATCTATAATTCATAATTCTACTTCAGACAGAAGACATCGCCTGCTCAGGAGTGAGTGTGTGTGTATATCCAGAATTCATTGTTCTCGTCTCCCAGCAAAGTAAAAGGTGCAGCGATAAATATGTTCGAGTCAGCGATGTCTGGCAGAATGTCATCCCGATCCCAGTGACGGATCCGATGGAATCCCACTAAGAGTCACCTATCCGGCTACCTCAATGGAACATATTAAACATATTTCATACCCAGGCGCGTTCCCCAAACCCCTAATTCAACTCGATCTTTAGCATTTGCCTGACGCCCTCTTTCGGCTGGATTTCAAGATAATACGTACCGGCAGGCAGGTTGTGGAGATCGAGTTGGAGTGTGTTTCGCGCGTCCAGAATTTCATCGAATTTGGCGCGTTCTCGGCCGAGGAGATCGAAGACGGCGACGCCGACCAACATCAGCGCCGCCAAAAGCAACGCATAAGATTCCACGACCCACGAAGCATCCGCCAGACTTGCAGAGAACTCCTTCTGGAGTACGGGCAGCGCAACGTTGACGACGGTCCCATCTATAAAGACCATACTCGATCCGATGATCGTGGCAGCGAGTATCCAGCTACCAGAAATGGGCTCAGATGAATCTCTTTTCATTGCTAAGAAAAGTCAAACTTTCTCTAAATTGGCTTTGTTGAATCGTGCCGTGCAAGGAACCCACCCTCTTGTGGCTCCGTGTTCGGAGGAAGGCTCTCGATTTTCGAGGGCCTTCTGCGTTTCTGCTGCAAAGTTAATCGTGATCTTAAGCTAACGCTCCACAAGTTAAGCTAACTCTCCACACGCCCTAAACAGACATTGCGCGGGCCGCAATGTTACAGCCTGCGATTAAGACTCCATCACCCGAAGGCTCCCGTTGTTGTAAGTTTGCACCGAAGGTTGTTGCACCTCGATATTTCGATACATGCTCGCTTTTATTGTTCGACGGTTATTTTATTCGATCCTGGTCATTTTTGGAGTGATCAGTGTCGTCTTTTTTGTCATGAACCTGCTGCCAAGTCCAGCGAGAATGATGCAGGGTCAGCGCGCCGATCTTGCTACGCGCGCAGCGATCGAACATCAGCTTGGCCTCGACAAACCCGTCTTCGAACGGTATACCGATTTTATCGTACAAACTGCGAAGGGCGATCTGGGCCGTTCATGGACTTCAAACCGGCTTGTGCTCGATAGCATCCTCGAGCGCCTTCCGGCGACTGCGCTGCTTGCATTGAGTTCAATGCTCATTGCGAGTATCCTTGGTGTCGGCATTGGGATTCTCTCGGCGGTAAAATCCTATTCGTTTCTCGATAATTTTTCGATGCTCTTTGCGCTGATCGGCATTAGCGTCCCGGCCTTCGTGCTGGGGTTACTCGCGATCCTCGTTTTTGGATCGTGGCTTGAAATTCTGCCGATCTCGGGTTATATCGATCAGGGCTGGCAATATCTCATAATGCCAATGACCATGCTCGCGGTCCGGCCGATCTCGATCATTGCGCGCGTGACACGTTCGAGCATGCTCGATGTGCTTTCGAGTGATTACGTGCGGACCGCAAAGGCGAAGGGCGTATCGAACCGGAGCGTGATCTATAAACATGCGCTGCGCAATGCGCTCAATCCTGTCGTCACAACCATCAGCGCCTGGCTGGCCGCACTGCTCACCGGTACCTACGTCATCGAATATATTTTTAACTGGCCTGGCATCGGACTTATGACCGTCGATGCGATCCCGAAATCGGACTTTCCGACGATCCAGGGAACGGTCATCTTTAGTGCAGTGATCTTTGTCGCGATCAATTTTCTTGTCGATCTGCTCTACGCGAAGCTCGATCCACGCGTTAAACTTTCCTGAGAAAACTTTCCGGCTACAGCATGAGCGAGACGTCTGAACCCAAACCCTCGACCCAATCGGAATCTCTTTCCGCGGAGTTACCGATTCCTAAAGAAGTGATCGCACATGACGTTCGCGCGGGTGCGCCGCTTGCAGTCTCGACCGGCACGAATGAAACGGAGCTTCTCACCTCCATCCCCCGCTCGCTTACTTACTATTCCTGGAAACGCCTCAAGCGCAATAAACTTGCGATGGGCGGCCTCATCGTGACATTCCTGCTTATCATCCTTGCTGCAGGGGCGAGCTTTCTTGCGCCGTTCGACCCGAATCTTCAGGTCTTGGAATATGCGACGAAGCCAAGTGGATTTCGCGGCAATGTGATCCTGCAAAAAAGTCAGATCGCAGGTAACGCGGCGGATCCCATCGCGATCAAATCCTACCGGATCGATGGCGACAATGTGAAGCTTGTTACAATCGATGATCTTGCCGAAACGGTGCCGATCTCGACGCTCGCTGGTTCGAACGAATCGGACTGGCATCAGGAGCGCATCTATTATCTTGGCACCGATCAGTTTGGCCGCGATGTATTATCGCGTTTGATGTATGGCGCCCGAGTCTCGCTGACCGTTGCGTTTTTTTCGGAAGTGTTGAGTCTGCTTATCGGTGTAGTCTTCGGTGCGCTTGCAGGATTTTACAGAGGCTGGATCGACGAGCTTATCATGTGGGTGACGAATGTGATCTGGTCGATCCCATCGCTGCTGCTTGTGATCGCAATCTCGATCGCACTCGGTTTGGGCTTGTGGCAGACGATCATTGCGATCGGCATTACCGGCTGGGTCGATATGGCGCGTATTGTTCGCGGGCAATTTTTTACGCTGCGTGAAACGGAGTACGTCGAAGCAACGAAGGCGCTCGGTCTGAGTAATTCGCGTGCGATCTTTCGGCATATTTTGCCGAACTCCATGGGGCCGATCATCGTCATTGCGACCGCCGGATTTGCAAGCGCGATCATCTATGAAGCGACGCTTTCGTTTTTGGGCCTGGGAGTGCAGCCGCCGACCGCGACCTGGGGACAAATGATTCACGATGGCTACGGCTATATCGCCGCCGGCTCCAACTGGGGCCTGACGATCTACCCCTCGCTCGCGATCATGATCGCCGTCTTCGCCTTCAACCTCTTCGGCGACGGCCTTCGCGACGCATTCGATCCGAAGTTGAAACGGTAGTTTCCAGATTTTGAGCTTGAAAAGCTTCGGTGGGTGGCCGCGCTGCGGCGTTAGGTGCGAAAATGTTGCGGGCGCCCCACGCTTCCGCGTGGGGCTAGTCGTGGTCGGCCGCGCTGCGGCGTGATAAGAGCTTTGCTCTCGAAGCCTTACTTCTTCAGCCCCAACGTTGCCTGATCTACCCACGAAGCGAAGTGGGGACGAAACGCCCCAATGGCTCGTTGCTGTTGCACTTCATTGCAATTCGTAGCCGCCAAGCTTTTTTCGCACGTTCACTATGGCCCTGTTAGAAGTTAAGCACCTGCAGACTTATTTTTTCACCGACGATGGCGTTGCCAAATCGGTCGATGGCGTCAGCTATACCGTTGATCGTCGCGAGACGCTTGGCGTTGTTGGCGAATCGGGTTGTGGAAAATCGGTGACGGCGCTCTCGATCATGCGTCTCATTCCGGCGCCTCCTGGCAAAACGGTCGGGGGCGAGATCATCTTCGATGGCCGCGATCTGCTCAAGCTCTCGGAAGACGAGATGCGCTCGATACGCGGCAACAAGATCTCGATGATCTTTCAGGAGCCGATGACTTCGCTTAACCCGGTTTTTACCGTCGGCAATCAGATCGAAGAGTCTATCTTGCTGCATCAAAAAGTCTCGAAAGCAGAAGCGAAGATTCGCGCGATCGAAATGCTGAAAAAAGTAGGCATTCCAGCGCCGGAGCAGCGTTACGGCGAATATCCGCATCAGCTTTCGGGAGGTATGCGGCAGCGTGTGATGATCGCGATCGCGCTATCGTGCAACCCCGATGTCCTCATCGCCGATGAACCGACGACGGCGCTCGACGTGACGGTGCAGGCGCAGATCATCGAACTCATTCAGTCGCTGCAGGAGCAGCTCGGGATGGCCGTGATCCTCATCACACACGATCTTGGA
>JBBSDW010000159.1:0-7062 GCA_038240295.1 Kapaibacterium sp. (SeqCode)
ATGAAATCGAGAGGGTCTGCCCGGTACCAAGTAGGCACTTCCCTAACGGCCCAGTCTCGGAATGAGAAACGAGTTTGGTCGAAGGAGACGCCCCATATCGGGCCCAACTTTTCCCAGCATCATTCGAGCGATAGAGTATCCCAGATTGCGTAAGCGCATAAAAGGTTTGACCGAGCCTCGCAACAGAAGTTTCCCCTCCGCCGTAAGTTCCATTAGTCAACAGCCACTGCGCAGACGCGAGCGTCTGCACGAGGTCAACGACGGCGATCGACTACCCCCAAAAGCTTACTTGAGTCCAGCCAGCCACTCATTAGCTGTCCCGACCGAGAACTTCCTTGTGTGGGCAGCGATTGCATTTCCAGATGTTACCGAGAGAAGACACAGGTAGCCCGACCTGACTTGGTCATAAGAACATATGTCCCGTTCTCAAGCGAGCGAACATCAAGGTTAAGTGAAGCACTTCCACGATGCAGACGTTGCGTCACGCGAGTTCGACCGAGCATGTCAACGACTGTTATCAATTGACTTTCCTCGGTCGGACAGTAAACCGACAGTGTAGATGTTGCTGGATTCGGGTAGCATTCGAGTCCGGCACTTACCCCGCGCGCTCGCACGAGGGCAGGCTTAGAGTCTCCAATTTCGAAACTGAATCTTAGACTACCATTGCTATCGATCGGGTAGCCATAGTTGGTTTGATACGTCATGTCAGCAATCCTTGGGTTCTGTCCTTGATACACTCGCTCTGTCATTGCGAATGTATCCATCGACTGCAGAACATCTACGCCTCCCATGTCGCTTATCAAATTTCCGGCGGCGTCAATAGAATAAGGAAGATCATGCATATGAAGATGCCAGGATTTGGAACCAACGCCCATACCGAACCCCTGAGTTGTACTTCCATCGTATGACAGGCTTTTGATGCTGTGAAGTTTCGAATCGAAAACAGCAATAAAATTGAGTTGACCTGCGTCGAGATCGTTCGGGATACTTACGCGCAGTGTGTCATTCGAGAGTGTAACTGTCGGATTCACTGAGGCCAACCATGGATCATTAAAGCTCGTGATCCCTGAAAAATTGGCAGAGCTGTCAAACGGATGTCCGTTCAGTGAATCAATGACGGCTCGCAAATCCGTGTGCGCGAAGGCCTCCAATCTGGATCTGCCCTTTTGTTATACGTTTAAGAATTGTGGAGTCGACCTGCGACGCTGAGACAGAGTACCATAGAATCATTGCCGCAAACGCGACAATCCCCCCAACACACAAGTGAGGACGCGAATTCATTTTCACCATTCGAGGACGAGTGGAAGTAATGTTGCAAATTTTGCACAACTTTGTTCGCACTACGATACGTAGTGCAGAAATCAAAAACGACGACTTAAAGATGTATTCGAGATTCACTTCCCCAATTTCATCCTTCATCCTTCATCCTTGCCCATCGTGGAGGTGAGGGGAATCGAACCCCTGTCCGAAAAGCTCGACTGGACGCTACTACGCACATAGTCTCTTGATTGGTTAAGCAGAGCCAGGTCATAGCAAGTGACCACCGGCCTGGAACTGCTGCCCCTCCTGCATACGGACCGCGAGCGAAGAACACTCTCGCGGAGAGAGACATAGCAATTCGGCACCTCATTACACCGCAAACGCAATTGCTTGCTTTTACGATTTCAGACCCGCTATGTCTAAAGGTCTGATGAGATGGGCACCCTCAGACCTCCCGGTCCGAAGCAGCTACAACTTCAACAATTAAGTTAAAGGAGCTTAGGCAGCCATTGCGTAACTATAAGAGTTCGCAGTTATGTTTGCTGACTGTTTGAGTCAGAGCTAACCTTGCGGAAAGCTCACGAGCGCTGTCAACCTCACTCGGTGCGCAACGTGCCATTCGACGACTCCCCGTCGAAACCAATGCACCCCCGTGCATTTAGCACGGTCTCTTAACGTTTTGTTGCTGGGATACGTGTCCGGTTTTCCGTGTCCGGTGTCCGGCGTCGGGGAGCACGATTTGCTGAGATCCCAAAGTCGCCATTTTCTAAGCGTCATTGCGAGGAGGATTGATTTCGCGAAGCGAATCAACCGACGAAGCAATCTTTAGGAGCGGGGAAGAATGCGAGCGCCGAGTACCCCGCTCCTGAAGATGCTTCGTCGGCGTGGGGGCCTCCTCGCAATGACCTTGAACGGCGCGGGCACCTCTTCGCGATGACCCAAGGGCGTGATTCCTTTTATTAAACGCGTCATTGCGAGGAGGATTGATTTCGCGAAGCGAATCAACCGACGAAGCAATCTTTTAGCAGTGGGGACGAAATGCGAATACCAAGTGCCCCGACGTCGCCATCGATCGAGGAAGTACTTCGCCGGAAGTAAGACCCACCCCAGAGGCAGGAGTTACATTGTTCGCTCGCGCAGACAAAGCGAGCTTACTCGCCTGACTCTTCTTCCTCCTCATGAACGACTTGCGCTACAGGTACCGGTTCGCCATCGACGGCAAGAGAAATAACTTCACCGACGACGATGCGTCCGCAATATTCACATACCGCGTGCTTCTCCCCTTTTTTGAGTTCGAGCACGAGCTGACGAGGAATCGCATTGAAGCATCCGCCGCACACACCATTGCGGACCGGCACAACAGCAACACCATTTTTCGCCGGGCGAACGCGGTCGTACATACCGATAAAATTCGGACGAATAAGTTTGAGCGTTCCGGCTCGCTTTTTCAAAAGTTCTTTTTCTTCCTGCTCGGTCTCGGCCATGAGCGACTTCAACGTCACTTCCTGCTGCGTGAGATCGGTTTCCATCTCTGCGAGTTCTTCGCGCATCGTTGTGGCCTCGACGCGGGTCTGCTCGAGTTCGAGTCCGAGTCGAGCACTTTCATCAACGTGCCGCGAGAGACGCTTTTGTGCATCGTCGAGCTGGAATGTGATCGCGTCGTATTCACGCGTCGTCTTTACATCGAACTGCTGCGCTTTGTATTTCTCTACTTTCTCGCGAAGTTCGATCGACTCCTGATGCACTTCGGCAGTGCGCTTTTCGATTTCGGCAACGTGAGTATCGGCATCCTGAAGCCTCGTGCGCTGCTCGGTGACCATTTGCCGAAGGTCATCGACATGCTGCGGCAACTCACCCCGATTTTCGATGAGTTCATCAAGGTGGCTGTCGATCTTTTGAAGTTCGTAGAGATGCAGAAGTGATTCGTTCACAGTTTTCTTTCTTGTTATCGCTCACGGTCTCTCGAGCACGGCACAACTTGCGGCACCGGTCACGATCGACTTCATTCAAAAATAATGCACTGCGTTCGGCTCGGCGTGAGAAACGACAAGCGGTAACCCCGATTGGGGGTCACCAGATTGATTCGTCGCGAGTGCTTTCCGGATAGCACGCAACATCCCTTGTGCTACGAAACGCTCCGTCTCACTATGACCCGCATCGACAAGCAGCATGTTGTCGTGGCTCGCTCGATAGAAATCATGGTACCGAATATCGGCAGTGATAAACATGTCGGCCTTCGATCGAAGCGCGGCGGAATAGAATTCCATCCCCGCGCCGCCTAACATCGCCACCCGCTTGACTCTCTTCTCGGAGACTGCATTGTGACGAAGCATCGGAGTACCAAAGGCCGCTCGGACCCGCTCCAGTGCTTCGTTTACGTTGATCGCCTCCGCCCACTCGCCAATCGCACCCATTCCAAAATTCGGATTTTCATTTTCGAGCGCATAGATATCGCAGGCAACCGATTCGTATGGATGCACGTCACACATCGCTTGGATCGCTCTCGAAGTTTTCCAACTTTCACAGATCGCTTCGATGCGAATTTCTTCGACGGTTTCCAAAATATTTTTTTTGCCGATCGCCGGATTCGAACGATCATTTCCGCGGAATGTCCCGCGACCCTCCACTTGCCAGGTACAAGCGTCGTAATTGCCGAGCGCCCCGGCGCCCGAATCTTGAAGCGCTTTGCGAACTTCGTCTGCTGAATTTATCGGTACAAAAACTACGATCTTGTTCAGCGTCGCCTTCAATGGATCGAGTGAGCGGACCGAACGCAACTGCAATGCCTCAGCCATCAATCGGCTCGTGCCGAATTCAAGATGTGAATCGAAGGCGGTATGAAGAACGTAGAGCGATAGATCATTCTTCATGAGATCCCGAACAAGTTTTCCGGTGCGCGATGCATTCGTCAGCCGATCGATGTTCGGGAAGATAAGCGGATGAAAGGCAACGATAAGATTTGCGCCGGTCTCGATCGCTTCGTTTAGTACCTCGCTCGTAACTTCGTACGCGATGAGCACCTTTCGGAGTTCGGCGGTTTCGTCGCCCACCTGCAGCCCAACTGTATCGCGCGCATAGCCAACCGATGCGAGCGGCACAACTACTTCAACGGACTGAATGAATTCTTTGATGAGCATTGATCGGACCACAAAAATACGAGTCGAGCGGCGCCCGAATTTGAATTCAGGCGTTTACAAGCCGGAAGCCTTCGTCATCGAATACTCCGTACGTGTTGTTCTTGATCCAGTCGCCCAGGTTGATATATCGGCCAGGCTCATCGGAATGACGCACGACCTCATGGATCTCCGGCTTATGACGATGACCCATAATGACATAATCGGATTTTCCCGAGCGTAGCAATTCTTCGGCAAAAATTCTGAGGCCATCCTGCTTTTGGAGCGCGTCGCGTTGATCGGTGTAGCCGCGTGAACCAGAACTTACCCACTCGGCGAACGGGATACCGATATCGGGATGAACGATCGAATAAAGTTTGAGCGCCGCGCGGTTGCGCAGGATCTTTCGCAAGATCAGATATCCTTTGTCGTTAAGCGCTTTGCCATCGCCGTGGGCAATGTAAAATTTCTTGCCAAGCAGCGTCCGCTCGATGTCGCCAGCGTGAACCGGTATGTGCAATTCCTTCTGGAAAAAATCGCGATGACCGAAATCGTGATTACCCATGAGATATTCGATCGGGATCAATTCCTGGATCGTCGCAAGCTTCGCGAGCGTCCGGATATGACGTCGAGGAACGACCGATTTGAACTCGAACCAGGAATCAAAAAGATCCCCTACGATAAAGAGCGCTTTCGCGGTCCCCTCTTTCGCTTCGAGCTCAATACGGTCCAAAACTGCAAGCAACCGCTTCTCCCGAAGTTTATCCTCGGCTGAAGGGACACCTCCCAAATGAACATCGCTGATAAAATAGTAGCGCTCTGACATGCCGCAAAGTTACAAGGAGGAACCACTCAACTTCAGTAAACCGCAAGAAAAACCCCGCGACAAATCGCGGGGCTTCAAAGTTCGCCTGGAGGCGAAAGTTTTTTAGTTGTTTTCGCTAATGTCCGGTATGGTGATTACGTTGTTAACCGTGACGCTATGCCCGTTAGCTAACGTGACAATCTTTGTCGTACCCTTAGCCACAACGACATCATTAACAAGCAATCCTGTCATCGCCCCATTCACAGGTCCTGTAAAAAGACCCGGTCCCGGAACGGCTATTTGACCGATTGTGCCTGTGGAACCGTACACCGTTACAATGCCCACATTCTGGCTGGTGCCGTTGTGGATTGAGAACTGGGAAGTCTCACCTTTTGAGAATGCACTTGTTGAAAATGCAAAAACAATTAGAGCAAGGAAAGCAACCGATTTCATAATGTTCTTCATGGAAGTAGCGCTTAGGATTAGTTGTAAGCCGTCCGAGTGATAGAGTGAATGTTCTAAAAAGATCGTGTTGCGCGCAATCGCGCACACCACCATATACGCGTACGTAATCTGAGAAGGACGGTTGTTGTTTTTTTTGCTTGACGGCGTAAGTCTTTTCTAACGGAGGGGATTAAAAGACTGACCAATAAGCACTTAGCCTCACAGGCAAGTGCTAAAATATCTTGCGAAGAAAAGAAAACTGAGCTAGAGTCTGCGCGTGTGGAATATTTTGTTCAGCGCAGGGCACGAGCCAGCTGCTGACTCTCTATGAGTTCAAGTTTGAGAAGGATTTGTTGCCAAAGCCAGGAAAAGGGAAGGATTTGAAGATCGTCGTCAGCATCAGCGGCTAATTCTGCCGACTGGAGCTGCGCAAAATACTTGCTGCCTTTTTCCTTTGAGAGCTTATAGTTGAACGAGTTATTCTCCATGATCTGAAGAAGTTTTAGGAAGAGCGCGCTTTGCCGGTTTGACGTAGACTTCAAATATCTTCCTCGATACGTCCTGAGGGCTTCCATTCTATTTATGATCGAATCAAATTCTTCTGCCTCGAGCAAAAACAAAATTTGCAGAATCAGAACTGCTACATTGAACCCTTTTTTGTCGCTGGCGTAGTTCGGAACCGAACGCAAGAAGGTCTTGACACGGATTTGCTGGCCTCCAGAGGTTCCTCCATCAAGACGCTCCGATACACTTTTTGCGTATCGGAGGTACAGTTCGAAAATCTTCCACTTTTCCTGTCTCTGACTCGCAAGTTGATCAAAACGTGGATGCGATGTCACCTCTTCATAAATGATCCTCGCTTGATCAAAATGGAGTGTGTTCATATTGAGGAGAAAAAAATTCTCGTTGTAATAAAACCAGTTATTGGTCCCCTTCGGATACAGTTCCTGACACTTCAGGGCAGACGCATAACCGAGGTCATATTGGCGGAGTTTTCGATGGCAGTAAAGCTTTGTCCAGACAAACTCTCCCATCCTGATCGTGGAAGAGAGCAGAGGATGTTCCAGCAGATACTGTTCGGCTTCAGAGTTAACCTGAATTGCTTCCTCCAACTTGTGGGCTGCCAGGAGCGCCATCGAGCTTACACGAAAATATGACATCATGAACTTAAAGGAGTTGCAGTCCTTACTTAGTCGATCCAGCTCCTCTGAAAACTTGGTGAGTTCGTCAACCGAGTCTTGCGTTATCGTTGCCCGCTTTGCAATGTGCAGGACGCTCCGTTCATAAATTTCCGCAGAACGGGCCTCCGCGGTGAGAGTCGAGAGGGTCTTCTTGATAAGCTCACTGCATTGGTCATATTTGCCACTTGCCCCAATCAAGCTCTGGTGATATCTTAATTCAAGCAGAAGTTCAAGGGTGTTCGAGGTGAGGTGATAAGCC
>JBBSDW010000160.1:0-7008 GCA_038240295.1 Kapaibacterium sp. (SeqCode)
ATGAGAAAAGATTTGGGGATGGGTGCGGGTCACGAAGGAGGCCCTTCGTGGCACACGGTCGGGAGTCAGCACAAACCCAAACTGTGTGGCGTGAAGCGCCTGCTTCGCGACCCCGACACTTTCAGATGAGAAAAGATTTCGGGATGGGTGCGGGTCACGAAGGAGGCCCTTCGTGCCACACGGTCGAGAGTCAGCACAAACCCAAACCGTGTGGCGTGAAGCGCGGGCTTCGCGACCCCGGCTCTTTCATGCGAGCAAAGATTTGAGGATCGAAACCAGAAGCGCCGGTACATTTAGGTCGATACGCCGCAGCGCGGTCGGCCGTAGCTCCAGCGGAGCGGCCCATCGTTTGCCCCAAGCGGGAGCTTGGGGTTGACCATTAATTAAACAAATCCTCGCCGCAGCGCGGCCGAGCCTTTGGCGACGTTATCTTTGCAACCGCTATCGACCATTCTTCAATTGAAATTTCTCCATGCCCCTGTACCAGATCGCCTCTCAAAAAATATCGATCGTTCGTCCAAGCGATTTCGCGCTCGAACGCGACCTGCAGCGATTGTTCGAGGAGAACCTTGAAACGGTATTCAATTGCCGACTGATCGCCACCGAATTCGCGACCGGCGCAAGACACGCAGGACGCATCGACACTCTCGCGCTCTCCGAAGATAATAACCCTGTGATTATCGAGTACAAGAAAGTGCAGTCCTCAGAGTTGGTCAATCAAGGACTCTATTATCTGTCGTGGATCCAGGATCACCACGGCGATTTCGAAGTTGCAGTCGCAAAAAAGCTCGGGAAGGATGTCGAAGTTGATTGGAGCGATATCCGAGTGATCTGCATCGCTCCCGGTTACAAGAAATTCGATCTCCACGCAGTCCAGATGATGGGCGCAAACATCGAGCTATGGGAGTACCGTCGATATGAGAATGGTGCACTGCTGCTTGAAGAGATATTCAAGCGCGGAGGTGATCCCCCAATAGAGGCATCAAACGCTGAAGATAGGGCCATGAAAGATCCCAAAATGGTAGCCGCAGGGAAGAAAGCCGCAGAGTCACGGAAAACAGGAGTTTATTCATTTGAGGAGCACCTACTTCGAGCCAAAGAACCCATTCAACATTTGATCAACGATTTCCGAGACTTCGTGCTGGGGCTTTCCTCCTCAGTTGAGGAGTCGCCAAAAAAACTATACGTGGCCTACAAAACAACGCAAAACTTCGCGTGCCTCGAAGTGCATCAGCAAAAGTTTTACCTGTATCTGAAAGCAGGTAAGGAGGACTTTGAGAACATGCCACAAAATGCGCGCGACACGCGAATGATCGGACATAATGGGACGGGTGATCTTGAACTTACGATCATGTCTGAGGTCGAACTTGAAGCAGCAAAGCCGATGGTTCAAAAGGCGCTGGTGAAGGTGGGGGGAGCGTAATTGCGAATCAGTGTATCGCGGCGATTGGAGGCTAATGGTACAACTATTCAGTCTAACTTGAGACAATATGGAGGTTACGAGAAGATTTCCAGAATTGGGAGATGAAAAGGACCCCTTCGACACTTACAAGAACTTATTAGTTTATTGGATGGAGATAGTGAGCGCCGAAAAAATATCGGCGAGACACAACCGCCCCGCCAAACACAACCACCCCCAAAGCCACCTCCTTCAAATCAAGGCGGGGGCTTTGTTTTAAAAGCCCCTCTTTTCGAAGGAGGGGTTTGGGGTGGTTGAGCCCGCACCCGTGTCCTCGAAACGAATATCGCGGCGACCGAAAGCAACCACCCACCAACGCCACCGCATTCAAAAGGCGGGGGCTTTTATTTAAATGCGCGGCGCTGAGCAGCTCACGATTCCTCTCCGACTTGCGTCGAATTGGTGTCGGCTCGGGGGAAATTGCCTCAAAGTGATGCGTGGGATAAATGAGGGCGGCGTCGTGTTCTGAAAACCACGAATCCACGGGCAGTCATGCACAACGCATGGTCTGCTCCTTTTGCGTTTGCGCCGGTCGAATATTTTTCATTACTTTTGGCCACACTTTATTCGGGGCTTCGCCATTCGCTTCGATCGCTTCAGTCGCTGAGCGATCTGCTGCGCCAACTCAAATCCGCTAAGACTGCGAGCGCATTTGAATTAACGAATCTTCCTGCCTCTTCGGACGCGATCGTGCTTGCTCATTTGAGCATTACACTTGAAAAGAGTATTCTCATTCTAGCTGAAGACGCTGAAAATGCCGAACGCATTTTTGACGATCTTGCACGGCTTGTCGAAGAAGACACGCTCGCACTTTTTTCCGAAGGCGCGCATAGTTCGATCCTTGCAAAAGAGCGACAGAAGCGAACGCAGTCGGCGGAAGCGACAGCGCAGCTCCTCGAAGCGATGGACCGCCTTGCACGTGCGACCGGCCCGATCATCACGATCGCCGACGCCGAATCGCTCACCGCTAAACTTCCTTCGCGCAAATCTTTCTCAGATGATTCGCTTACGCTCGAACGCAACAAAGAAGCCGGCTTTGAGACACTCATTAAGTGGTTTGAGGCGCATCACTTCGATCGGAAGCAGTTTGTCGAATCCTCGGGAGATTACGCTGTGCGCGGCGGCATCGTTGACGTTTTTCCATTCACGGAGATCCTGCCGGTTCGCATCGAGTTCTTTGGCGACACCGTAGAAAGCATGCGCGCATTCGACACAATCAGCCAGCGCTCGATCGTCGATCGCGCTACGCTCACGCTTGTCCCGAACGCGCTGACCGAGAACGAGTTGATCGGCGAAGCGACACTCTTCGATTATCTCTCGAAGGACACGATCGTTGCCCTGATCGAGCCCGAGCGTATTTATGCGGAGCTTCAGTTGGAGCAAACCGACGAGATGGTCCGCACTGCTCTCGCGCCGCACACGACAATCAACGTTGTTCGCTTCCCAACGAATACGAAGACTGCGATCGATCTCGGCATACGCACGCAACCAAGCTTTAATGCGAATCTCAAACTGATTCGCGAGCATGTCGATGGGCTTCGCGCGAGTGGCACCGAAGTCACGATCATGACCGAGACGAAAGATCTCGCCAAACGACTCGGGGATCTGCTCGATGCAACGCCTGATGACCATGGCTCGGAAGACGACACCGCGACGCTGCTCGAAGATAGTCCCGATCTCTTCACGCAAAAGAAAGGGATGCTCCGATTTTTGCAGCCATCGCTTGCACATGGTTTTGCCTATGGCAGCGAGGTAAATGCGGTTGTCTATACCGAGCATGCGTTGTTTGGCCGCAAGCGAGAGCGCGGTGCATCGGCTCGAAAAAAAGCTGCTCGCACAAAAGGGATTTCATTACGAGAGCTCCGTTCACTCAAGCGCGGCGATCTGCTCGTGCATGAAGATAAAGGCATCGGAAAGTTCATGGGGCTCGAGACGATCGAAGTGCGCGGTACGAAGCAGGAAGTTGTACGCCTGCATTATCGCGACAGTGATGTCCTCTTCGTAAATCTCGATTACATTGCCAAGCTTTCGAAATATTCGGCCGGCGAAACGCCCGATGAACCAAAACTCTCAAAGCTTGGGTCGGCCGAATGGCAGAAGACGAAAGAGCGGACGAAGAAGCGGCTCAAGGACATAGCGCGAAATCTGATCCAGCTTTATGCTAAGCGTAAATCGCAGGAGGGCTTCGCGTTCAGTCCCGATGATATTATCCAGCGCGAGATGGAAGCGGCGTTCGTCTATGAAGACACCCCCGATCAATCGAAGGCGACGGAAGATCTGAAGAAAGACATGGAGTCGCGTTCGCCGATGGATCGGCTGATCTGCGGGGACGTCGGGTATGGCAAGACAGAAGTCGCCATGCGCGCCGCGATGAAGGCGGTCATTGATAAAAAGCAAGCTGCAGTGCTCGTACCGACCACCATCCTCGCCGAGCAGCATGCACGCTCATTTTCCGACCGGCTCGAACGCTTCGGAGTCAAGTGTGCCTCGTTATCGCGTTTTCGCTCAAAGAAGGAGCAAACCGAGATTTTGAAGCAGCTTGAAGCGGGCGTTGTCGATGTGTTGATCGGCACTCACCGCATTCTTTCCAAAGATGTTGTCTTCAAGGATCTTGGGCTGCTCATCATCGACGAGGAGCATCGCTTCGGAGTCGGCGCAAAGGAGAAGTTGCGCGAAATGCGAACGAGTATTGATACGCTGACCCTGACAGCGACGCCGATACCGCGCACGCTTAATTTTTCATTGCTCGGCGCGCGCGATATGTCGGTCATGGAAACACCGCCGCGAAACAGATTGCCCATCTCGACCGAAGTGCTCGCGGGCTTCAACGAAGCTGCGGTGACCGAAGCGCTGAAACGCGAGCTTGCCCGCTCTGGTCAGGTTTATGCGATCAATGATAAGGTTGGCGATATGGATGCATACGCAAACAAGCTCCGCGAGCTTGTTCCGAGATCACGTGTCGGAGTTGTACATGGACAAATGCCTCCGACTTCGATCGAAAAAGTGATGCGCGAATTTTTGGAGCGCAAGATCGATATCCTCTGCGCTACAAAGATCGTTGAATCGGGACTCGACGTGCCGAATGCGAATACGATCATCATCAATCGCGCACAGAATTTTGGATTGGCAGAACTCTATCAATTGCGCGGACGCGTTGGCCGCTCGAATGAACAGGCCTATTGCTACCTGATCGCGCCACCGATCGCATCGCTCTCGAAAGATGCTCTGCGGAGGCTCGAGGCGATGGAAGAATTCTCCGAACTTGGTGCCGGCTTTCAGCTTGCCATGCGTGATCTTGAGATTCGCGGTGCGGGCAATTTGCTTGGAGCAGAACAATCAGGATTTATCGGCGATATTGGATTCGAGCTTTATCAGAAGATCGTCGACGAGTCGGTCGAAGAACTCAAGCGCGAGGAATTCCAGGAGTTGTTCAAGGACGAACTTTCGAAAGCGAAGCGCACAGCGTTTGGCCGCAAGCGGCTCGATGGTTCAGACGATGTCAGCGTTTCTGTTGGCGTAACTGCGCTGATCCCAGAGCGATACATCGAGGACGATGCCGAGCGATTCCAGTTCTATCAACGGCTGGCGAAGGTCTCGACGGATGCGGAGGTTGAAGAGATCACGAAAGAACTCAAAGACCGCTTCGGCCCACTTCCAGAAGAGGCGGACAACCTCGTACACATCGCACGTATTCGTGAACGTGCGAAAGCATTTGGCGCACGCTCACTGCAGTTCGATGAACCAACGCGCTCGCTACGCATCCTGTTGCCACCCGAAACCGAGACACACTACTACCAAAACACCTTCCCGCTTATCCTCGATAAATTTCCAATGGTCGGGACGAACAACGTACGGCTCCTCACTGAAAAGAAACAGCTTCGGTTGATCGTACGATTAAAACCGGCAGAGTCAGACGAAGTCAGGTTAACAGAGATCGAAATGCTGCTCGAAACACTAACGCCGACCGAGCATTCAATGATGGAGGCAGTTGCAGTGTGATGAAGTCGATGAATGAGCAGGCAACAATGCAATCCGAGTCGAAGAAAACGCTTCGCACATTCGGCTGGGCTTCGTTCCTGAATGACTTTGGCTCCGACATGATGCTCCCGATCTGGCCGCTCTTTCTGACGAGTGTGCTTGGGGCGAACATGGCGGTCGTTGGCTTTATCGATGGACTTGGCGATGCGCTCGTTGCGATCTCGCAGGCCGTCTCCGGCTACATTGCCGACCGAACCGGCAAGCGAAGGATCTTCGTTTGGCTCGGATATATTTTTGGCGGACTCTCGCGCATCGGCTATGCGCTCTCTCCCGCATGGGGCTGGATCATCCCGTTTCGCGTGCTCGACCGAGCAGGTAAAATGCGCGGTGCGCCGCGAGATGCGATTGTTGCAGATATCTCAACTGATCAAGACCGCGGCCGCAACTTCGGCTTTCTCCGCATGATGGATAATCTCGGCGCTGTCTTTGGCGTCCTCTTTACAATCTTCTTTTTTTCGCAACTTGGTTACAGAAATTTATTTCTCATCGCAGCTATCCCTTCGCTCATCGGTGCCGGACTTATTTTCCTCGCGATCAAAGACAATGATGGATCTCGCAAGAAAGTCTTTAAAGGCTTGACCACTAAAATGTTCGGTCGCGACCTGAGGCTCTACATTCTTCTCAGTACCATCTTTGCGCTAGCTAATTTCAGTTACTCCTTCCTGCTGCTTTATGCGAAGCTATACGGATTTGGCATTGCCACGATCCCGATCCTCTATCTGGTTTATTCCGCAGTTGCGTCGCTTGTCTCAATTCCATTCGGAAAGCTCGCCGACCGAACCAGCCGCAAACCTGTGCTTATACTTGGGTTTCTTTTTTGGATCGGAACCTGCATTCTGTTTCTCTACGTGAAGAGTGATGTCGGCATCTTCGCAGCGTTCGTACTTTACGGACTCCATCTTGGAGCGATCCAGCCGGTGCAACGTGCGCTTGTCTCCGAGCTCGCAGAGCCTGAACTCCGCGCCAGCACACTCGGGACCTTTCAAATGATCACCGGTCTCGCTTCGCTTCCGGCGTCGCTTATCGCGGGCTTGCTCTGGGAATCGGCAGGACCGGCAACACCGTTTTATCTATCGGCCGGCCTAACGTTCGTAGCGATGTTATTGCTATTGGTCGTCAAGGAGAACCGAAGAGTAGTTGCATAGCCTGATCGCCTACGAGACTACTTACTGATGTAGTCGAACGGCACCGTATCCCAATCCATCGCGACGCCGCTCTTCATATTCTCAGCATACGCTCTAATCTCCGACATGCGAAACATGTAGCGCTGCGCGTCGTTGGTGAAGGTGAAGAGTGGGTCATCGCCAGGTTCAAAGCCCACCATAAAGAGAGAACCGTGATCGAGATACTCGACAAAGAATTTGAGCAGCGAGCTATCACGTCCCACGATGTTAAAATCGGGACGCTCGGAAAGAATTTCTAACAGACGGTCATTCATGCAATCAGTTTCGGTGAAGATCAGACCAGCAAACATACACGATTCCGCAGAACTTGCGAGATTACTTGGGCAC
>JBBSDW010000161.1:0-6976 GCA_038240295.1 Kapaibacterium sp. (SeqCode)
AGCCAACTCCACTTTTTCACCAAGCTCCGCGCTCGTTCAGATGTTGCAGTTGATCCGGGTCGAGTTAGAGATTCCTATAGCAACGCATTCGCACGAACAGGGTTACTATTCCCCATGACACATTTTTCTTTTCTTTTTTCGAATAGACTATTGACAAAGGGGGGTAGTCTCGTACCTTTGCACTCGACGACATGTCCGGTATTAACCGGGGGATGACTACCTTGATGGAATTCCATTGACCGGTACGTCCTCTGGACAGTCTGTCTATCTGGATGTTAGAACCGTCCTAAGTCTTCCCTCAGGATCCGCTTTTGCGAGCCATGAATATGACGAGGTCGGTCACAACTCTTCAAACGGGGTGCATCTTGTGATTGAATCTCAGGACATGAGAAGTGCAAAAATTACAGATCCAACATTTCAGCATACTTCAGAGAGTAATTCGTTGCTGCTCCTCGACGACCTCTATCCAAATCCCTCACATGAGGAAGTTTCGATACGAATCCACAGTTCCATTGCAGGCGAAGCACAGGTTTCTCTGATAGAAGTTGGAAGCGGTAAAACTCTGTACGTTAAAAATATGGCTCTAAACGTTGGGGCAAACAGCGAGACCCTGCATCTTTCGAATCTTCCAACAGGTACCTTCCTTCTGACTGTATCAAACGGCATCCACACCCAGAGCAAGAAACTCACATTATCCCACTAGACCAAGGCGCAAATTACTTATCATTGCTGCGATGCTTGGATGTTTGGTAACATCAGCTTCTTCTAAGAACTTGGTAAAATATCATGCATTTCCGAGCTACTCTGGGTCGCCATCAGAAAAGTTGAAACCACTCGTAGACAGTCCACACTCATTCCAGTCTAGCATATTCGTCGGGACTTGCTCGCTATAATTACCAAACGGGAAACTTGATTACCCTCTACAGCACGCCCATCCTTGCGCTGTCTCCCGACTGGCACAAAGCGTTATTGAATTCGCGCGGAGTTCCGACTGAGCCCGAGGACGTCGCATTGACCATTGCAACTCTGGGCCAGCAAACACTGATCGACCCGCACACATGGAGCGAAATAACCCCGCGATCAACCTCGGCAACCTGGATCTCGAACGCCCGCGTTGCCTACTTCAGGTATAACCCTTCGATCCAGTTGACCGATCTGGTGATCCGCGATACAACTCTTGTGAAGCTCGATTCGTTTGTGATCGATAGATATGCAGATTTGAATTACGGGTCGATCTTTCATACGACGGGCAAATTTATTCTTGCGGGGTCATTCGGCGTACTTAATCTCGATTCGAGCACTTGACAAATTACACGGCTCGATAGCGCAGAAATAATATGGAGCGATGTCGCACCGAGCGGCTCCTTCATCACGTATACGGTTCGGAACGGTACAAAACCAGCGGAGCTTTTTGTACTTAATCTCGCAACGGGTCTGAAGGTCAAACTCGCACCGAACGTCCACTATCTTGCGCTCTCGCCCACCGGCGACCATCTCGCCCATATCGATAGCTCCGATCCAAGAAACGAGGTCCTGAAAGTGATCCCCATTTCAGCACCTTAGCGACGGCACATTTTCGGACCTCAAAAGCCACATCGAAGTCAAACCAATGCTACAACTGTGCAATCTCGTTATGGACGATCCCACCCTCTTCATTATTGCCAATCGTAACATACTTGCCGATATTCTTTTGATCGAGAATATACCGAAGCTTGTCGTCACCATCGGTTCGCTCGCCATTAAGACTTACGACCTCGTGGACATCACGGCAAGATGATTAGACAATAAAGATATGGGAGAACAGAACACTAATCGACTTCAACGATATCGTCCCACCAAACTACGACTGATTAATTTCGCGAATTTTCCTCCTTTGCTCCCAAGAGAAAACTCACTAGTAAGTCGATCGAGTGCAGGCCGCTTTTTCGAGGCTGAAAGATCCGAAAAAGGAAAGCGGACAAGTACGATCGATCCTACTGGAGGTGTTTCCACGCTTCCTCTTCCTCCGGGCTAACCCATTCCTTCGCGAGCGAGTCCTCACTTAGAATCGAGTTCTCAAGGCTTTCTGGGTCGAGAACCGATTCATCGAGGAGCGTCACGATGACACGAGCATGAGGAGGCATCTTTACTTCTTCAAGTAATTGAACCCGACCATCATCGTCTATAACTGCCTTAAACGATTGCAACATAACGCTCTAATAACGCCAATCTCGTTCCTTTTCGCTCTTACCCCTCGAAAATACTCCCCTGTTCCGGTGGCGGCGGTGTCTGAAGCGGTTTGATCGCGGCGGCTTTTTCGATCTCGTTGTCTTCGTCGGATGGGACGTTTGCGACTGCTGCGAGGCTATCGCCTTCGTTGAGTCTGACGAGTCGGACGCCTTGTGTGTTGCGGCCCATGACTCGGATATCTTTCACATGCTGGCGAACGACGAGGCCTTCCTTCGTGACTGCAATGAGGTCGTCGTTATCGACAACTTCTTTGATCGCCACGAGCTTGCCGGTTTTCTCCGTCGCCTTCATTGTGATGACTCCCTTGCCGCCGCGGCGTGTGAGGCGGTAATCGCTCACGTCGCTGCGCTTGCCATAGCCATGCTCGCTCACGACGAGTACCGTCGTGCCCGAGCGTTTCGGCGAGATCATTCCGATAACGATGTCGCCCTTTTCGAGCGAGATACCGCGCACGCCTGCTGCGGTGCGGCCCATGTCGCGGACATCTTTTTCGTTGAAGCGGCAGGCCATGCCTTCGAGCGTACCGATGATGATCTCCTGCTCGCCGTTGGTGAGCCGGACATCCTTCAGCGTGTCGCCCGTATCAAGCGTGATCGCCTGAACGCCAGCCTTGCGGATATTCCCGAACGCCGAGAGCACCGTCTTTTTGATCGTCCCCTGTTCGGTGACCATCGTGACGAAATGCGCTTCGTCGAAGCCCTTCACGTTAATGAAGGCTGTGATATTCTCGTCCGAAGGCTTCTCCAAAAGATTTGCGATCGAGCGGCCCTTCGACGTGCGACTTGCTTCGGGTACTTCGTGGACCTTCAGCCAATAGCAGCGGCCGCGGTCGGTGAAGAACATGATATAGTGATGCGTCGAGGCGATGAACATGTGCTCGAGGAAGTCATCCTCACGCGTCGATGCGCCGGTGACGCCCTTGCCGCCGCGCGCCTGTCTGCGATAACCCGAGACCGGGAAGCGCTTGATAAAGCCCGAGTGCGAGATCGTCACGACGACATCTTCTTCCGCGATCATATCTTCGATCGTGAAATCCTTTGTATCGTAGATGATCTCAGTACGACGTTCGTCGCCGTATTTTTTCTTGACTTCCTGAAGTTCGTCGCCGATGATCTTCATCTGTAATTCCTGCGAAGCCAAAATCGATTGAAGCTTCTGTATAAGCTGCAGCAACTCGCGATATTCGGCTTCGATCTTCGAGCGCTCGAGTCCCGTCAGGCGCTGCAGGCGCATATCGAGGATCGCCTTCGATTGAATTTCCGAAAGCTTGAAGCGCTTCATCAAATTCGTTTGCGCCGTATCGACATCTTTCGACTTCTTGATCACCTGGATCACTTCGTCGATGTTATCGAGCGCGATGATATATCCTTCAAGGATATGAGCGCGCTTCTCGGCGGCCGTAAGATCGAACTGCGTGCGTCGGCGGATGACGACGTTGCGATGCTCGATGTAGAACTTGATCATGTCGCGCAGCACCAAAATGCGCGGCACACCTTTGACCAGCGAGAGCATGATGACGCCGAACGTCGTCTGCATCTGCGTGTGCTTGTAGAGGTTGTTCAGCACAACCTTCGCCACCGCATCGCGCTTCAGTTCGATCACGATACGCAGTCCGTCTTTATCCGACTCGTCGCGGATATCGGAAATGCCCTCGAGCTTTTTGTCGCGGACGAAGTCGGCGATCTTCTCGATCAAATTCGACTTGTTGACCATGAACGGAATCTCGGTCACGATGATCGACTCGCGGTCGTTCTTCGCCGTTTCGATCGTAGCCCGTGCACGAACGATCACCTTGCCGCGACCCGTCGTGTAGGCATCGCGCACTCCGTCGTATCCATAGATAATGCCGCCCGTCGGGAAGTCGGGGGCGGTGATATATTTCATGAGCTCTTCGCTCGTGATATCATGATTTTCGATGTAGGCGAGACATCCGTTAATGACCTGCGTCAAATTATGCGGAGGGATGTTCGTCGCCATTCCGACTGCGATACCCGTCGATCCATTGACGAGCAAATTCGGGAAGCCTGCCGGCATGACCGAAGGCTGCTGCAGCGTCTCGTCGAAATTCGGGACCCAGTCGACGGTATCTTTATCGAGATCGCGAAGGATCTCCATTGCGAGCCATGTCAGTCTGCATTCCGTATAACGCATGGCAGCCGGCGAATCGCCATCCACCGAACCAAAATTGCCCTGACCATCGACGAGCATCTGCCGCATCGAAAAATCCTGCGCCATGCGAACGATCGTATCATAGACGGCCGAGTCGCCGTGCGGATGATACTTACCAAGCACCTCACCGACGACACGCGCACTTTTCTTATACACACGGTTCGGCGCGAGCGAGAGCTCGTTCATGCCGTAAAGCACGCGGCGATGTACCGGCTTCAGGCCATCTCGCACGTCGGGAAGCGCGCGCGAGACAATGACCGACATCGAATAGTCGATATACGAATCCCGCATCTCATCTTCAAGCTGACGCGGAACGATCTTTTCTGTGAACGTGGACATTTTACGGAGCTAAACCAAACAAATTCAGTCACTTTGAGCCGACGCCACCTAACGCAAACGAGATGCGTAAAAGTCCACAAATAAGCCCATTTTTAGCGGTAATTTGCCACTCGCGCCCATCTCCGAAACCGCGCGCGTGTACAAACTTTTTTCAGTAAGACCCCTGCAACTGGCAAGCTGGCAATATTTGCAGAGCGTTTTTTCCATGATCTGCACGCTGTGTGCGTTCATAATTCACCAAAGAAGCACCCACTTTTCGAATCGCAGCCCGAAAATCGCTTCTCAGCCAGTGTGCGTACAAAATTTTTTCATCAAAGAAGCACCTATTGTTCTACCTGCAAAGCGATTTATGCGCATGTGCAAACTTTATTCATACTTCGAAACTCCCGGCAAAGGGTGCTCACCCATTTTTTCTGCCTTTTTTATTTGGAGGCCAACGCTCGCGTGCGTTTGGAATTCACCAAAGAAGCACCTACTTGTCTTATCGCAAATCGAAGGGGTCCAGATGTGTGCAAACTTTATTCGTACTTCGAAACTCCCGGCAAAGGGTGCTCACCCATTGTTTCTGACTTTTTTTATTTGGAGGCCAACGCTCGTGTGCGTTTGGAATTCACCAAAGAAACACCTATTTGTCTTATCGCAAATCGAAGAGGTCAAGATGTGTGCAAACTTTATTCATGCTTCGAAACTCCCAGCAAAGGGTGCTCATAGACTTTTTCTGACTTTTTTATTTGAAGTCCAACTCTCCTGCGCGTAGAGTTCAATAAAATTCGCTATGGTCACTCCTTCACAAACTTTCGTGTTTCGATGCCGGTGTTGGTGACGAGTTGTACGAAATAGGGTCCGGCTGGAAGGTTGCTCACGTCGAGCGCGATGCTTGTTCGGTCGTGCGCATCGATGCTCATCACTTGCTGGCCGAGGAGATTGGTAACGGTGATGGCTTGGC
Organism: Kapaibacterium sp. (SeqCode); assembly: GCA_038240295.1. Classification (GTDB taxonomy): domain Bacteria; phylum Bacteroidota; class Ignavibacteria; order Palsa-1295; family Palsa-1295; genus JABDDM01. The sequence goes on from JBBSDW010000161.1 coordinate 5,684, forward strand.
GAAGCGCCGGAAGTTGGGTCAGCCGGATCGTGGTCGTCGCAGGGTTCGGCACGAGCGGGAAGACGTCGGTAGTCGCCGAGGTGGCTACTGATGCTGGCCCAGGTGTGAATATCTGTACCCGCAAAATGGGAGTGTCCTGATCCTGCCCACCAATCACATAGATCTTGCCATCCATCGCACAGGCTGTTGCTCCCTGAACCGCGTACGGCAAAGAAGGAATCGTATCCCAGCGGTCAGCTTGAGGGTTGAAGACAAGGGCTGTGGTACTGCCATAGGTGAAGCGATCCCCATCGGTATAACCGCCGAATAAGTAAATCTTGCCATCGAGCACAGCGCTCGCGGCTAATGCACGATCATAGAACACCCCAGATGTTTGTGGTGAGTACCAATTGTTTGTAGTGAGATCCAGCACATCCACGGTATCCACGTTTCCGAATGCGTGCTGAGGCACAATCCGATTTTGCCCTCCAAATGTGTATATCCTGTTGTTAAGAAGGCTTGCAGACAGCGCCTCACGAGGATAGAAGTATCCCTTCGGAGTCGACTCGCGCCATTCAAATGTCCGAGTGTCAAATATATCTATGGAAGGAAGGTAATCGTAATTATAACAAGGGGCGAAGTAATGTGCGCCTCCGATGACCTCAATTAGACTACCCACTTGCAGAGCAGCGAAGCGATCGCGAGGCGCATGAACTCCGCTATCGGCGACAAGGCTCAGGCTTCCTGTAGCTGGGCAAAGATCGCCACAGTGTCGCGGTACAAGCACTCTCCGAAGGGCTTGGTGTATTCAAACAGGATAAAGATGGAGTCTCCGACGACTGCCCCGAAGTTGTTCGAGCCATTAGTCGCGAATATGTCAGAAATCGTCTTCGACCAAGTAACAGGAATAGAGTCCCATCGGTGGCGAGCAGGCTCGTATATCTGCGGGTTGGTATTTCCGAATACGTAGAGCTTATGGTTGTATGCGACAACCGCAGGTAACCAATGGGCGTGGGAGCCAGTGGTAGAGTCAATCTGCCAACCGCTGCTCTGTGCATGCAGCGAAGTGAAAGATAAAAACATCCCGAGTAATATAATTGGGAGTAAGAGCTGGCGCATGGATTTGGACATCGAATTGGAAAACACGAACATTTCTCAAACTTTCGTAGCCTCTGTTATGCGTAATAAAAGACCCCAACATGATCACCGCAAGGGACGTACACCTTTCCAATTATAACGGTTGGTGATACGAACGCTCTGCCACTCTCCCCCCAGATTCCAATATCCCAACCGGCTCCAGGGTGGAACGCTCGG
>JBBSDW010000162.1:0-6967 GCA_038240295.1 Kapaibacterium sp. (SeqCode)
CTTAAGCTGTTCGACCCCTGGTTTGTCGATTCCTCGACTTACCGAAACTTCAACACGACTTCCGACACGTTGAAGTTGACCTCTCCGTTCTTGCCCGCGTATGGAACACTCAATGGTGGAAACAAGCAATCCTATGGAGGTGTGTTTCTATATCAGAACGTCGATCGAAACCCGATTCCTATGTACGGCATGTCGGCCTTTCCCGTTCTCAGAAATTATTCAGGGGTAGGCACCGATTCGCTTCCACGCTGGGCCGATTGGTCGTTTATTCAGTACTCGAAGACCGATTCAATCTCCGCTGCCGATCCAGAAAATTGGAGCGGCGGGATTTGCCTGCAACCGAAGATCCCAGTTGTTTTCCGCAGGGATGGCGCATGGTACACGGCTCATTACAAACAGCACATGCTCTCGTTCCTGAGCACGCAGACGGGTGATTCGGGACTCTCCTATAACAACCAGCGCAAGCTTTATTATCTTTACACCGACAGTGGTCATACCAAATGGTATCGTGCAGTCTTTTCCTCGGGCGGAAGAATATACACTGCTATCGGAAGAGCCGATAGCACACTGCGCGGGGTCATCTTCAACAACGAACAACTTCTGAGCGATTGGGCAGACACGGTTGCTGGCTTCCCTGCGCTTGCCTTACACAAGTCTGATTATGAGAGACCGTTCCACTATGTCTTTGAACGTAACGATAACGGATTTTTAGACATCGAACTTGCATCGTTAGCTCCGGATGGCAGAGCTACGAATATCACGCTCACTCCGTGGCCCGATCCTATTGTGGCGGGCTCGGGGCTTCCCGTGATCGCTGCCGCGGAGATGGGCGATTCGTTATCGGTTCGCCGCCCTGTCGATATTGTTGCGTGGTCCACAGGATCGGGTATTCGGGTTCGCGCGATTCGCTGTGATGCGTCTCTGGCGGACACGACATTCGCAACCGATCTCTTTATCCCTGGCGATTCGACGATGCGATTTCCTACAATTTGGATCGACACGTCCTATCGCGCAGATGGCGGAGGTTACGATCATATCAAGTTCTGGCTTGCCTGGCAATATGATCAGCTCGATCCGATGCGTGATATCAACCCGATGCATAAGTTCACCGACATCTATTGTACCGAGCGGCAGATAAAGTATGGCAAGTTTAAACCGCTGACCATCGATACGGTGTGGAATGAGAACATCGGCAATACAAACATTTCGAAGCTCACATCTTCTTTCGGCGGTCATGCTAACAACGAAATGGATGCGCGGCATCCTTGCATTTCAGGCTGCCGGATAAACGATTCGACGACGGTTGTCGATGTCGCATACGAAAACATCGAGCAAATTTCAGAGTCGGGTCCTGTGCCCTCCTCGATCCATCAAGGTATCGCGATCGCGCACTGGAGGTCGGCAAAACCGTGGGCAAGAACTTTCTTCGCTGCCACACCTGATACCATATCCGACCGTTATTGGTATCCCTCGATCGAAGTCTCGCGGTATCACATGGATAGTTCGACCTTCACCTCGAGCACACGCGATAACTTCTATTCGTTCTCCCACGAGCGGATGAACGGGCAATGGACGATGAACTGGGCGCTCGATAGCTCCACTTCTCGCGTGCTGCTCTATTACTGGTACTACCTCAACACACGTCATCCGCAGGTCTCGGTCGTACCGCAAAGCACGGATAGATACATGGCTTCGATGGAGACATGCCCTGCCGGTGAGCCGTTCTGGAATGTCCTCGGTGGACCGGGATTATATAAAAGGACAGTTACCGATTCTCTCTTTACGTACCGCTCCGTGACTGAAGTCGATTCGTCTGGCAGCGTTGCACTCTCCGCCGCGATCGGCGAACTCACCGTCGATGATGGATCGCTTGAACAACCGATCGAAATTGCGGAGCGGCCTGATCAGATATCTATTGACTCTGCGCATACAGCAGGTTATGTAATGTCAACCGAAACTTTCTCGTTACCGAGTCAAGGAACCGTGAGTTACTACACCTGGGTAGGCCCGGTCGCAAACGACCGGTCGAAAGCAGACTCGCTCTTCAAAGCCGACATCGGGAAAGCAACATTCTATCTCGATTTCTACGATACGACTGGCACCTTCGTCGCGAGGCTCGATTCGCTCGAACTCAAGGACACAATTACCGCAATCGCAGGAGTGACTCGAACGATCACCATTGACCGGCCCAATTCAAAGCGAGGTTATTTGTCGCTCCACCGCATTGCAAGCAATCTTCGAACCGATAGCTCGATCTGGCAGGATATGCTGCTCACGCAGCGGCTCTCGGATGCCGGAAGTAATAAACTCGCAAGGCGGGTACAGATACAAGCCGATCTTGGCCTCGAAGCTCACCCGAATCCGTTAAAAGACCACACGGAGATTCGCTTCAAAATACCGGAACGCGGACGTGTAACGCTCGAAGTATTCAACGTACTTGGTGAGCGGGTTTCCACGATCACCGAACGTGAATTTCATGCGGGCGAGCAACGGCTCATCTGGAACTCGGGGTATTTGCCGGAAGGCTCGTACCTGATGCAAATGCACTATGGTAACTCTTTCCAGAAGCTCAGAGTTGTAATCCAGAAGTAATATGCGATACCTTGCACCTCTTTTACTGGTTGTGATGCTTCTTGCAGGACTCTCGTCCTGCAAGAAGAATCCCGTCGCTCCAAAGCCAGACACAACAACGCATTGCGATACGTGCACGACGGACACGACGCACAAGCATTGCGATACTTGCAATGTTGACACTTCGCACCACCCTCCGCCAAATCCGGGAGATACATCATCGCATGTCTTTACTTGGACGCAATCGACGATCCCGGGCGAAGCTGGGTTAACAGGTTGCTGGGTGTTTGGACCGAAGTCAATTTACGTCGTCGGTGGATCGGTTTGGAAGTACGATGGGGGCGCTTGGAGCAACGTAACGCCTGTTGACTCGCGGGGCTACTCCTTGGTGGGAGCCTTGAGCGGGAGTTCAGTATTTGCCTTTGCAGAAAGTGACTACTGGTTGACGTATGGGTTCATTGGCCACGTGATAAATGGCGTTCGTCTCAAGTACCCATTTGGTACTGACACTGTCGGTTTTCTACACGCTTCCTGGGGAACCTCCAGCACGAACATGTACACGGTCGGCGACGGCGGGACGATCCTGCATTTCAACGGCACCACCTGGACGAGGATGGCGAGCGGGACGACGAAGAATCTTTGATCCATTTGGGGCACGTCCGATCAGAATATCTGGGCGGCGGGTCTCAATTATACTACGTGTGGGCCTGCGATAGCGCTTCTCATCACTTCGTTGCAACAAGTGGCGCTTTGCTGATTCGAAAAACTGACAATGGGTCATGGCGAAGCGATAGCGGTTCACTGCCGAATAGGTTAAGCGATGGCAGTTTCATTGGGATTGGTCCTCGAGGTAATAGCGCAAACGATTTTGTTGTGGCAGGAGGCTGGGGGTTTATTGCGCACTGGAATGGAAGATCCTGGTATCAATTCCCCGGTCTTTTCGACTACTCGCTCTCGGATTACGGTGCGGATGCTTTGGCAATGACCGGCAATACAATTTGCGTAGCCGGACTAAAGAACGGCGCAAGCTGGGTCGTCATCGGCCAGCGATGAATTTAGTTGGCAAGTAGGTGCTTATTGGGGCACCAAAGGTTCAATCTTTTGGTTTTGCATAAGTTACGGTCGGAGCCTTTCGCGTAACAAACCTGATCGGCGATCGCGGAAGGCTACAAGCTATTTCGCGTCCCTTCTGTTTATTTTTCGGAATGCGGCGCTGGATCATTTCCTATGTATCCCAGCTGCTGCATCATTTTCATGTTGTCGGCGAGGCCCCAGTGTTCGGTGGCTTTTCCATATTTGAAGCGTAGCAGATCGAAGCCGTTTACGTCGATATTTTTGTTGGTGGGTGCCGCGTCGGGCCCTCGGCCGGTGTTTGTGCCAGTCAGTCGGTAGCGAACAGCAACGAGATCTCCTTCGGCGACAGTCTCTTCGATGGCAAAATGGAAATCGGGAAACTCTGTTTTCAACTCTTCGAGACTTTGCTTTAACCCTGCAAGCCCCGGACCCTGCCTTTCGCTTGGGTCATGATCGGTAAACTCCGTCGTAAAATATTGATCCAGTTTTGCGAAATCTTTTATATTCATCGCGTCGTACATACTGATCGCAGCTTCTTTATTATCTGCAGCTGAACTTGACGCACCAGCAGTCGAGTCGGCACCAGAATGTTGCTTCGTGTAGTGCGTGCAGCCGAGTATGGTCAAGTTGATGAGAAGCAAAACAATCGGAGTACGTTTCATGGTCTTAACGAATCAGTTATGCCGAGGTTGAAAGCTGCAAGTATATGGTTTAGGCGAGCGTTCCTCCACTTCGAAGCGAACGGCCGCGCATTCCTTCAAAATGTTCGGAGAAGAAGCTCGTAAAGATCTCACGCAGATTGCGATATGCCTGCAACGAAGGATGAAGGCTTTGCACTTTCTCCACGCTTGCTCGCTCAAGAAACCGGAGCACAGCAAGGCTTTCGGGAAGGACCCGGATCATGTTCGCCTCCGCAAACTCCGTACGCTCGGCTCCCTCCTTCTCCTGAATAGAATCGATAAAATCACCGGTTCGCACCTTAAAGAGTAGTTGCGAGCGATGCCCCCCGACATCATTTTCATCCAGGAGGTTAAAGCGGAAGCCGCTTAGCTCGATAAATCGAAGAAAGAAATAGAGCGTGAACGCGAGCACGGTCTCTTCGCTTTTTGCAGAACTCATACCGCCAAGCGTATCACAGAGTAGCGTGAAAAGTGGTCCGTTCTCTTCTTCGTCGTGCAAGGTTCTGATGAGAAGCTCTGCAAGTTCGGAAGCTGCGCCGATGCGTTCGAGCGAGTAGAGAATGCCGCTGTTGGGTCGAATCGTTTCTGCTTTGGAAAGCAGGTAGAGCCCGGGCCGCTCGCTGCGATAATAGAAAACGACGCTCACATGTGTGAAGGCTTCGAGCGATCCACCAAATTTCGATTTCATTTCGCGTGCGCCTTTGGCGATCACGGAGATCTTGCCATAGGCTCTCGAATAGAGCGTGACGATCTTGGAGGTCTCACCGTACTTACGGACCTGGAGGACGATCGCCGGTGAACTAACGAGCATAGCGAGTCAGATGCTTGCCCCTCATCGTAATCGTGAAGGGCCGGCGAATCAGTTAGAGAACGATCAACTCTTTCTTCGAAGTCGTCAGCACCTCGCAACCTTCGCGCCGAACGACGACGTCATCTTCGATGCGAACACCGCCGGTCCCTTCGATATAAATGCCTGGCTCGATCGTAAAGACCTGATTTGGTTCAAGCTTGTATTTCTCGCCGCGCTGGGAGATCATCGGAAGCTCATGCACTTCGATCCCGAGGCCATGACCCGTACCATGTCCGAACTTCGCACCATACCCATGCAACGTGATGTAATCGCGCGCGATCGAATCGAGCTCGCGGCCATTCATGCCCGGGCGTACCTTATCGACGGCCCGCTGCTGCGCCTCGCGAACGATCTCATAGATCTTTTGCAACTCCGCCGGGATCTTGCCGACAGCGATCGTCCGCGTCATATCCGAGTTATAGCCTTTATAGACGCAGCCGAAATCGATGGTCACGACTTCGCCCTTCTTGATCTTTTTGTCGGTTGCAATGCCATGCGGTAATGCGGAACGCTCGCCGCTCGCGACGATGATGTCGAAGGCATCGCCCTCGCCGCCGAGCTTCTTTGTCATGTAACTGATCTCGGCTGCAACCTCCCGTTCTGTGACTCCGGGTTTGATGAAGCCGAGCACATGATCGAAGACCTGATCGCCGATATCCGCGGCTTTGCGGATGGTCGTGATCTCGTCCTCGGTCTTGATCATCGTGAGTTTCTCAACCTCGCGTTCAGGAATGGGTACGAGTTTGAGATGGCGAAATTTTTTGCGAAGGATGTCGAACTCCCAATATTGTAAATGCGCCGGTTCGAATCCGATCGAATCGTAATCGCTAAAGAGCTGCTTCTCGGCGATCGCGTCGTAGATCGTACGGTCGCGGTCGATGATCGAGACCTTCGCGCCCCCAACTTCGATCTTGACCTGGATTTTGTATCGGAAGTCGGTAAAGAAATGCGGCTTTCCTTGCTGAGGTACGATGAGGACACCATTGGAGCCGGAAAAGCCAATGAGATAACGGATGCTCGGCAAATGCGTGATGAGCATTGCATCGAGACCAAGTTCTTTAACGCGCTTTTGTAGTTTGACGATTCGGGACATGTTGATTCCAATTTCTCCTAGCGGTACGTGCTTTCATCAAGCCCTGCTACCAACCAGCGAGAATAATGATATGGTGGTTCCTACAGTCGGGGGCTAACACCACGGGCTCGAATAAAGCTTCGTTAGCAAAAGGAAATATTCTTGCAAGGTGCTTCATTTGGCGCCTCTGATTTGATGGGGGAAAGTAAGCGCGGATTTAAAAACACTGCGGCCTCACGGAACAAGTCCGCGAGGCCAACAGTGTCTTTTCTCTCACCTTGACTTTAGAAACAAGCGGCCTAAATGGAACCCGCCTACGTCTATAAGTCTCACAATCATAAAACCAGACTCGTGAGCAGTTAATGCCCGAGAATTCGATTTTTCTAAGAATTTTTGGTCGGTATGCCTCGGAACGTGTCAGTTCTTCCGCTTTTGATGAGCGGGAGCCTGAGCGTCTTCTCTTCGGTCATGCAATTCCGAGCGTCGGCGTTCAAGCTGGCGGGTCAATTTTTGCCTGCGGGCAGATTCTCCAGAGGTCCTGAAATCGGGTGTGGATGCCGAAGGAGCCTGGATAAGATTCTGCTGGACCAATGGTGTTCCAGGGTGCAGTTGTGGGGCCGGCTTCGTGACGGTCTGTCCAAAAACGATCGTGGGCGCACCGAGAAAGATTAAGAAGCTACAGGTCGAGAAAAATTTTCGTGTATTCATGATTTACATTCC
>JBBSDW010000163.1:0-6845 GCA_038240295.1 Kapaibacterium sp. (SeqCode)
CGAGCGGTCCGCTGACGGTACAGTCGTTTGTGCTCACGCCAAACACTCCGCCATTTTCGATCGATGCTTCGGGGACGATCACGGTCAAATCGCGTTCAGCCGATCCGATCAACGTTTCATTCTCGCCCACGCAGCGGGGCCCATTCCAGGCGAAGATCATTGCAACCGGTGGAGATATCGTGAACGATACGCTCTCGCTGGATGGCATCGGTGTTGCACCGATCGCGCAGCTGGCTGTGCCGCTTCTTGATTTTGGATCGCTCTATGTTGGGGCTTCGGGTTCGCAATCGACAATACTCAAGAACGTGGGCGATTGGGATCTGATCGTCTCCGGCGTCCAGCTATCGGGTACCAACAAAGCTGATTTCGATATCTCTGCGATTCCGGCAACCTTTACGCTGCACCCAGGCGACTCGATGGCGCTTGGTTCGAACTTCATTGCGACGACGCCGTTGCAGGCTGCTGCTCGTAGTGCCACGATCACATTCACGCTCGACGATAACTCAACAGTCACGCTCGGACTTAGAGAACTCGATAAAGGCCCCACGGCGACCGAGATCGCGTTTCTCGATCTTATCGGAAGGCCGGGTGATCTTATTTACGAGCAACTCCGCCTGCGGACTCCAATCGCGCTGTCAGCGAACATTCACGAACTCTCGGGCAGTTTTTCTTTTGACACAACGATCGCCCGATTGCTTCAGGTCGATAAGGGCGGAGTTGTAGCCAATGGAAATTGGACGCTGACGAGTTCGACCAGTAAATCGCTCGCGATAGAGACCGTGCACTACGACCTGAAAAATTCTATCGACGCGCTCACAACAACCGGTGTGCTGCTGAACGTGAAAATGGTGATCAACTCCTCGGCACCGATCGGAGGAAAGACGAATATCACGCAGACGAGTTTTCAGTTCTTCAATACGAATCAGATCGCTCCGCTCACGCTTGCGGGCATTGTCACGGTCGATTCGACCTGTGGCGACACGCACCTTCAGGCAGGAAGCGCGATGGGAACATTCGTCCAGCAAAACTATCCGAACCCCATCGGTGGTGGAAATCTGACTTCGATCGCATTCGATGTCGGCAATGATAATAGTCTCATCACGCTTCGCGTGCTTGATATTACCGGGCGTGAAGTGATGCGTCCGCTCGTATCGCGATCGTTCGACCAGGGGAGATATTCTGTAACCATCGATGCAAGTTCGCTGAACGATGGTGTTTACTTTTACGAATTCATAGCAGGCGATCAGAAGCCCCAGGTGAGAAAGATGATCGTGGGGAAGTAGAACTGTGATTTTCGGGTTGGGGATGATGGGGAATGATAGGATCACATCGACCCAAGTATCTAAACCATCCCAGGCATCCTACTCCTGCAATCGTCCTCTTCTTCGATCAAAAGCTGACGCCCTGTTTGAGCGCCTCTCGGAGCATTGCCACGTATTCAGTGTGGCTTACTTCGTAGAGTCCAAATTGCTTCAAGTGCTCGGTCGTCATTTGCGCATCGAGTAGCGTGAACTCCGATCTACGCAGTCGCTCGACAAGATGTACGAGTGCTACCTGGGAAGCATAAGGTGTTGTCGAGAACATCGACTCGCCCAGGAATGCAGTCCCGAGATGCAGACCATAGAGTCCTCCAACGAGCGTGCCCTCTTTCCAAACCTCGACTGAGTGCGCAACTCCTTGTTTGTGTAGCGCAACGTAGTAAGGCATGAGCTCTGCACTCAGCCAGATCTCGTCATCGGGCAGGTCTGCATGTCTTGCGCACCCGTTCAGCACTTCGGCGAACCGCGTATCAAAAGTTACTTTGAACTGTTGCTTACGCTCGGCCTGCAACACGGAACGCCGAACCGTGAATCGGTCATCGAGAGGGACGATCCCGCGAACGGGGAAGGCGCAAAATTCGATGAGGCCATGTTTGCCTGAGGCCATTGGGAAATATCCCTGGCGGTAGGCATTCAGGAGGTACTCGGTCGAAAGCTCCATCGCTGTCGAGGTCGGAGGCAAGCGTTAATTATTTAGAGAGCACGAGAAACTCGATACGACGATTCGCACGGCGCCCTTCGTCGGTCGTGTTCGAAGCGAGCGGACGGGTAGCGGAGTAACCGATGGTCTCCAAACGCTCCGGCTGTATTCCGGAGGTGATCAGATAGTGTTTGACTGCCTCGGCCCGTTCTTGCGAAAGCCGCATGTTGAGTTCTTCCGAACCGGTAGAATCGGCGTGACCTTCGATACGAACTCGCATGTTCGGTCGAACATGCATCAAGCGAACAACGCGTTCGAGTTCAGGTACGAATTCAGAAACAAGCGCCGATTGGCTTGGACCGAAGAGCAGATCCTCGAAGACGAACCGCCGGCCAGGCTCGAGCGCAACAAGCTTACGAGCGGCAAGCGGAGAGAGATCCTCGGCACGAAGAATATCTATGCGGACTGAATCTGGAGCAAGCGTCGACTGCGATAAATATTTAAGCGAATAGAGGCTCGTGATATCCTGGATCAGATCACCAAGCACATTGTCGAAGCTCTTGCCGAGATCGAAGCTTGCCCCTTCGGTCAGTGTTGCCAGATCATGATATTCGGGGAATTCAGCCGGGGTCACGGTTAGCAAGCGAATCTCTCGCTCGTATAAAAAATCGCCCATCGACTGCATCGTGAAGGTTGTTGTGCCGTCGCCTTGTTCACCAGCCAAGTGGCATTGCGCATCAGTGATAAGTACGGCCATGCGCATGGCGATCGGCCTGAGCGGCATCGAGGCAACGGCGTGAAGGCCTTCAAGCGCATTTTCTTTCACATCGCCGCCACCCGCTGCATCGATGTCGGCAACCCACTGCTCGAATTTTGACACATCATCGGTTAGCTCCGGGCTGACCCATTCGACGGCATCGCCGAAACGAACCATACCAAGTCGGAAATCAAAACCATGCTCACGCAACTGCGAGGCGAACGAGGTGACGCTCTGCTTAACGGTGCCAATCATGTCGCGCATGCTGGCCGTCTGGTCAATCACAAACACGATATCGATCGGCACTCGGTTCTGCGCACTCACGAGATCGAGCGAGATGATCGGCCGTTTCTGACCATTCTCCATCAGTACGATGTCATCCTTCTTCAATGTTCGAATAAACTGATTTCGATTGTTGACCGCTGAGAAGATCACACTCATATCGGGGAAGCGTGTGATGTCGACGTTTTTGATATCGAACAGCGCATCGCCTTTGACCGATTGCAAGCCATAGCGGGCAGGGCGTTTCGAAATATCGCGAAGCTTGGCCGTCTCCTTCTGTTGCGCAAAAAGCGGCTGGGTGAACGTGAGACAAACGAGAAGCGAAAGCGCGAAGAGTCGGTGGGTCATGGTATCGGTAACGATCTATCAGCAAACCAAATCGCATGCAGAAAAGATTTGTGCCCGTGCCGACGGGATTCAGCTCACACTTGACTGTGTGCCGTGAAGCGCCTGCTTCGCGATCCTGACTCGTTCGCGATCCCGACACTTTCGGATCAGGAAAGTTTTGAGGACGGGTGCGGGTCACGAAGGAGGCCCTTCGTGGCACACGGTCGGGATTTAGACATTCCAGATTGTGATGCCTCCACTTCGCTGCCTTGACATCACAAAAAAACCCTCGAGCACTGCTCGAGGGTTTGGAACTTCGATCGGCGTGCGACTTAGAAGTTGAAGATGATCCTCGGCGAGACCATCACGTAATCTTTCCATTCCCATTTCTGTGGATCGCGGCCCACGACCGAAGCGTACTTGACCTCAAGCTGCAACCACGGGAAGAGCTTGACGAAACCATCGGCAAGAAGCGTGTTGCAATACTGAAGGCTCAACCCATACTCGTCTCCGGCATCGCCCGAGTGGACATAACCGATCTTGATAAGCGGATCGAAGAAGCTGAAGCTTGCGACCGCATTGACATCCTGCGTCGTTGGTTTGAGCGGATTATCCGTCTTTGAGCCGAGCGTGATCGCATTGATCTTATGCGTACCAGCACCGGCCTGCACGTAGAATCCGCGAAGCGCCGACTCGGTGAATTTGTAGCTGACCCACGCATGTGCCGAAAGCTGGAGATAGAACAAGCTATCTTTCGCAAGGCCTGGAAGTAAATTGTTGCGATACGCTTCCTGGTACTGCGCACCGGCAGAACGGCTCGAGAAAGTCGAATACGATGGGTTGAATCCTGTAAGGAAATCAGCACCGAAGTGAAGCTTGCCAGATTGCTCGTTGAGCAATCCAAGGTCCTGATCGATGTAGGTCGCGAAGGTCATCACGCCCTCAAGCTTGCGCTCTTTGATCTTGAGACCGCCCGTGATCGTGAACGGATTGATACCTGACTCGCCAAGTGGGAATTCAAGACCCAGGCGGAAATCCGTCGTGCCGCGGCGAAGCATTCCGAAGACGCCGAGCGTACCCGGAAGCCAGAATGGATATCCGACGTAATCGTTACCGACGCGAAGGTTAAATCCAAAGCCCGACTTGAAGATGATCGAACCGCCGAAGAGGGAAGCATCCATATAGACGAACTGGATCTTCTGCTGCGCCGGCTCGGTCGAGATGAGCGTATACTCATAGCCATCGCGAGCGCGAATCTTCTCATAAAGATCCTGCCCGAGAATTCGCTTGATGTTTGGCTCCCCATAGACGCCGATCGACTCGATGACAAGCCGCAAAAGCTGCATGTCGTTTTCGCCGGCCGTCGGTGGCTTTTGCGTGACGGTAAGCTCTGCAACCGAGTTCGGCGAGATCGTCTTACCGGCCTTACGAAGCGCCGAGATCACACGCGAACGAATATTCCGATCGGTGATGATCCACTGAATGAGTTCATTCTGCCGAGCGGTGTCGATCGATTCGACGGCCTGCAGGATGCGCGAAAGCGATTCGTTCTCGGCACGTGCCATCCGAAGCGAATCAGCCCAGTTGCTCTGCGGCGAAATTCCCTGCTGCTGTCCTTGGCCCTGCTGCGCATGCACGCTCGTCGTGAGCGTTAAGCCCAGTAGGACGGCGAGCACGAAGCCCGACAGGTTCCAAAGAAGAGATTTTTTCAATACTGACATTGTAGGCGTTCGTTAAAAGTTCTACGTGTTTGTTGACGCGCTCTTCTTTAGAAATAAATGCGCGGTGTAATTTGAAAGAAGTACGGCGGCTCGTACGGCTTGGGGTCGCGTACAAGCGGCGCAGTATAGCTCGTCTCGATGCGAAGATGATCGTCGATAAGCTCGATCCAGCCACCAAAGGTGAACAAGTGATCGTAGTACATATTGAGACCGAATTTGCTCGAACGGTGGTTGACGTATTCCAGACCCACATGAGGCGTCACAGGAGTTGAGACGCGCACAAGATCCTCGATCTTGTCCTGAAAACTTGCGTCGATCGGATGGCCCAGGTTTGCTGTCGCTCGCACGTCGCTTGCGTCCGGAATCCATGACTGATAAACGGTATGAACGCCAAGTCCGGCAGAGAACTGCAGGAAATTGGCAGGATCGAGCTGCACGATGATTGGGATGTAAAGCTGACCAATGAGTGCAGTACGATAGAACGTGCGATTGGCAGGGATCAAATAGGGATGGCCATCGGCGCTCGTGGTGAACGTTGGGCCTCCGCCATAAATGATACTCGAATTGTAGCCACCGGCTGGCAGGATCGTGAAGTTAAGCGCGACCGGCATATTGAAGGCGCTAAAGAAGTCGATCCCCGCAAAATACGCATCGATGGTTCCGCCAAAGAAGCCAGAGAGCCTGCGCGCCTTCCAGATACCAGCGTCCGTACGGCCAAGATTAGCTGGGAAGTCGAAACCAAGTTTGAAATTACTCTCCGTGCCGATCTGATTTTTCAGCACCAACGCAAGGCGTCCTTCACCCGAACTCCAGAAGGGAAGGCCAACTTCGGGATTACCAAGCGAGAGCTCGACCGCCGTATTCTTCGATGCATTGACGAGCAAGTGGTTGAGCGAAACGTCGATCGTTTTGCCGTATTTGAACGCACGTGCAGCGAGCTGATTGTCAGGCAGCGCAGGGGTCGTCGAGGCTTCGGGATCGGTGGGGATCTGATCGGGATTCGGTGCCGTCGATGTATCGGTCGAACCGAACGATTCGTCCGAAGTCGGCAGTCCAATCGCACGATTCTGCTCGTCGATGATCTGACGCTTCGAATAGAAGCCTTCGAACATCTGATGGAAAATATAGCGCTGTGCCGAAGATTTGATCAACTGTACGCCGCTTGGAAGAATATCGCCAGGCATTTCGAAGATCTCGCCCTGGACGGAGTTAATATTCTCAGCTAGCGTGGGCTGCCGGAGCATTACTTTGACAACCTCCTTGCCTTGAAAAGCGATGTGCTGCTCAGCGTTCGTATTCTTGCGGCTACCTCCACCGCCGAAGAGAAGGTCTGCACCTCCGCTCCCCCCTGAGGTATCAATGTTCACACGTTTGCCGATAAAAAGAACATGAAAAGGGTCGAATCGCTCGCTTCCACTGGGTGCCAAAAACACGTAGATACGATCGACGTCTATGTCTTTAAGTCTCTTTTCGCCTAATGGTGTGGCGCGAAACACCGCTTCAATTTGTTTTTTAAGATCCTCATCGATGATCTTCCATGCGGTGACGTTCGTGAACTGATAGCTGGCTCCATCTGGGTCCGCGCTTGCTAATACTCGATACATCTTATCGTTTCGTTGCTGAAGAGCTTTTAACGAATCGACCAGCGGCTGCGCTTGAATTGAGTATGACCATAATCCTACGATCACGAAGGAAAGTATCGTCGTGAGAAAGATAGCCGATATCCTCAAGGTTGAGTTTGTTTCTTTCATAAATCGTTCAGTGCAAAAAATCTGTTTAGGATAGAGTTGATGACGCTA
>JBBSDW010000164.1:0-6760 GCA_038240295.1 Kapaibacterium sp. (SeqCode)
CGCATAACCGACCGAGAGCGCGAGCATGATGAATGCGGCGAGCAAGCGCACTTCTTTCGGCATCGAACGAAGCAAGGGGAGTGTCGTCATAATTTCCGCTCCTTTCGCCAGAGTTGAAACAGCGTCAGTAATTTCTTTGCGCCGTTCGTGATCGCTTTGCTCGAGATGGTGGCACCGGCAATACTCTGAATGCCTCGCCCCACACGGATATCCCGAGGGTTCGATTTCCCCCGGAACTGCGACCGAAACTGATCGTATCCGACCTCGCCGCCGTAGGACTCGCGATAGACCAGCACTTCTATATCTGCGATCGAACCATCCCGTTTCATCATCGCGATATAGGTGATCGGTTGCTCCTTGCCGGGTACATCGTCGACGATTCCATAGCCGATCACAGTACCCATCTCGTCGCTCGCTTCGCGAATGTTCACCCGTCCGCTCACTGTTTCACCCGTGACGTCCAGCACGTCGGCCGATTCTGCGGAGTCGATGACAAGACTATAGGTCTGGACCAATGACGATTCACCGAATACGCGATGCATCGCCGAGACCGCCTTTTCAGGTACCGACTGTGCACTCGCACTCGCGGTGAGCGAACCAATGAGCAAGAGAGCAGCGATGAAGGGTCTCAATTCGGTAAGTTAAAAACTAAATCCAAGTCCAAAGCCGAACAGACCGTCACGCGTCTTCGCGCCAGGAGACGTCGTCGGAATATTCATAGACCACTCGTAATCGAGCTTTACGATCACGCCATCGACGGGCCTTAGTGCAGCCCCTGCGATCAACCACGATGGATTTAGGATTGGACCGCGGCTCTCAACTTCATACCTCACGAACGGCAGCAACTCTGCATCGCTCGCGTCGGAGATCAAAGACATGACATTATAACTCGCCTCGGCATACTCACCGGAGACATGCGAATAAACGCCTTGCGGAAGATCGGATGTGTGGCTGACGTTATCGAGCGCGATCTCGCCTCTGAGGTGAGCGTTGCCGATGTCATAGCGAACGTCGAGCGCTGCGACGACAAGTGACGAGCTGATCGGCTGTCCGAGACGCGCAGAATCCTGAAAACTTAACGCAGTCGCAGTGTTTGTCTGATAGTAGAATGAGGCGCCGATGCGTAGCCCGTTTGAAGGGAGAAAATCGAGCTTTGCAGAAATTCCTGGACTTGTCGGATTGCTAAACACGCCTTCCTGCCTGCCTTCGGAAATCCCCGCCGTCGAAAATCCGGCAGCATTCAAACCCTCCGTTACTTCGGCCTGGTATTTCACGTGCTCGCCAATGTCGCCATAAGCGCCGATACCCAGTTCACGCCAGGTTGAGGGAATGACATCGAGATCGACATGCGGCCTCTCGACACTTAGGAACGTAGTCGGCTCGTGTGTTTGATTGATAATGCCCGCCGGGATCAGGATCAATCCACCACGCAATCCGAAACCTTTCGAATAATGAAAATCGAGAAATGCCTGCTCGACTTCAAGTTCACCACCAGGCGCGCCTGGCTCTACACGGACGTGTTCGATCTCCGTTTCAGACTTAACACTCCATTTATCCGAAAACTGATGCGAGAGAAAAATGACAAATCGTGGAATGTCGAGCCGTCCAGGCGTTAGGCCATCGGGATCGGTGTATGTCATCTCACCGTAACCGCCGACATGCGTCGCACTCGCTTCTTGTGCGGTAGCGTTATAGGTTGTGAGAAAAAGAAAAGAAAGAGTGGCGAGGAGAAGAAGAAAAAATTTCATTTAATGTTCATTCTGCCCAATCGGCGATGAAGATATTCGTGCTATGCGGGACGTTGTTATTCCGGTTCGAGCAAAAGATCAGTTGCTTGCCATCTTCCGTAAAAACGGGAAAGCTATTGAAAGTCTTTTCATAGGTGATGCGCTCGAGACTGGTGCCGTCTGTCTTGATCATATAGAGTTCGAATTTTCGCCCATCGGGGTCATCCATGTTCGAACTGAAGATGATGTGCCTGCCGTCGGGATGAAAGTAGGGTGCGAAGCTTGCAGCATTCGAATGGGTGAGTTGCTGTTTACCGGTGCCGTCGGCATTCATCATCCAGAGCTCGAGCGTGTGCGGCTTGATGAGTCCTTCTTTCAGGAGCTCGCGATATTCGCGAAGTTCATCACCGGCAGGGTGCGAAGCGCGGTAAACGATCTTCGAACCATCCGGCGAATAGAACGCGCCGCCGTCATAGCCTTCCTGCGTAGTAAGTTGCTTCACATCCGAGCCATCGAGATTCATACTGTATAGATCGATGTCGCCATTGCGCGTGCTCGTGAATACGATCCGGTCACCTTTCGGCGAAACCGTGGCCTCGGCATCGTATCCTGGGCTTTTTGTTAAGCGTCCAACCGCGACACCATTGGTATCGGCTACGTAAATATCATACGCAGGATCGAGCGACCAGACATATCCATGCGAACGATCGGGATCGGGCGGACAGGTACCAGCATAGGCTTCCTGCGTGGAGGCATAAAGAATACGGTCGCCGCTCGGAAGATAATAACTGCAGGTCGTTTTGCCTTTTCCATCAGAGATGCGCTTCGCATTTTTACCATCGAGCGTCATCGTGAAAATTTGATCGCACGACCCTTTCGCCATCGCACGAGCCTGAAAACTTACGTGCGTGCCGTCTGGGCTGAGATAGGCTTCGGCATTCTCTCCTCCAAACGTAAGCTGCCGAATATTTCGAAGATGCTTTTCGGCAGGGATGATCGCCGAAGCAGGCAGCGTGCGCGCTCCGGGAAATTGGGAGTCGATCGCGATCATCGAATTATCGCTGCGCGGCTCGATGGGTGCCATCCTGATCGTCTTCAAGCGATAGTGATGCGCAGCAGGCTTTGCTGTGTCGGCAGGTCCGGTATACTGCGCTCGAACGCTTGTGAGCGGCAGGCTAAGCACGATGAGGCAAAAAATTGCGAGTGACTTGAGCATAGAAAAGCGAGTCAATGACGTATAGATGCTGTTGAAGTGTTGGCCGCGATGGTTAAACGCCAGCGGGTTTGGATTTACCCAAAGCTCCAGATCCTTTGCCGATCCGTTTCTCATTCACCGCCTGGACGAGGAAATAGATCACAAGAACGGTAAAGAGTGCAAGACCGATGTCGGAGAAAATAGGAACCTGGTCATGCACGTAGTCGATGAAATTCGAAAGCGACTGACTTGAAGGGTCTGCGATGAATCCGCCTTCGGTCGCTTCATGCCAAACGTCGAAGATTAGCTGCACGACAAAAAAGAGCAGAACGAAGGCAGTCGATTGCAGAAATTTTCCGAGGTTGATCTTGAGCATACCTCGCGAGAGCGCATAACTGACGATCACGGCAAATCCGATACCGGCAAGCATCGCGCTTACGTAGTAATGGCCACCGATCGCCGATCCGAATGCAAGCAGCAGCAGCACCATCTCGAAGCCTTCGCGCGAGATCATAAAAAACACAAAAAGAAAAATGCCGATCACCGGCCAAATGCCCTCGCGACCGTGATAGCTTGCGATGCGCGCGTCGATCCCCGACTTGAGCGTCTTGCCCGTCTTCATCATCCAAAAGACCATCGTTGCAACCGTGATCGCTGCTGCTGCATAGAGAATGACCTCGAGGCCATGATTATTGATTAGTGCGTCGGTGCCGAGTCGGTAGCCACCGTAAGCGCATGCAAGAATCGCAACTGCGATGCCAACGTAAGCCGCGCGTATCAATCGTTGCTCGCCGCGCTTTTTGAGCGCCATCAGCACGATCATGATGATCAGCGAGGCTTCGATCCCTTCGCGAAATGCGACGACGAACTGATTGAATAATTGTCCGAGCATTAGTTGTTCGCTAACTTTTTTGTTTTTCCGGCGACCGGTACGACAGTATGCACCACAACGGCGTGTTCCCTGCGGTTCGGCAGGGAAGTGGAGCATTCGAGACATGCTCCGAAGATCTGAAAGGAATGATAGGTTGGTTTGAAGCCATAGAACGCGCACGCATCGTCCTGCAACCGAACCACGCGCGAGTTTTCAAACTCGATGATCTTGCCGCATCGCGTGCAAACCATGTGATCGTGATGCGGACGATCGGTCGTCTTTTCGTACTGAGCATGGCCCTGCGAGAAGCGGTATCGAGAAACAAGTCCGCACTCGTGCAGCAAATTGAGCGTCTTATACACAGTCGCTCGCGAGACCTTCGACCCGTTATTTTTTAGTGCGATAAAAAGGTTATCGGCATCGAAGTGATCATCCCAGGCAAGTACCGCCGCGAGCACTTCGAAGCGCTCCGGAGTGATCCGGTATTGGCCGTCCTGCAAAAATTTTCGAAATTGATCGTGCGGAGCCAGCGGCTGCGCACCGCGCTTGCTAAGCTTCTCACGTATCACCATTCCGTTGTTCGCCGCCATTCGTTGTCTTTATTGAGACTGAGTCTTAATACACTTTGCGAACAATTGTGGTTCCACATTTTTCAGAATTCCAGTTGGATCATTCGAACCGAAATGCTGCGATGGAATTTCTTCGACGATCTTGCTGTCGAACTCTCCATGCGCACAATGCTGATCTGCTTTATACTCTCATTTGCATGCACTACGCTGAGCACCGGTGGCGCTGCCACTCATCATGAGCCACCCTGGGTCTATAGCCTCGATAGCGTTCGGCAATCTCCGCTTGAGAACAATGGGAGTGCGGCCACGGTGTTCGTTTTCGCCCTTCACGATTGCCCGATCTGCAACAGCTACCTGACGGAGCTTAATCGGCTGAAGGATGAGTTTAGCGGTCGCGGCGTTACGTTTATCTATGTCTATGACGATGAGGATTTTTCTGCACAGCAGGCCAAAACACATCATGTTGCATTTAACATCGGGTTTACTGCACTCCTCGATCCGCGGCATGAGTGGGCAAGCACAAACGGGATCACGGTTGCGCCTGAAGTTATCGTAAGGATTCCCTCGGGCCAAACAATCTATCGAGGTACCATCGACGATCGCTATCCGAAACTTGGCGTGCAGCGTCCCGTAGCTACTGTGCATGATCTCGAAGATATTTTGAACGCGTATCTGGATGCGAAGCCGCTGCCAACACGAGGTCATGAACTGACAGGCTGCGCACTCACGGAAAATATCAGATGAAAGCTTTCGGTAAGCTTATGCTCATGGTGATGCTTTGCCCGGTAACTCCATCGCTTGCGCGATCGGAGCCAATTACCTATACAAAGCATATTGCGCCGATCATTTATCAGCATTGTCTTAACTGCCACCGCGAAGGAGAGATCGCGCCCTTCGCACTCGAGAACTACCAACAGCTGCGTGCACATGCGGCTGCGATCAAAGTAGCGGTCAACGCAGGATACATGCCGCCCTGGAAAGCAGAGCCTTTGCTCGATGCGAGCGGGCATGATAATCTTTTGGGCGATCGTAAACTTTCGGATGAAGAGATCCGCGAGCTTAATGCATGGATCGAGAGTGGTATGCCGGAGGGTAGCGCCGCTGATCTTCCGCCCAAGCCACAGTTCTCTACCGATTGGCAATTGGGCAAGCCCGATCTTGTGCTTGAGATGCCCAGGAGTTATATGGTTCGCGCCGATGGCCCCGATATCTTTCGCTGTTTCGTTATCCCAACTTCACTGCCATCGGATGTTTATATCCGCGCAGTCGAGTTCAAGCCTGGCAATAAACGGGTCGTCCACCATGCGATCTTTTTTCTCGACCTGACTGGCTCGGCTCGCGCACTCGATGCAAAGGACACGGCGGAAGGTTATGCGAGCTTCGGCGGTCCTGGGTTTGTGCCGGTCGGCAATCTTGGCGGATGGGTGCCTGGCGCATCGCCTCGTCAACTTTCAGAGGGGACGGCCTACCTGCTGCGAAAAGGGGTGGATATCGTGATCCAAACCCATTTTCATCCGACAGGCAAACCGGAATCCGAACGATCGACGATCGCACTTTATTTTGCGAAGGAGCCTCCAAAGGAAAAGTTAATGACGATCGCAATGAGTTCGCGAAAGATCGACATTGAGCCTGGCGACACTTCGTTCGTGCTCCGCGATTCGTTCGAACTTCCCTCGGCCGTTCATGCGATTGCGATCCAGCCGCACGCCCATTTTCTCGGCAAATACATGCACATTTGGGCTGCACTTCCCGATGGCACTACGAAGCAATTGCTCACGATCGACGACTGGGATTTCAACTGGCAGGATCAATACACGTATCGGACTCCGATCGCATTGCCGAAGGGGACGATGCTCCAGATGCTCTATACGTATGATAATTCGGCGGGCAATCCGCGCAACCCGAGTTCGCCTCCTAAGGAAGTGAAGTTTGGCCAGCAGTCGACGGAGGAGATGGGGATCACGTTCATCAATTTCATCTCAGATTCAAAATCGGATCTCGGACTATTGCAGCGAAAGATCATCGGCAAGATGATCGCTTCGAATGCCAGGAACAGCTTTGTCGGCGGAATTGCGACGCTCTTCTGGAATAATGCGATGAACAAGCTCATCGACAAGTTCGATGTCGATCACAACGGTTATCTCGACGAAGAAGAATGGGAGGATGCGATCGCATATCTGCAGTGGAAACGACAACATAAAGATTAGCCATGCTTCTTTCGCGCACGTTTGGTCTATTATGAGTGTCAAGTTTATGGAGTTTCAGGAACGTCGCTTGCGCTGCCGATCCCGGTTGGCTTCGATAAAGTATGCGGTGCTGCCGCAGTGCCACGATAGCGTTCGGCAATTCCTTTCGGCACGATGTGGGTTGTGAGATAGACGTACCCAACCGCATGCGC
>JBBSDW010000165.1:0-6734 GCA_038240295.1 Kapaibacterium sp. (SeqCode)
AGGGTTTGCAGTTTCTGCAAACATCCACAATGTTATTGAGTCTGATCTTCTTGAATGCTCACTTCGGTGAGTCGCCGCTTCTGTCATCGATTTTGTTCATTCCCATAACGCGCTATACGGATCAGCAATGATTCGCGCTTAAGGAAGACTCTCGGATAGAGCATCGATCACTATATCGACACGCCCAAACTCCGAAACAAGTTTACCTTTTGGTGATTATATCGTGAGGGTTCCACCTCTTCCCATTCCGAACAGAGAAGTTAAGCCTCACTGAGCCGATGATACTCGAGCCTGAGCTCCGGGAAAGTAGGTCGTCGCCAGGGGTTTTTTTTATAAGGTTCAACACCATCCTTGAAAAGGGATGGTGTTGTTGTTTGTCTAATAAACTAACATTGATTTTATGAAAAAGAATTTTGTCTTCGCTTGCATTGCTTTTGTTTTATCCGCCTGCAGTACCCCACACGATTTGATTCCGAGTAACCCCGCTCCCTCTTTGCCAACTAACATCGATTGGCAGAATCATAGTACCTTTGCAAATTCCAACAACCCTTTTGATTCTGTAGGATGGTATCACAATGACTGTCTACACTCAGTTGCAACTCAAAGTAGCTGGACTAGTGATACGAATCAAATCTTAAATGCGGTTGAACGGTATGTGTGGGGTGCTTCGGAAGTGCCCGACTCCATCACTCGGCATAAGGAGTTTTTAAAGTGGTCAGCACAGCATGTTGACAGCTTGTTTGCTCTACTTTACAAAAACCCAACGCTTCAGGGGTATTTTGATAAAGCCGATGCATTCATACTCAATTCGCTTCTTTCTGCTGATCAGCGAATCGACAGCCTGCGAGCTCTTGAAGACCAAATTGTGGCATCGAACGCTTTAGCGTCAAATCAAAAGGGTTGGATCCTCGGATATTCGGCTGTCGCTCGTTACAGCACTGCCTACTGGTCAGGTGCGGACACAAGTTTATGGCCGTACATAAATTGGGTCCAAGGCACTTGGTCAAAAGGCTCTCGTCCCACTAGTTATGGACATCCCAAGGTCACAGGAACCCTCCAAAGTACCGTTCTTGCGGATGCTAAAGGATATGCAGCGGGAATGGTCGAGGGATTCTTGACGGGTCTTGGAGCCGGAGCAATGCTCGGGAGCCTCGGCGGACCTGCCGGTACGCTTGGGGGAGTAGCGGGAGGAGGAATTGTTGGCTCGTTAACTGGGGGCGTAGGCAATGCAGCTATTTCGTCAGCTAAGGAAGCTAGCGGTTGGAAGTGGCCATGGGAATAAGAC
This sequence comes from Kapaibacterium sp. (SeqCode), assembly GCA_038240295.1. Classification (GTDB taxonomy): domain Bacteria; phylum Bacteroidota; class Ignavibacteria; order Palsa-1295; family Palsa-1295; genus JABDDM01. The sequence continues at coordinate 1,286 of JBBSDW010000165.1, forward strand.
AAACAACCTGCCATGTCCCCATCTTTTCATCCGTAGCCGAAGAGTTGTTAGTAGTCGTTGGCTACCTTGTGAGTATGGTTATACTCGCTTCGACGCAGTTTCTGCTGAACCACTTAACATCCCCATATCTGGGATTGCCTAAACCAATGCAAGAGGTTGTTCTGATATCAGAAATTGTATTCGTACCATTTTTCGTTAAGCTGAGTGTTCGTAGGAAAGAAGCACAATGGAGTCCTGTACGGTACTTAGTATTTTCCGGGATGCTCGCTGTGCTTGCTGGTATGGGAGGGTATCTAGGATATCTCCTGGTTTACTGAACACTTCCCATCTTTGGGACGACCCGCCAGATTGGCGGGTCGTTTTTTTTTGATGTCGAGCTAGTTTGCTATGTTTTACGCAGTGCTCTGCCTCCTCTCCTAACCTCCCGGGGATTTGTTTACTACTCTCCGCGTTTCTTGTAGACAAAGCTAACACTATGCGCTAACACATTGAACTAACCGATTCGGGGCCGATCCACACAGCAATGATTCGGAGCCGCCAACAGCGGAAAGATCTGGGGGGCTTCATCCAAGCAGCCTGCTGCGAAGTTTGGAAATTTATTCGCTCCGTCGATCTTCCCGGACCGGGGCGACATGTTGTGCTGCGTTTGGATAGGAAAGGTCGGTTGAGGTTGGGCCGGAGGTGTCTGAGACGTTCATCGGATATGACCGGACCCACTGCTCTTAGATGCCATCTGGCCGTGTGGTCTCGACTGTGCATTCGGGCCGTACGGGCGTGTATTCGAATCGCATGCCGCGATTCGGCAGCGCGCTGAAAATTGGCGTCGAATCCAATAAGCCCTCCTTTCGAAGGAGTGGTTTGGGGTGGTTGAGCCCCGCTCCGGAGTCTTCTCGAAACTAATATCGCGGAGACCGAGAGCAACCACCCCCCAACCCCCACCTTCAAAAGGCGGAATCTTTTTATTTAAAAAGTTTGGGGTCGTTGTCCCCGTTTGATCTTGAAACTAATAAGTTTTGCGACCGAAAGAATCCGCCACCCAAAACCACTGACTTCAAAGGGCAAAACAGATGTAAATAAGAAAAGCCAAAAATCCCTCCTTTTGAGGACTCTTTGCAAAACCCTGGAAATAGTTTAAACGAAGTTGCCGAGGCAGATGCTTGGTGAAGGTCATCACCTTCAACTGCAACGATTATGATGAATCACAATCAATTAAGTGTTTCTGATCAGGAGCGTTCTGCTCGTCAACGCAGCGTTCCGCGGGCGGCGGTTCGTTTACGTTCGATCGGTGCATTTGTCAACTGGGTAGCGCTTGAAGCATTGTTGCCTGGCAAGGACAAGCTGACCGAGACACGCCGGCGTGTTGGTGGTCGTCCTCGCTATCCCGAGCTCAGGATGACTTGTGAAGGAGTGTCGAGTTGTCGTCAACAGTTAGCCCTTCGTTCAGAGTGTGGTCGGGATAAATCCCGACCTACGCCGTAGGTCGGGTTTTAACCCGACTTCGAATCTCGAAAACGCGGCACTGCTTATTTCTAGTAACACTCTTTAAAGCGGTCATTCCGAGCCCGGCGAAGAATATTGTTTAGTTCTCATACGCAATTGGGCATTCAACATGCCCCACCAGACGGACGGGACGTCTGTCCCACGCGATGGATTTCCTCGGAATCGATGTTTGACCAAAGCAAAAACATTACCGCGTGGGGCGGACGTCCCGTCCGTCTGGCGGGGTGGTATCGAGGCCTCTCCAATTGTATCGATGATCGGTCGGCGGCTAGAAGACTTCGATTGCCTTTTTTGAAGACTTCGAGAAAATTTCCTGCCTGAACTTCGGCAGTCAGCCGAACCCATCATAAGATCCTTTGTCGGGCTCAGGATGACTTGTTTGTAAAAATTGATTTTAGGCCAAAAGGGACCCTTCTTGAGGAGTGTGGTCGGGATGACTTGCGACACTGAATATAGGTCTGGTTTCAAAATGACTTCGAACCTCGAAAACGGTTAGCATCATGGTTCCAGGAGCGCTCTTTGAAAGCGGTCATTCTGAGCCCGGCGAAGAATCTTACCATTCGTTTGCATCGCTTCAGGACTTCGAGTACAAAGCCAAAGTCGTCAACAGAACTGAGGGAGTCAGCCGAACCAACCATAAGACCCTTCGTCGGGCTCAGGATGACTTGTTTGAAAGTGAGTCCTCAACCTCGGGGCAATAGCCTTGACAACGGTTATTCTGAGCCGAACCGACCATAAGATCCTTCGTCTCCATCTCAGGATGACATGACTCTATTATTGCATATAAGACAGAGCGCCTTCTCTTTTCGCCTTGGATAAAAAAAAGCCGCGACTTTCGTCGCGGCCGATGTCTACATTACAACGATCAGGTCGTTGCTGGTTCGGGTTTGTTGCCTTCGTCCGGTTTGTCGTCGTGATGTTCGAGAAGTTTTTCCGGTTGGGGTTCCATGCCGGCTTCTTTCATTACGTCGTCGAGCGATGCGGTTGGCGTTGATGCTTCGCCGATGTTTTCGATCGTGAAGATCAGTTCGGCGCCGTTGCCGGCGACGTCTACCTTCACGAGCGTACCAGCCTTCACGGTACCTTTCAGGATCTCCTCGGCGATCGGATCTTCGACATACTTCTGCATTGCACGGCGAAGTGGACGTGCTCCATACTGTTTGTCGTAGCCTTTATCTGCAAGGAATTCGAGCGCCTTTTCGGTCAGCTGGACATTGACGCCCATCTGTTCGACACGTACGAGAAGTTTCTTGAGCGAGATCTGGATGATCTGCACAATATCTTCTTTTGCGAGCTGGCGGAAGACGATCGTATCGTCGATACGATTCAGGAATTCCGGATTGAAGAGACGCTTCATCGACTCGTCGATCTGCTCCCGCATCTTATCATGTTCGCCCGCGAGCGACGAAGATTCTCCGAAGCCGATCTTCGCCTGCTTCTTGATATCCTTCGTGCCGACGTTCGAAGTCATGATGATGATCGTATTCTTGAAGTCGACTTTGCGGCCGAGCGAGTCGGTCAGAATGCCATCGTCGAGTACCTGCAACAAAATGTTGAAGACATCAGGGTGAGCTTTTTCGATTTCGTCCAGTAGCACTACAGAATAAGGCTTGCGGCGCACCTTTTCGGTGAGCTGACCGCCTTCTTCGTATCCAACATATCCCGGAGGCGCCCCGACCAAACGCGATACGCTAAATTTCTCCATGTATTCCGACATGTCGATTCTGATAAGCGCTTCGTCGGAATCGAAGAGATAGCGAGCAACAGCCTTTGCAAGCTCAGTCTTTCCGACGCCGGTTGGTCCGAGGAAAATAAAACTTCCGATTGGGCGCATCGGGTCTTTGAGTCCGGCGCGTGTGCGACGAATTGCTTTGGTAAGCTTTTCGATCGCTTCGTCCTGACCGACAACGACACCGCGAAGTGCATCGAGCATGTTGAGAAGCTTGAGGCTCTCGCTCTCGGCAACTTTGTTGACCGGAATACCTGTCATCATTGCGATGACGTCTGCCATGTCGTCCTCGGTTACGGCATAGACCTGCGATCCGGCTTCGAGCTCCCATTCCTGCATGGCGAGTTCGAGATCGCTCTGATATTTTTTCTCGAGATCGCGTAAGCGAGCCGCTTCTTCGAAGTTCTGCGTCTTGACGACGAGATTCTTTTCGCCTTTTACATCTTCGATCTTCTTTTCAAGTTCTTCGATGTTCTTTGGAGCATGAACGTTCGCGAGATGGACACGCGAGCCTGCTTCATCGAGTACATCGATCGCTTTATCGGGCAGGAATCGATCGGTGATATAGCGGTCCGACATTTTGACAGCTGCCTCGATCGCCTTCTCCGAATAGCTCACACTGTGATGCTCTTCGTATTTTTGCTTGATGTTGTTCAGGATGCGGATCGTCTGATCGACTGTCGGCGGCTCGACCAAAATTTTCTGGAACCGACGATCGAGTGCGCCATCTTTTTCGATGTACTGGCGATACTCATCGAGTGTCGTTGCACCAATGCACTGGATGTCGCCGCGGGCAAGTGCCGGCTTGAACATATTCGAAGCATCGAGCGAACCCGAAGCACCGCCTGCGCCAACGATCGTATGAAGTTCGTCGATAAAGAGAATGACGTCTTTCGCTTTTTCAAGCTCGTTCATCACGGCCTTCATGCGTTCTTCGAACTGTCCGCGATACTTTGTGCCGGCCACAAGTGCAGCAAGATCGAGCGTGACGACGCGCTTCTCATAAAGAATGCGCGGTACCTTCTTCTGCACGATGCGAAGTGCGAGGCCTTCGGCGATCGCAGTCTTGCCAACACCAGGCTCGCCGATGAGCACGGGGTTGTTCTTCTTGCGACGCGAGAGCACCTGGCTGAGGCGCTCGATTTCTTTTTCGCGTCCGACGATCGGGTCGAGTTTGTCTTCGCCGGCGAGCTTTGTCAAATCGCGACCGAAGTTATCGAGCACCGGCGTCTTCGTGCGCTCGGGCTTCTTCTCCTGCTGCACCTGCTTTGGTGGAGAGGAGGGACGCCCGGAGATGATGTTGTCAAGTTCGGCACGAACGCCGTCGTAGGTGACTTGAAACTGATTGAGAATTTGTGCTGCAATGTTATCCTCATCGCGCAACAGCGAAAGGAGCAAATGCTCGGTGCCGATGACATCGGACTTATAAAGCTTCGCTTCGAGGTAGGTGATCTTGAGCACCTTCTCGGCTTGTTTGGTCAGCGGGATATTGCCGATCGTGAGCGTTGCGCCGCTCGAGCGAACGGTATCCTCGATCGCCTTTTTGATCTTGTAAAGATCGGCTCCGAGATTGCGAAGAATTTTTACGGCAATTCCTTCGCCTTCGCGAATGATGCCGAGGAGCAGATGCTCCGTTCCGATATAGTCATGGCCCAGACGGATCGCTTCTTCACGACTTAAGCGGATAACGTCCTGGACGCGATTTGAAAAATTTCCTTCGGGCATATTCTTGATAATGTTTGCAGCACTTGCTATGAGTAAGACTCAAGGCACGCACTGCAGATTCAATTGAGACTCAGTAAAAACTTACGTTAGCGACTCGCTTTCGGTTTTTTTGACGGTGCCAATTTGACACTGCCGTAGAATTCAACAGCGCGATAAATAGCAGAGTTCGGTGCCTCAGAGATGCAAATGCTGAAATTCGTGTGCAATCGCGAGTTGCAAATTGCTGACTTCAGCGAAACAATGAACGTGCCACTCGGCTTGCCTATCGAAATCGCTTTGAAGCTTAGCGTCACGAGTGACAGAGCGCACTTCTCCCTACTTATTATAACGCAAGCGAGTTCTGCTTGTCACACATTCGAAGTGAGAATGAAGCTGATTTAACCAAATCTTGCGGTATCTTCGCACCATGAAAGTTGGAGTAACGATTTTTGCCATGGGAGCGCGTTTTTTTACGGTGCTGGCGATTGCCTGGGTTGGATTGCTTCCGCTCACGAC
>JBBSDW010000166.1:0-6531 GCA_038240295.1 Kapaibacterium sp. (SeqCode)
CACGATTCAGCGAATCGCGCGAATAAACCATTTGCGTTATGTAGTGGTCGTTCGATAGTGCGCGAGTAAAGTTGATCGTTTGTGTTGAATCGGTCCAGCGGATGTCGTATTCGCTCTGCAGCTGTCCATCGATATAGAGTCTGGAATGCTGGACAGTGTGATATGCGTCCCAATCGGTGGTAGCGAGAAGCGTGGATGTGTTCTCTCGCTTTCCGTTCGTGAACTTGTACGCGACTTCCTCTATGTGCTTGACGCGTGCCCGCTTACACGTCTCGCGATATTCGGGAGTGTAGTCCTGCAGTTGCGCAAACGCAGTGCTGGATAGCAAGAGGAAGAGAAACGAGCTTGTAACTCCAGTTCTTAAAAGCTTCATGGAATTAAATGTGATCGCTGTGAATGTAAAAACTTCGTGGAGAGCCCTTTCGCCACCAAACGGCTATCATCCAGTGTCTCCGCCCCCTCATACTTCATACTCCATAATTCATCCTTGCCCCACCACTCTCTCCCATTCGTCGGGCGAATGGGAGAGGGACTTCAAAGGACTTTTTATTTAAATAAAATCCTCGATCTTACGATCGAACGCAATATAGTTTGCTTAAAGCCGATCAGCGTTGCACTACGATCTTGCGCGTCAGCACACCATCTATTCCTTCGACGCGTACGAGGTAGCTGCCGTTCGAAAGTCGATCGGTGTTGAAGGAATGATTCGATTGCTTCATATCGCTTGTTGCAAGAACAACATTGCCCAGCACATCATAGACCGTCAGTCGCAATTTTCCACTCAACCCCTTAATATCAACTTGACAGTTGCCAGACGCCGGGTCTGGAAATAGCGAGAGCGAGGCTTTTGCAGGAGCACCGTAGGAGACGGTGCGATCTCCAACATAGGAGATCTTATAAACCGCAGGCGGCGTGTGGGGATCAGTGTGGTCGGATGTAAAATAAAGATCGCCCGCAGTATCGATCACGATTCCACAAGGGCGCGCCCAACGTTTATAATTGATTGAATCAGTAAGGAATCCCGACGCAAAATCGGTGACCAGCCACGCGCCATTGATGTTGCGAGCACGTTCGATCTTCGAGCCATCCGCGATGAGTCTCCCATCGGCTGCAGGATAGGAGCCATGAAGCGTAATAAACAGATCGCCATCGTAGCCGGGAAAGTTTGCGCTATGATAACTTGCGATACCGAGCGGCGTCGTGTGCGCGGGAAAATACATCTCGGCAACTTGCATTGACTGAACGGCAGAAGAATCCGCATGCGTGATCGGCAGCAGCGCACGGTATTCGGAATCGGCGCTGAAGTTATCCCACTGATGATCGCCGTATGCGATCGGCCAGCCATAGAATCCGTGATCGACGATCTTCGCAGCAAATTCCTGCGGCACATCCTCGCCCTGACTATTGCGCTCGGCGACGCTTGCCCAGAGTGTGTGTGTCACATTGTCCATCGTGAGTCCGACGGCGTTTCTCAACCCACTGGCATAGATCCTCCTGCCGGTACCATCAAGATTGAACCGCAAGATCGCCGCACGTTCCTGCGCAACTTCCCGGCACGCGTTGCAGGGTGCGCCTACGCTAAGATAAAGCGATTGCCCTACGGTATCGAAGAGGATCGTCCGCGTCACGTGATTCGGAGTTCCTTCGGGCAGATACGGAATGCCGCCGATAAAGACAGAAGAATCCTGGTAAATGCCAAGTCCATTCGGATGTTCGTACTTGCGAACATCGCCGTAAGATGCGGTGTAGAGCGCACCATTATAGAATGCGAATCCATGCGAGTTGCTATCATTCGTAGCGAGCGCGATCGCCGAATCGGCAACGTTGTCCTGATTCGCATCGGGCAGCGCATCGATGACCGAGTTGCCGTTGTCGGAAACACAGACTACCCCGTCAGGGCGAATCGCGAGCGCTCTTGGGCTCCAGTTCTTGTTTGCATAAAAGACCGTGCAGGTAAATCCTTTTGGAAGCAGCACCGTGTGCGCCGAGTCAAAAAGTGCTTTGTACTGATCGGGGACAATGAGGGCACTTGGAATAAGTGAGTCGGTTTGCTGGGCGCGGACGGCGCACGACAAGAGAAACAAAGCGGTCGCAAGCAAGATGATTCGCATGTGGATCGGAGAAGAGTGATGCAACGAGAACGCAATATAATGGTCAGGTTACAACCTCATCGCTAATTGGGAAAAAGCAAAAAGGCACCCGCCGAAGCGGGTGCCTTTGCGTCACCTCTGTTTCTTCACCCAATAGTGGGAGAACTCAGTTCTGCTGATGCTCGGTGGCTTCGACTTTGGTATATTCGGCGTCGATCGTGATCTTCACGTCCTCACCGACCATCACGCCACCTGCCTCGAGGACTGCGTTATACACGAGCCCGAAATCTTTACGGTTGATCTTCGTCGACCCCGAAAGCGCAACTCGCGTAAATCCATAGGGATCCTTCATTTCCGGAGTTGGTCCCTCGACATCGAGCACGACTTCTTTCGTGACATCTTTGATCGTAAGGAGTCCCGTGACCTTCAATTCGCCAGGAGCGACCTGCTCGAATTTCTTCGAGATGAATTTCATCGCGGGAAATTTTTCAGCCTCGAAAAAATCGGCACTGCGCAAGTGTGCATCGCGGTCATCGACGCCTGTTGAAACGGTCGACGTTGGGATCGACGCTTCAAGATAGGACTTCGAAATGTCCTCGCTGTTCAAGAATAGCTTCGATTCGAGATTCTTAAATACGCCTCGAACATTCGAGATCATCATGTGCTTGACGCTAAAGTGCGCTGAACTGTGCATTGCGTCGATGTGCCATGAGGTTTCGACTGCGGTCTGAGTTGCTGTTTGGGGTGCTTCGAGTGTTGTGGTTGCCATAGTAGTAAAGATTGTTGGTGATTGCGTATGTTGAAACGATATTTGTTGGGACAAGTTTCATCTGCACGTATGTTTTTTTTAGAAAGGCACGCAATCACCGAATAAGAATAAAGGAGGGCGCACACAGCGCCGCCCTGTTGCAGACATTCGTCCCATTTGTCGTATTTTCGCAAACGACACACGACTCCCCGCACTGTTCGTTATGCGCACCTTATTCGCGAGGGTTTTCGAATGGAGACTATGTTTGTTTGAGCTTTCGGGCGAGGGCTGCGCTGTGCAGACTGCGCGAACTAGAATTGTCAAGACCTGCACACCTATCCTAGAAAGCAAGTGAAAACGGCGACGAACCCGATTCGATCTTTTGTGATGACGTGCCTGATCGCGCTGACGCTGGCCGGTCGTTCGAGCCATGCGTTCGCTCAGGATATACCCACACCGCCACTGGCCGCTCATACTACCGCAGAGTTCTCGGTAGCTCCTCGCCCGACATCCAATCGAAGCTTTGCCGACGAGCGTTGGATCGAGGATAAGGTCGAGATGACGAGGCTTGATTCTATCCTTTCTTTTGGGAGTCGAAGTAAGGCGCTTGGTGATCGCTCCAGAGGCATCGCGCTCGAGCAGTATGCCGGTGACTATCCGAATTCCCCAGCGCTCCAACTTGCGATCGGCAGGGCGTTTCTCTACAATTCGATCTATTATGAGAGATCCCCAAAAAACGCTTCGAGTTGTTCCGATACGATCAACTATGATTTTTCCGATTCTGCATTTCACTGGCTGAGCCTCGCGCATTCCGACAAAGCGGTTCGCGATCCAGAATATCATTTGACAAGTTCTGCGTGGCTTGCGCAGGCCTATGCTGCGCTGATCCTCGATAAGATCCGGGCACATGACGCACCGACGGTCCGGCGACTGCTGATCAATGCCATGCTCGATTCGGTCATCGATCCGTTCTCGCTTGACTACGCGACCGATCTCCTTGCCGAAACCCCGAAGGATGCAATTCTTTTCGTTGGACAAACGGGATGCGGATCGAACGTATTGCTTCCATTGTGGTATTTGCAAGCGGTCGAGCGCCAGCGAACCGATATTTCGATCGTTCACTCGTTCTTTCTCGCCGACGCGGTCCATCGCAGTGTTGTTCGATCGGGGCTCGAAGGGATCACGCGTGGAATACAATTCGCTTCGCACACCAGCGCGCCGACGATCGCTCCGGACGATTCCCGGCTATACGCACCGGTGACTATCATGTTGACGTTTTGCTCGACGGGGAAGTGATGGCAACTACAGAATTTATTGTTGCGGACCCAAAACTGGAGACCGAGTTGCATTCAGCAATAGGCTGCGCAACGCGATTTATTTCAGATCCTATTTTACCGCGACACGGTGAGCCCATTTAAAGACTCACCGACGATCGAGAGTGCGATCTCGGGTCGAAAAAATAATTTTGATGTCCTGCGCCTCATTGCGGCTATCGCCGTGATCTTTTCACACTCCTATGATATTGGCGGCTCGCACATAGATGAACCGCTCGTCCGGTTTTCTGGCGGTCAAATGACGATCGGCGAATTTGCGGTCGTACTCTTTTTTGTGATCAGCGGATTTCTGATCACGCAAAGTTTCGATCGCTCTCAGGATCTCCAGAAATTTTTGAAAGCACGCGCGCTCAGAATTTTTCCAGCGGTCGTTGCGCTTGTCTTGCTGACGGTATTTGTGCTTGGTCCGCTTGTAACGACGACATCCGTGGCAGTTTATTTTTCAGATTCGAGTACGTGGGCATATCTTTCGACCGTCACGCTTTTTCCATTGGTCAGAGACCCTACGCTGCCGCAGGTTTTCAGTCACAACATCATGCCCGGTGTCGTGAACGGATCGTTGTGGACGCTTGAATTCGAGATCGTGTGCTACGCGATCGTCGCCGTTATGGGCATCACAAAGATTCTTCGAGGCCGATGGGTGATCGCGTTATTGTTGGTGAGTATCGCTTGTTCCTTCCTGACGATCCCATCGCACTTTGTTTCTGAGATCCCTTACTTCGTTAACTTTTTCGCGGCTGGAATGCTGCTCTATCTCTATCGCGCGAAGATCAGACTAAACGGAAGTTTAGCTTTGCTCTGTTTTATTGCGATGATCCTTTCAGCAAGGATCGGAGGAATGCGCGAAGTGCTGATCGGTGCCGGAAGTTATCTCTTCATTTACCTGAGCCTTTCGCCAAGGATCAAACTTCCGCGAACGACGAAGTATGGAGACTTCTCCTATGGGCTTTACATCTTCGCCTTTCCGATACAGCAAACTCTTTCCGGACTGCTCTCACCGAATGTATCGCCGTTCAGTGTTTTCTTCATCGCGGGGCCCATCACGCTTCTTATCTCCATCGCCTCCTGGCATTTGATCGAGAAGCGCGCACTCAGTTATCGTACGAACAAACGAGCCGCAGGCCCGACGATTCGCCGAGCCTGGTAAGCGTTTAATATGCTTTTGCCCACACCGCTTCGTGCACGGCAGCTTCCCCGCATACGATGCAGCTAACCGGCGCAATCGGCGAGCGAAATTCCGGGAATGGAATAACACGTATCGTCGCCTTGGTCTCTTCTTTTACCTTCTCTTCGCACGTAGCGCCGCCACACCATCCTGCATAAATAAAGCCGGTCTCGGCTTCAATAAGCTGTTTCATTTCATCGTACGACTTCACGTCGCGTTTGGAGTTCTGCTCGCGTCGTTCAAGTGCGTTTGATAAAAGCTGCGCTTGGATCAAATCGAGCAGCGATATCGTACGCGGGGCGATCTCGTCGATCGGAACGAAAAGCTTTTGCTTGCGGCCTGGCTTCGGCGCTTCTAACGACGAAAGCAAAATTCGCGGCACGACAACCACTGTGCTATTGGCGACATCTTTCGGTCCGATCTCAATGCGAACCGGCACGCCTTTCATTTCCCAATCGAAATATTTCGCACCAGGCGACATCGAATCGCGCGTGTCGAACTTGACGCGGATACCATTCGATTTTAGCGTTTGCTGAAGTGCTTTTGCCGCTGCAAATACGCGCTCTTGTTCTTCCTCCGTTTTCCAGATCGGTACGATCACCGCTTGAGTTGGTGCGAGCTTTGGCGGAAGTACGAGTCCGTCGTCATCGCTGTGGGTCATAATGAGTCCACCGATGAGCCGCGTCGAGACGCCCCATGACGTGTTCCATGCGTATTCGATCTCGCCGGTGCGTCCCTGGAAGGTGAGGTCGAATGCTTTCGCAAAATTTTGTCCGAGGCTGTGACTGGTGCCTGCCTGGAGCGCTTTGTTGTCCTGCATCAAAGCTTCGGTCGCGTAGGTGCGAAGTGCGCCGGCGAATCGCTCGCTGTCGCTCTTTGGTCCGGTGATCACGGGCATCGCCATGAACGCCTCCATGAACTCGCGATAGACATTGAGCATCCGGAGCGTTTCTTCTTCTGCTTCCTGCTCCGTCTCGTGCGCGGTATGTCCTTCCTGCCAGAGGAATTCCATCGTGCGCAAAAAGAGCCGTGTGCGCATTTCCCACCTAACGACATTCGCCCATTGATTGAGGAGGATCGGAAGATCGCGGTAACTCTGCACCCATTTAGCGTAGGTGTGATAGATGATCGTCTCGGAGGTTGGACGGATCACAAGCGGCTCTTCAAGTTCTTTGCCGCCGCCGATCGTCACGA
>JBBSDW010000167.1:0-6524 GCA_038240295.1 Kapaibacterium sp. (SeqCode)
AGAAGGATCTGCCGCGACACAACAAAATTACATCTATCAGTCGACGGATAATGGGGTCAACTGGAATACGCTTTACACATTCCCCGATCCGATGCTTCGCTTCACAGGGCATATCGCAGGTGCCGGGTCCGTGATCTATGTCCAAACCGATGCTACGTATCCAGATGGACTCTACCGAAGTGATGATCTTGGACAAAGCTGGATCCACGTGGGCGGTCCTTCCAACTCGCGGGACACCCGTTTCGTCGTTACCTGTCAGGGACAAGTGGTCTATGCCTTTGATGAAGGCGGAGGCATTTGGAAAACAACCGATGGCGGCGATGGTACGATCAAGACCGGATCCCCGCTTATGCTTTCGGTAGATACTCTCAGATTAGGAGCAAGGTATTGCCGCCCAATTCAAAACGCATTTCAGTTGAGCAATGCCACATGCGCTAGTACCATCATTGACTCAACCTCAATCTCCCGTGATCCAAATTCTTCCTTTCAGTTTGGTCACCTTCCCAACGACACGCTTCCTGGAAATGAAACAGACTCAGAACGCATTGCATATAATCCAAATCTTAGCGACGGCGACACAAGTCTTCTGACGATCTATGCGCATCAGGGAAATCAGATCATCGTCAAGACGGTCGTGCTTGCAGGTCATAACTTCACCTCGCCCACGCCATTCCTTGCGCCGATCGCGAGCGAACGTGCAGGCGACACCGCTCAGGTTGCGATCTATTTAGTCCCGACGCGAGACCCGTTTTCGATTTCTTCCATAGGCCTGCATCTCGGTTTCAATGGCGACGTGCTAACCCCGGTAGGTCTAACAACCACGGGCACGCTCACGGATGGGGCGACCTCAGCGAAGTGGTCACCGCAAGGAAATAAAGGAGTTGATGTTACCATCTCACTGCCAAAGCCGATCGATCAGACGTTCGATCTGACAAAACCGCTGTTTTACGTAAAGCTGCGCGCGACCCTAAGCGACTCGCTCGCCACCGACCTCAGGCTCGATAGTTTTGCCATCAACGGCCCAACTCCGCTTGCATTATGCTCGACTCCTGAAATTCGGTTCACCGAAATCCCGAAGTGCGGCGATTCAACGATCTCACTCTCGCTCTCAAAGCAATTGCAGATTCGCTGGTTAACGGTCGCGCCCAACCCAGCGACCGGCGGCAAAGTCACGCTCCGGTTTTATCTTGAGGAGGAAACTTCGCTTGCAATCGACCTGCTTGATCAAAGAGCTGCGTTAAGCTTACCGACCGTTGTGTCAACGTTTTCGAAAGGTGAACACTCGGTTGATCTCGATACACATGCACTCCGCGCCCGCTGCTATTTCGTTTCGCTTCGCTCGCCAGCGGGCGCGATGATCTCTCAAAAATTGATCGAGTTGCGCTAAAAGAGTCGTAAGTTAGGACTGATATTTTCAGCACCCCCTGTTTCATACCGTACTGGTCTTGTGTCTTCACACTCATGACTCGCACCTCACCAGCTACGACCAGATTTACGATTGACATGCGCTTTGCTATTTTCGTTGTCATTCTACTTACGGCACCGATGAGCCTTTGCGCTCAATGGAAGCTTGTTGCAACGCTCCCCTCGCCTTGTGACTGCGGCTTTTTTTATGACGAGTCGACGGGTTTTGTCGGGACCGGGATTCGTAACAATTTCAACTACCCTGCACAGATCTTCCACACGTCGGATGGCGGCGCAACGTGGCGACAGATGTCGACGCCCGACATTTATGGCGCGGTGACCAGTATCCAGATGTTGGGTCCCAATAACGGATTTGCATCTATTTACGCTGACGGAAGTCAGACGATGTGGTCCACCATGGATGGCGGATTGAGCTGGACCGATGTCTCGCCGGCTTCGGGCGTCGGTACGTGCGTCTATGTTACTCCTGCGGCAACAACGATGACTGAGTGGCAGGCGAATGGGGGCTCGATGCCCAACGCGGGGGGAAGTTTTCGGCAGATCTTTGTAGGAGGCACTTCGAGCAATAGTAATGGGATCGACTTTGCTGACAATCTCAATGGTGCAGTGAGCCTCGGTCCGCTCTCAACGAATGGCTATTACTCGCACGACGGAGGACTGACGTGGAATATCGGTGATGGTCTTCCCGAATCGTGGTCTATCTACGCGCTCAAGGGTACGCACACGTTTTTTTCTGCTGCGGAGGAGAACGGGAATACGAATACGTACCAACGGATCTATCGCTCTACCGACGGTGGGATGTCTTGGCAGAGCATCTATACGTTCGCTGACATTAAAGTACACTTTAGCGGGCACATTGCAGGCGCTGGTTCGACCCTCTATGCGCAATCGGCTATGGCTTTAGGGATGAGGACTGGATTGTACCGATCCAATGATCTTGGACTGTCGTGGAAGCCAATTCAGGGCCCTACGAATAGCCGTGACACCCGATTTGTTGTCACCGGTTGTGCGGGCAATGTCGTCTATGCTTTTGATGATAAAGGGGGCATTTTTAAAACAACGAATGGCGGTGATGGGACGATGCCATCGGGCACAACAACTCCTATGGAGTTAGCCAAGGTACAATCAGTAAAAGCCGGTGAGCATACGCTTATTCCCGTCTATTTCAAAGCTCCGTCGACGAAGTTCACGATCACAAGTTATGCGTTTCATCTGAAGTTCAATGGCGATGTTCTAACACCAGATAGCCTCCTCGCAGCAGGTACGCTTTCTGAAAAAGCTTCGGTAAAGAATTTTGCTCTGAGCGGCAATAGTGGCGTCTCTGCAAACATTACTCTATCAACGCCGATCACCGAAAAATCCGATCTATCGATCCCGCTGATGAATGTCGACGTTCGCGCGACGTTAAGCGATTCGATGACAACCGAGATATTGATCGACAGCTTCGCAATGAATGGGCTGACCTCACTAAGTGTTTGCTCTGTCCCGCAAACGACCTTTACACTCCTTCCGCAATGCGGCGATAGCACGATCTCGCAAGTGATGGCAAAACATTCGTTGATCGATCTATTGGGCGTTTCGCCTAATCCTTCGCATGGTGGAACTGTGAATGTATCATTCAATCTTGCGCAGCCGAGTGTTGTTTCGATGAATGTTGTGGATGCATTCGGAGAAACGCATTCACATGAAGAGCACCTGTTCACGACTGGCAGGAATCAATTTTCGATCAATACTTCCGAGCTCACGAGCGGCACGTATTTTCTGCTTATCTCCGTGCCGGGCGAGCCTCCGATTTTGAGTAAGCTTAGTCAGTTGCGGTGATCAAAGTAAAGATTCAGCACACACTTAACTGTGTGGCGTGAAGCGCCTGCTTCGCGACCCTGACTTTTTCGGTCGACGAAAGTTTAGGGTGCGGGTCACGAAGGAGGCGCTTCGTGGCACACGGGGGCAGTGGCTTTCTTGTGATTGTCTATGCTGATTTGCAGGGTATCGCCTGCGCACTTTCGTCCACCGAATTTAAAATAAAAGCCTCTCCTTCGCAGGAGAGGAGATTTTATTGATTGTTGCTGGTTGGTGAGGGCAGAGGCTTTCTTGTGGTTGTCACTCCTGATTTAGAAGGGTTGTGCGATCTACGAAAACCCGCGCTTCCGCACGAGGCTAAATATGGGCGACCGCGCTGCGGTGTTGGGACGATGGGATCGGGTCACGAAGGAGGCCCTTCGTGGCACACGGTCGAGAGTCAGCGTTCGCCAAACAACTGCGCCCACCGAATATCGTATCTTTGAATCAGCTTCCATAATGGCTGATCAGCTCGTTCGTCAAATGTTCGAACTGGCAACTCAAAAATCCATTCGGTTTATGAAATTCGCGACGCTATTATTAGCTGCGATGCTCATGAACGTACATGCTGCGAGCGCGCAATGGCAGAAGTTGCAGGCACTCGGTTCATCCTTCGACTGCGGTTTTGCGATCGACGATCAAACCGTGCTCATTGGCTCCGGCAAAGGAGTAAATTTCAACGATCTGGAGAACAAGCCTGCTCAAATTTATAAGTCAACCGATGGCGGCGCGAACTGGCACCTGACTGTTTGTCCGATGGCGGCAGGCGCAGTCACTTCTATCTTCATGAAGGATGCGCTCACCGGATATGCCACGATCTTCCCGTTCCCCAACGTTCCGAGCACCGTTTTGTGGAAAACGACCGATGGCGGCGAGAACTGGACGGACCTTTCGCAAGCGATCTCGGGGAGTCCAACCACTGTTTACGCGACAAGCAAGGCGATCGTTCTATCGCTTTGGTATGACCTGGGTGGAAGCTCGACCGATGGAGACAACAGTTTTTCGCACGTACTCGGGACAACCGATAATGCTCACACGAACGGGGTTGATTTCACTGACGATAACACCGGAGTGATATCGGTCTTTCAATCCTCGGCCTACCCGGCTCCTTTTTATTATACCTCAGATGGCGGCTTGACGTGGAACGCGTCCAGCGCCGAACGTGAGGCCTGGTCGGTGTATGGAAAAAAATGTACGCAAAAGTTCTTTACTGCCAATGAAGACTCTCTTGGGATGGGTCATGTCATTCATTGGTCGAGCGATGGCGGCCGAAGTTGGTCCGTACGCTTTTCGTTCGCCGATCCAAAAATGCAATTCACCGGTCACATCGCCGGTCGGCTCAACACACTTTATCTTCAAACGGATATCGTTTCGAACGAAGGCATGTTTCGGAGCGATGATCTTGGCTTGAGCTGGATGCCGATCGGCGGTCCATCGAATAATCGCGATACTCGTTTTGTCGTTGGCGGTTCGCACGGCCAGATCGTTTATGCCTTTGATCAACTGGGCGGAATATGGAAAACGACGACAGGCGGTGATGGCACGCTGCAAGGTGGGCCGGTTTCCAGTTCGCTGATTTCGATCACGGCCGATTCAACCGTTCTCGTTGCGCGAAACTGCAATCCCGATACGCTGCAAGTGGACACGTTCAACTTCGGATGTTCGGGAGTTACGATCGACAGCGCGACGATCGCACCCAACACACTCGGCGAGTTTGATCTGCAGATCACGAACCCATCGCTCGAACCGGGAGAACATGCTTCGATCGTGATCCATTTTACTCCAAAGAATGCTACCAGCCACAACTCACTCGTGCACGTTTATGCGCATTCTTCGATGGAGGTCTTCGATACAATCTTCAGCGTCATAGGGATCGACCGATCACCGAGTGAGTTGTACTTCGGACCAGCGCTCGCTGCGAACATCGGTGACACAGTCGATGTACCAATCTACCTCGCGCAAACGAATAACACGTTCACGATCTCATCACTCGAGGCAACCTACAATTTCGACGGCGATATTTTAACGCCGGTCGCAATCGAAACCAGAAATACGCTCATGGCGGGCGCCACGAATTATTTCGCGACCGGCTCGACACTCAAATCCTCGATCATTCACCTTGACCTACCAAGCGCGCTTAGTTCGAGCGGAATCAACTTCGCAACGCCTTTTTTCATCGTGCGGATGCGCGTAACGCTTTCAAAAAGCACCGCGACGGAGATTGTGCTTAGCACACTGGCGATCAATAACGTCGCGCCTGCGGCGCTCTGTGCCATAACGAGTGTTCCCTTTCAAGCCATCCTCAGATGCGGAGATAGTACGATCAAAACAAAACTCACGGGCGGCGACGTTGCGAAACTCCTTCGAGCGCAGCCCAATCCGATGAGCCGAACCTACGAAGATGTTTGGTACGAATTGCCGAACGGCGGAGTTGTCGATCTCGATCTGATCGATGAGCAGGGAAACCGCGCGAAAGCCATCGTCTCAGGCTTGAGACAAACTGCCGGCAGCTACCACTTCCAGTTTAACAGCTCTCTGATCGCGGGCGGCACATACTTTTTGAGACTCTCGGTCGGGGGCGCCGTCGCGAGTACGTACAAGTTATTGCAGGAATATTAAAGTTAGGTTTTATGCCGGCATCAGATCAAGTATCAAAGATTCCATCACAAGCGCGTCATCCAGTTTTACGCGCCGAGTTCGCTGCTCTGTTTCGACGATCGCGCGCATTGCGCGATCGAGCCGCTCTCGGCTGTAGCGTTTAGCTGCGTTCACGTAATCTTTCACGAAATAAGCAGCGCCTCCTCGAAGTTCAAGTGCTTCGGCGATCGCTCGTTCGCCTTCGCCGCGGGCGTTCAGTTCGCGAGCAACAATGAGATGCTCGATGTAACGCGCGAGCATGACAAACAGGAATTGCTTTTGTTCGTTGCCATTTGAAAGAATACCAAGCGCAATTTTCACAGCCGCCGCTTTTTGTCCCGAGCCGATCGCGTTCTGAAGTTCGAACACATTGAACTCTCGCGAAACGCCGACAACGCGTTCGACATCCTGCTCGGTGATCTCTTTTGCACCGCCGGCAAACGTCTGGAGCTTCTCGAGTTCGTTTGCATGGACGCGAAGGCTCGTACCAAGATGCGCGATCATCAGCCTCGCCGACGCTTCCGATAAATTGCTGCCCATTTTCTTCGCGCGTGACTTAAGCCACTGCGAGACCGCTGCTTCCTTCATTGCCGCGAATTCGACATTCACGGCAAGCGCCGCAA
>JBBSDW010000168.1:0-6492 GCA_038240295.1 Kapaibacterium sp. (SeqCode)
CCCCACGCTTCCGCGTGGGGCTATTGCTGGGCCGCTCCTCTGGAGCTACGAAAGGTCGCAATCGTGAGTGTGGGGATTTGCTTGCGTCTGGAGATTGCTTCGCTCCGCATTTTCTTGCTTTGCAAGAAAATGCTACGCTCGCAATGACTGTGTTGCGGAGGGGGGGTGCCTAATCTTTGACCACAAACTGCATTGTAATCAATGCGCCGGTGTTACTTCGTCGATCGGTTGGACGTGTGAGCTGTCGGCGAGGGTTTCGCCGAGATTGAGTGCGAGTCTTTCGCCGCCTGTCAGGCCGCTCAGGATCTGAACAACGTCGCCGTCATTTTCGCCGATCTTTACTTCGTGGAAGATCGCGCGATTCGCTGCATCGACGATCGGCACAAAATATTTCGTGCCTTTCGGTCCCGACCGAACAATGAGGGCGCTCGAAGGAATTGTCAATCCCGAGGGTTTGACAATATTTAACTTCACCTGCACGGTGCTTCCGGCAACGATCTGGGCGCCGCCCGCGCTGCTGTTCGGTACTTCAAGCTCAACGAGCAGCATACGCGTTGCCGGATCGAGCGCGCCGGTATATCTCGTGACACGCGCGTTCAGCACAAACCCTGGCTTCTCCGCGAGCATCACTTCGGCCGAATCGCCAACGTGCACGAACGTAGCATATCGCTGATCGAGGTAGACATCGATGCGCAACCGGTTCAGCTGTGCGAGTGCGATGATCGGCAGCGAGCTGCTTTGCGAATTGGCAGCATTTTGTAAGAGCGCACCAGGGTCGGCATAACGTGCCGTCACGGTGCCGGAAAAAGGAGCGCGAATTGTTTCGTAGCTTTTGAGTTGCTCGAGACCGGCAAGTGTTTCTTTCGAAACTTCTTCGTCGGCGTCGCTTTGCTCGGATTGTTGCGCTGAGACGAGTTGCTGCGTAAGCAACTGCCGATTGCGCGCCGCGATCTTTGCTTTGTTTTTAGAATCCGCGAGCGCCGCAAGATATTGCCGGTCGGTCTCGGGCGATTCGATGATTGCGACCACTTGACCTTCCGAGACGCGGTCGCCCTTGTCGACAGTGATCCTCTTGAGATAGCCGCTCAACTTCGCATAGAGCGTTACGCTCGAATAGGGCCGCGCGTCGCCTTCGAGTATGATCGCATGTTCCGGCGGAGCGAGCGTCACGTGGGCAACCTGGACGCGAGGACCCAGAACGCTCGCGTCGGTTCGCGACTTCGTATCGCTCTGAATGCTTTTTTCTCGCCATGTGGAAAGAAACAGGATCAGCCCTACTGCGACAAGCAGTACGACGATACCCCCCACGTAGATCCCGGAGGATTTTTTACGCTTCGAAGTTTGAGTGACGGTTGTTGATTGCGTTGCCATAGAAACGAGCGGTCGTAAAATTATGCAATGATCGTGTGTGCAGTCGCAGCGTGACGGGCGATCTCTTCTCGATCTGCGGCTGGATCGAAGACTCGGCCTGATTCTTCGGCAGCAAATTTCGCTTCGAGTAAATGCATCGTCGGAAGTTTTTTGCGAAGCAACGAATAGACGATCGGTACGATGAAGAGTGTGACGACGGTTGCGAACAACAATCCGCCGATGACTGCGCGGCCAAGCGGGGCATTCTGTTCACCACTCGCAAGCGCCATCGGCACCATGCCGAGGATCATTGCAAGCGCCGTCATAAGGACCGGTCGCAACCTCGTCTTGCCTGCTTCGAGTGCGGCATCGAACGCGCTCAGGCCCTCTTCGACGCGCACTTCATTGGCAAAGTTCACCAGCAGGATGGAGTTCGAGACCGCAATTCCCACAGCCATGATCGAACCCATGAGCGAGACGACATTGATCGTGGTACCTGTAAGTGCAAGCATCCAGAGAATTCCAATCAGCGCTCCCGGCACTGCGATCATGATGATAAACGGATCGAGCCACGATTGGAACAAGATCACCATCAGCAGATAGACAAGCACGATCGCGAGGATGATGCCATAGCCGAGGCTCGTGAAGGAGGCCGTCTTAACTTCGTTTTGTCCGCGAACGGTGATCTTCACACCCTTCGGAAGCTTACCTATTTTATCGATCGTCGATTGAATGTCGGCCGCCACCGAACCAAGATCTCGTCCCTGGATATTCGAGGTAACATCGAGAATACGCTGCACGGTATAGTGACTGATCTGATTCGGCGTTGCCACCGTCGTTAGCTGCGCGATGTTGCCAAGTGTTTGTGATGAGGCTTTCGGCACATCCGTCGGTCCGGTCTGGACTGCAGCCTGGTTGAGCGAGACAGGTGCCGTGATCGGAGTGTTCAACAGATTCTCGACCGTCTTGACTTTATCAAGCGGCGTCTGGACGACGACGCTATAGTTGACATTGTTCTCCGGATTCAGGAAGAAGGAAGGTGCGACAAGTCCGCTCGAAGAAAGCGAGATGAGCATCGTGCTCGCAACGTCACGTTCGTTGAGCCCCATCTGTGCAGCACGCTGGCGATCGACATCGACCCTCAGCGTCGGATAGTCGAGCACCTGCTTGATCACAACATCGGCGGTGCCGGGGATCTTGCGCATCGCATCCCGAAGTCTGCGTGCGTAGCCATAACCCTCGTCAAGATTCGCATCCTGGATCTGGACATCGACCGGAGATGAAAGTCCAAAGTTTAACACCTGACTGACGATGTCGGCAGCCTGGAAGTAGAATGTTGAGCCAGGAAAATCTGCAGCGAGCTTTTTCCGGATCTCCTCCTGATATTTCTCGGTCGGATGATGCTCTTCTTTTAGCGCAATAAGGAATTCGGCGTCCATCGACGATGCATTATCCGATTGCACGAATGCAAGATTATATGAGACAGGCACTCCAATGTTATCGTTGATCGTCACCAGCTCATCGGCAGGAATAATATGCCGGATATCGTTCTCGACCTGTGCCACGAGTTTCTCGGTCTCTTCGATACGAGTACCAGTCGGTGCGCGCATGTGCATTTTCATGAGGCCGGTGTCGGTCGTCGGAAAAAAGTCGGTGCCGACGAGTGCGGGCAGAAAGAGTGTCGCGATAAATAAAACGGCAGTGACGGCAAGCACATACCCGCGAACGTGCATCATTTTTTCGAGCAGGCGACCGTAGGAATCGCGGAAGCGGTCGAAATGCTTATCGCGCCATAGATTAAATCTGCGAGATGCGCGACCGATCGGGCCAACTTCTTTCAAAGGTGGTGCTGCTGTAGCATGGGTAGCATGATCGACCGCCACCACCGCTTCTACACCATGATGAAGTTCTTCGCCACCCATGAGGAGTCGTGCAAGCGTCGGCACGAGAGTTCGCGAAAGCAGGTAGGAGGCCAACATTGCCACGACTACCGCAAGCGCCATAGGGGTAAAGAGGTAGCGCGCCGGCCCGGTCAGAAGGACGACAGGGAAGAAGACGATACAGATTGCGAGCGTTGCCATGATCGCTGGCACCGCAATCTGCCGGGCACCATCGAGGATCGCGACAGTCAGCGGTTTTCCGAGGAGTCGATTTCGATGGATGTTCTCGACTTCGACCGTCGCATCATCGACAAGCATTCCGATCGCGAGCGATAGGCCGCCGAGTGTCATGATGTTGATGCTGTTGCCGGTGAGCATGAGCCCGATGATCGAAGTCATGATTGCAAGCGGGATCGAAGTACATACGATAACGACCGATCGCCAGCTTCCTAGAAAGAGAAGGATCAATAACGATACGAGCACCGAAGCGATCACTCCCTCCCGCAACACGCTATTGATCGAAGCGCGCACGAATTTCGATTGATCGAAATCGAGTCGAAGGTTCATTCCGTCGGGCGCTGCTGCCTGGATCTCCGGTATCGCTTCTTTGGCAGCATCGACGACAGCGAGTGTCGAGGCGTTCGATTTTTTGAGAATGGCAAGATAGACCGCGCGATGACCGTTCACGCGCACCACGTTCGACTGTTGTGCAAAGCCATCGGCGATGGTCGCGACATCCCCAAGCATGATCGGTACACCACCGACGACTTTGACAGGAATGCGCTTGAACTGATCGATCGCTGAGGGACTCGCGTTCGAAGTGATGCTGTATTCACGTGTCCCCAAACGGGCTGTTCCGGTCGGAATGATCACGTTCGAATTTTGAAGCGAGGTCACGACATCTGTCGCCGAAAGGCCGCGCGAGGCGAGCAGGCGTGGATCGATACTGACCGAGACCTGACGATTTCTGCCGCCATAAGGGGCAGGTGTTGCGAGCCCCGGGATCGTGAAGAGGCGGATGCGAATGAAATTGAGCGAGTAGTCGAAGAGCTTTTCTTCAGGGAGGGTCTCGCTCGAAGCGGTGATCTGCGCGACCGGAAGGTTCGATGCGTTGAACTGAATAACGACCGGCGCCGAAATTCCGGTCGGCATAAAATGGGTGACCGTGTTACCGATCGAAGAGATCTGTGCGATGGCAGCGCCGATGTCGGAGCCTGGCTCGAAATAGATCTTCATGATGCCGATGCCCGCAGTCGATTGCGATTCGATGCGGGAGACTCCATTGACGGTCGAAGAGATCGCGCGTTCGTCGAGCAGCACGACACGGCGTTCCATATCCTGTGCCGAAAGGCCTGGATAACTCCAGACGACGCCGACAACCGGGATGTCGATCGTCGGAAAAATATCGACCATCATGTACTTGAGTGAGATCACACCCATGATCATGATGAAGATCGCAAAGACCGCAATCGTGTACGGTCGGCGAAGCGCAAGACGGACTATCCACATAGATAGGAATGGATCATTGAAGCACGACAATGCCAGTCCTGCTGGAACCGCAATTTCCGAGATGAGAAAAGAATGAATGACTCATTCTGTGCCCATTTCGAACCCAAGTGCAGTTCCGAACTGTTGGTTGCATTGTTCGGGAAACTTCGAACAATGTTTCCGAAGAAAGGTTAAACAAAAAAGATTCATCCATTCGAATCTTGAAATCTGCCAACGTTAAAGCGCTCTACTTCCCATGCCCGAAGTTCTCTCGGTCCTCGTTAAGACACCACTTTCGACCATTATGGACGCGCTTGGCGATCCCATTCGACTCAAGATCGTACGGATGCTGCTGGAAAAAGGGGAAATAGCCTGCGGCGGATTCGATCTCGATCTGCCAAAATCGACACGTTCGCATCATTTCAAAGTGCTCCGCGACGCTGGCATTATCCTGAAACACGAAGAAGGGACGAGTATCTATAATTATATCGACCGCGAATCTCTCGAAGAGCGTTGCCCGGGTCTTCTCGAGATGCTGACGCAGGCCGAGCCTCCGTATTGAACCTGGAAGTGCAAAAGTTGCAAAGCGTGATCCATGAAATCTTACATCAGTTGCGATCGAGCAATGACTACTGAACCTAAATCCACGAAGATCAAGGAAAACCTGCGAACAGAAAAATCGCGTGTTGAAAAACTAAGCCGAATACGCCAAATTGTTTTCGGATCTCTCGATGGCTTACTCGTTCCACTCGGAGTAGTGTCGGCTGTCGCAGGAGGCACAGGGAATTCTAAAGCGGTTATCGTTGCCGGTCTTGCGGAAGCCTTTGCCGGTGCGCTCTCGATGGGTGCCGGCGAATTTATCTCCGGAAGAGCAGAGGCGCAGGTGCATAAGGCCGAAGTCCAGCACGAGCTCGACGAGATGGATGAAAATCCTCGGTACGAATTCAACGAAATGGTGCAGATCCTCAAGAACGAAGGCGTTACGCATGACGATGCACTCGTGATCGTCGAGAAGCTAACCAAAAACCCACAAGCGTATGCGAAGACGATGGTCGAGAAAGAACTCGGCCTCGACATTGCTCCGAGTACCGTCCGGATTGCCGATAGCCTCGCAATGGCAGGCTCCTATATCGTCGCCTCGATCGTCCCGCTCGTTGCTTACTTTTTTCTGCCGATCAACAAGGCGTTTGTTGTTTCGCTGTTGCTCAGCATCCTTTTTCTGATCCTGATCGGGATCGTTCGAGGAAAACTTGCAAAGGTCGATTTGCTGATCAGCATAGCCGAAATCCTTGGGATCGGCATCGTATCAGGGCTGGGCGGCTACTACCTCGGCGTATGGGTACCCAAAATTTTCGGGTATTAGCAGGAGCTGCTACTGCGTTCGCTGCTACTGCTTACGTATCAATCTTGACTGGCTCGAACTGCCAGTTTGGATCCTTGCCAAATAAGCACCCGGAGGGCAGCCCATGAGATCGATCATTACGTTAGATGCATTACTCGGGGTGACACGTGCAACTGTCTCGCCAACCTTTCCAAACACATTATATGCGCGGTGATCGGTGAACCCAGCACTCACCGGACTCCAACTCGCTCGCATGTTCATGGTGAAGGAAGCCCCCGGTTCGTTGGTTGAAACAATCAGTTCGGAGCCAATCGTGCTAAGCGCAAGCACCCTTCGATTTGTGAGGCCGTGTTTATGGCTTGCCAACTTGCACCGCGATCGCCTGAACGGAACATCCCGTCCGGAGTGCCGGCATAGACATCACTGCCAACC
>JBBSDW010000169.1:0-6451 GCA_038240295.1 Kapaibacterium sp. (SeqCode)
ATACAATTCAGGAACGCAACGAACGCTGCCTTCGGAGTTATCTCGACATCTAACAACGTGGGTACACAAACCGGAACGGTGACGCTTCCAAGCCATCCGCAGGGAACGATGGGCGTCTATTTGACGGCCATCGGTACCTTTGTAGGAGGAGCGGCAGCCGTTAGTGTGCCTGGTGCTGATATTGGTGACGTTGTTCTTGAAACATACATCTCCATGACGAATGCCGGTGCTATCGCAGGAACAGTGACCTTCGCTAACACGGTAACGCTTACCTCGTCGAGTAGCCTCGACGCGAGCACTGTTCGCGTAGTTGTTCTCAAGCAGCCATAAGCCAACCTAACTATTGTGAAATGGCTCTCAGGCCAGTTTGCCTGAGAGCCTCACATTCAAACAAAGTGTAAACACACGCGAGAGAGAGTTCAGGCCCCGGTCGTCAAACACGACCGGGGTTCTCTTTTTAAATCACTGGGGTTAGAGAACAGGGAACGGGGAAGAGGGAACGGTGGGGCACGTCCGCGCCAAGCGCACGTGAAGATCATCATGGAAGCATGGGGGATGAGCGAAACGTTTGGGACGAACGCCGCAGCGCGGCCGGGCCTTTTGGTGTGGACGATCGGTGATTCGTAGCTCCGGAGGAGCGGCTCATCGTTAGCCCCACGCGGAAGCGTGGGGTTGAGCAAAACATTTGCTCCGAACGCCGCATCGCGGCCGGGCCTTTTGGAATGATGGGGTCAGCAAAGGCGCGACCGCGCTGCGGTGCGGGGATCTTCACACACTGACGCACAACCCCAAGCTTCCGCTTGGGGCTAATGCCGGGCCGCTCCGCTGGAGCTACGGGGATATGGATGATCGGTAATTCCCAAAGGCGCGACCGCGCTGCGGTGCGGGGATCTTCACGCGCTGACCCACAACCCCAAGCTTCCGCTTGGGGCTCACGATGGGCCGCTCCGGTGGAGCAACAGGAATCGCGTTACGATCACCTGCATCGAGCGCCACCGCACGCTACTTCTGATCTGTCCCCGTGATCGCGGACCATGCTTCTGCGATGTGATCCGATTCGAGCCACTTCTTCGCTTCCGCATGCCGCGTGTCGCGCTCTGCGTTGGTTGAGCATGGCGTGAACACAGGCACTTCAACCGTAGCAAGTTTCGCAAGGTCGCTGCCGGTCAGGATATGACTTAATCGCAGCTCCTCGGGAAGTGAATCGTAGCCTGGTAGGAGGCTCGTCGGTTGCGGCCATTTGAAGAGGCCCTTCTTGGCGCGCGTGTACCATGGGCCGCCGAGTCTCGCGACCTGATCCATTTTGTAAGGATCGATGGCGCCAGACTCCGCATCAAAGACCGAGTCGCGAACGTGAAGCATCACCACTTCACAGATCAGCATGTTCGCACTCCCCGGCTTGCCGCCAAATTCGAGATGTTGGATGAGCTTCGCCTCCATCACAAACGGACTTTCGCAAACGCCGGGCGCCTTCACGACTTTGCTCTCAAGCTTCGTAAATCCCGACTTCACAAACTCATCGACACCACGCTCATACGGCGCTGAGGTCAAGCTTGCCTGATGCACCATGTCGTACGAAATAATGCTCACGGTGCATTCTTTCGTCTCAAGGATATTTAGGAGCGTATCCTTCGGAAGTCCAGTGCGCCCCGCGTAGGCAGGGCTGAATGCGATAACAGGCGGATTGATACCGAAGGCATTAAAAAAACTGAATGGCGCGAGGTTCGACCGACCATCCTTATCGAGTGTTGAGACAAACGCGATCGGTCTCGGCGCAACGCCTCCGAGCAGCACACGATGAAAATCGGGATGAGGAAGCTTAGCCGGATCCAATAGGCGCATCGGTTTTTCGTCCACTACTTCAACTGTTTATCTAAAAATTCAACGATCGCCGTGTAGACTTTGATGCGATTCTCACGCTTCGAAATTCCGTGTCCTTCATCCGGAAGTAAAATATATTCGACCGGAATGTCTTTGGCTTTCACCGCCGAGACGATCTGTTCGGCTTCAGTATAAGGCACTCTTGGATCGTTCTTACCCTGATACACAAAAAGCGGATGCTTGATCGCGTTGACATGCGTAAGCGGCGAAATATCAACCAGGAATGCTGAGTCCTTGTCGATGTCACCATATTCAGCCATACGATTTCGCGCGCGATAGGCTCCGGTGTTTCGCAAAAAGGAATGGAAATTCGCGATGCCAAAGAGATCGACTCCGGCTGCCCAAAGATCGGGCTGCATCGTCATCGCAGCAAGCGACATAAATCCGCCGTAAGATCCGCCCATGATCACCAGCTTGGTTGAATCAACAGTGGCTTGCTGCTTTAACCAGCGTCCTGCGTATTCCATATCGCGAACGCTTGTCATCCGCTTTGTGGTATTGTCGGCGTTCGCATAGCTCTTGCCGTAACCGGTGGACCCGCGAACGTTGGGGATGAGTATCGAGTATCCTCGCTGCAGGTAATATTGAGCGATCGGATTAAACGTCGGCCGCTCCTGCGATTCCGGTCCACCGTGCATAAAAACAATGACAGGATTGCGGCCAGGGCGGTTGCCTTTATAATAATAAGCTGGTATCATTGCGCCATCGAACGAAGGATAATGAATTAGCGCGCTTCGGACGAACGATGCAGGGTCAAGACCCGCAAGGTTTGGCTTGGTTACCGGAGTAGTGGTGTTCTTCCTTCGATCGAAAACGTAGATCGCACTCAGCGTTCTCGGCCCGCCAAAATTAAAAGCAAGTTTGCTTCCATCGCTCGAGAGCTGGAGGTTGGTGATAAATCCATCTTCAGGAAGCTTCGGTGCAGGAAGTTTTTTGCCGGTCGCAACATCATAGATCAGGATCTCACTGATGCCATCGCTATCGAGCGTTTCAACTTCGATCTTATCGTTCGAAGAAAAAATATCCTGATCGACATCCCACGCTGTTCGATCGCGAAAGACGATCGGCGAATTCGGCTTCGTCAGATCGAGATAGTCCCGCGACATGAATTCCTGACCCTGATTCGTAAAAAAGTACAATCGTTTTGCATCGTGCGTAACGTGAAAACCCTCGTAGATCGCATCTCCTGTGTGCGGTGTCAAAAGGCGAGGCTCCGCAGCAGGGGAGTCATGCAGCACGTCTTTGATATACACATAATTATCTGCGTTGCCTGAGTCGCGTTCGAGAAAGAGCCAGCGAAGGTCATCACTCATGCCGATCAGGCCATTCTGATGATCCGATTGATGCAAAAGCTTCTTCGAGCGCGTTGCGAGGTCGAGGAGGTAGATGTCGTAATAAGCTTCGTTCCGTTCGTTCGAACGATAGACGATATGCTTGCCGTCATGCGTGAAGCCGCCGGCGAACATTGCTTTTGGATTATTCGTGAGCGTATCGAGTCCGCTGCCATCGGAGTTGATCAGATAGAGCTGCGCATTTTCGTTACCGCCAACATCCTTGCTAAAAAGTATTCGCTTGCCATCTGGCGACCATTCCGAATTGCCAACGCCATCGGGAAAGAACGTAAGTTGGTCGGGCCAATATGCTTGAAATTTTGTGGGCGCGCTTGCAGGTATTTTCCAAAGCTGTGACGTCCCGGAAACACTGCTGCCAAAGGTGATCCAGTTACCATCCGGACTGATCGCAGGTGCACCGGCACCGCGCACCGAGAGATAAGGCGCGAGCGTAACCTGTGCCTGAGCATCTATTGCCACGAGCGCCAAAGCACAACAAAGAAGCACTCTGATGATCATGCGGAAAGAAAGCTCAGCACGGTTTGGTTAAAATCTCGAGGTTGATCGAGATTCGAAATATGCCCGGCAGATTTGATCGTGATGTGTTTTGAGCCTTTGATATTTTTCGCAAGTTCTTTCAAAAGCGCCACCGGCGTGATCGTGTCGAGCGTCGAAGAAACAACAAGCGTTGGATTTGTGATGCTGGGCAACAGATCGCGGAAATCGACGCTCCATGTAGCAGCCCATGAGGCAAGATAAGCCTCCGGATCTTTGCGCGCCATCGCATAGATCGCTTCCTCGAGGGTTTGCTTATCGATGTCGGGTTTCAAAACTTGTGGAATCCGAACGCGCGCAAAATCCTTGAGCGAACTATCGCGCAAGGAAAGCGAAGCTTTCGGCAACAACGTTTTTGCTTCCGGATAACAGGCGAACGTATTCGAGAGAACGATCTTGTTCAGCGAATCGAAGTGAAATGCGATCGCCTGCTGGATCACGACGCCGCCAAGCGAATTGCCGATCCAGTGTGCATTCGCAAATCCGAGATGAACGATGAGCGCATGAACATCTTCTGCAAACTCACGTGTATCGATCGGCAACACTTTCCCATCTTCGCTCCTCGACTGAGAATCGCCCGAGCCTCGAAGATCAACAGCAACCACAGTGTAGCCTTCATCTGCAAACGGCTCAAGCTGATATTTCCACGCGGTGCGATCGGCGCCCACGCCATGGATCATGACGATCAATTCGTTGCCATCGCCAGCTTTATCGAATGCGATCTCGATCTCTCGAATGCGTGCTTTTTCCATAATCGCTTAACGCATCATTGTGTTGTAGTGATCACCATTTCTACCCGACGGTTTTTCGCACGTGCGCTGGCGTCAGTGCCAGGGACGAGCGGCTTCGACTTGCCGAACCCAACTGCGCTCAATCGCGAAGCAGCAATTCCCTCCTTAACAAGGAAGGCGAGCACGCTTTTGGCGCGCTGCTCTGATAGCTTTTGGTTGAAGGCATCGTTGCCAACGTCGTCGGTGTGTCCCTGAATGATGATCTTCGTTGCAGGCGCACGCTCGAGGAATTGCACGATGCGGTGCAGCTCGAGCTTGCTCTCTTTTAGCAGCGTCGCTTTGCCTGTCTCGAAGAGCACGTTCTTAAATTCCGAAGTCGAGCCAACAGCGATCGGCGCAAGTGCAAGGTCAAGTTTTGTACGATCGAAGGCTTGATGTTTCGGAACAGAAAATCGCTCCGAGCGCGGCAGGTAGCCATTCGCAACAGCGCTCAGCCCGAACCGGTGACCCCGCTGAACAGCGAGCACATAAACACCGGAGACACTATCGCTAAACACGCTCAGACGAGTAGAGTCGGCATCGAGATCGTCCGCGAATATCTCGGCATGCAGCGGCCTGCCAGTGACGGCGTCCGTCACCTTTCCCTGCACGATCACGACCGGCAGCGGTGCGATCGCAGAATCGCTCGGGCGAAGACTCACTTGATAAAGACGCGACTTTCCCGACCGGTTCGAAACAAAATAGGCCGTCTCGCCATCGGGGCCGATGCTAAATCCATAATCGTCACGAGGCGAATTGAATGGCGCACCGAGCGGCACAGGATCGGTCCAGTGATCTTTTACAAATTGTGTTCGATAGATATCGTCGCCGCCGGTCACCGTCACCGGACACGTCGTGCATGGCCGATTCGATGTGAAATAAAGCGTCAAGCCATCGGCTGCAATGAATGGATAGGTCTCGGCCCATGCCGTGTTGATATTGTTGCCGAGTGGAGTCAGTCCGCCCCATTCGCCTTGTTCGTTGATCGGCGCGACCCAAAGATCCTCATCGCCCATGCCGCCTAAACCGTAGTGTCCGGCCAGCCCGAAATTTTCCGAGATGATCACGGCTTTCCCATCTGGCGTTACCGTCGATTCACCGCGCATATTTCCCTGAGCGAAATTCACGGCGCCCTGCGTCTGCAAATGCTTGACCATGTGCTCGCGATAGTGGAGGTCGTAAGCTGCCGGTGCACGTGTAAGCAGATCGGAATCGGGCGCCATTTCGAGCAGCGAGATCCTGCGGACCGAATCCATATAGAGCGCAGCCGAGAGCGAGCGATTTTGGTAGATGCCGTTGATCTGACCGGGCACAGGTTTCGGATCCTGAAATTTTCCGTTGACAAGCTTCGCCTGCCAGAAGACCGCGCCGCCGATACCAGAGACATAGTATACAAGATCGCCGCGAGGGTGAACGGTCGGGTTGATCTGTCCGCCCGAGTTATTTACCGGCTGACCCAAATTGATCGGCGCCGACCAAAGCGAGTCCTTAAAAACGCGATACCAGATATCGGAATCCCATTTCCACTGTGGATTATTATCGGGCACACGCCAGGGATCGCGTGAAAATCTTCGCGAACCGAAATACATCGTGAGTCCGTCGAGCGTAAAGCTTGGGCGATCGTCGGCGGAGTCGATATCGATCATCCGGCATTCCTCAGCCTCAAGCGGCCGCGTCGAGCGTTGAGCATTCGCCGCGCGCGCCCAAAGAACGCTCGAAAAAAGAACGAAAGTAGTTAGTTGTAAAACCCGACCGAACCGATGCTGCACTGTAGGTTGATTGAATGAGTCATTTGTTAACCGTAATCTGTCGAATGAGATTTCCGTGCTGTGGGAAGGGGATAGGTAACAGGGAACGGGGAACAGGGGACAGGGAACGGTGAAAGGGAACGGGGGACACTAGAAGGGAACGGGG
>JBBSDW010000170.1:0-6450 GCA_038240295.1 Kapaibacterium sp. (SeqCode)
ATACAGGATGCTGAATTTCTCCATCATCCGAAGAAAAAACAGCACGCCCATCGTCGCATAGAAATAGGCCGAAACGGTGCGATAGCCGATCACACCGCCAAACATAAAACCGTTACCGTGAATATATGCCCAGCCTGCGATCGCATTATAAATATCAACGCTTGCGACAATGAGATTGATGATCATCATCGCCTTGAAATATTTCGCGACATCGTGATCTCCCTGAATCACGTTGAAAGCAATGATATAAAGGAAGGATGGGAAGCCAAGCTGGATCACGGTTCGAATACCGGTACCACCGTTATCGGACCAGAAGAGCGAAATGCCATAATAACCCAGAAAAAGAAGCCACATCTTTGGGCTATATTTCCAGGCCCGCCTTTTTTCCGTTGGCGTTAGTTTAAGAAATGCCATGATCGTAACGATGATCGGTAAAACTCCGCTAAAGAGTTCTACATTGGTAAAACCCAGGTTGATGAAGATCGTCTTCGCACCAAAGATGATATAAAAGATCGGCGTTGCGAACGACCAAAGGATGATATACGCGCGCGGCGTGCGCGTGATGCCGAGCATAATCACAAGGATCAATCCGAGACCGATCAGATTGTCCATTACTGTACGGCTGTCTCCATTTTGCGGTGAGTTGCCGCCACCGAAAGCTCTCCGACTGACTTACCATACGCCATCATCCACTCATAGAGCGAATATTGCTTCTCCGCGATTCGGGCATGCGTGAATTCGCTTTCAACACGCTCTCTCCCCTTTCGGCTAAGTTCTTCGCGTATTCTATCATGCCCAACAAATGCATCAATGAGCGATGCGAGGGCTTCAACGTTTCCTTCAGGAAAGATCCTACCCCCTGTTCCGATCACATTTGGAATTTCACCAGACGACGATCCGATCACCGGCACACCGGCTGCCATTGCCTCGATCAGGATATGACCGAATTGCTCGACCCATTCCTCTGTCGTTCTGCTTGGAAGTACGAGCGTGTCAAGCTTCGCCAGGTATGCAGGCACCTCCTCATTCCTTACAGGGGGATGAACTTCCAGCACGACACCCAGCAAGGCGGCTTTTGCCTTTAACTGATCCAGTGCCGCGCCAGCACCGACGACACGCAAGAGTATCTCCGATCTCGACAGCGATGCGCCGATCGCTTCAACGAGATCGATCACGCCTTTCTCTTCCGTGACACGACCGACGTATCCAACGACGAACTTTTCCTCCAGTCTAACAAGCGGATGTTTCAAAACATAATCATTCAAGTCGACGCCAAGCTGTGGGATCACGTGCATCGGCTTATCGAATCCGCGGCAGACAAGAATGGAACGTGCCGCTTCGTTACCCGTGATGGCGCACGAAGAATGCTTCAAATTGAAGGGTTCGACCATCGCTCGAAGACCTGTAAGCGAGTAAGGTAAATTCCACCAGGTGAAAAAGGTCGCTTTGGAATGTGGAGAAAACCGCTTGAGTGCGAGCAAGGTTTGTGCGTAACTCATCGCGTGCGCGCCCTGCTCGACGTGAACCACATCGGGCTGCAGATTCGCTACGATCGAAAAGAGCTTTGACCGATAAAAATAGGCCCCTTCACGGCCGCCAAAAACAACAGGTAAGCGGTGATGGGTGACGGGTTCATCGAAGTGATCTTCGAACGGGTCGGATATATTATTGTAGAGGGGTCCCTTCCACCGATCGGGCGTAATCAACGTCAGCTCGACTTCATTCAGTCGAGCGAGTTGCGCAATCTTGGCCTGGTTCGCACGAATAGAATACGTGTGGCCGATGTAGAGCAGCTTCAAGGTATCCAGGGCAACAATAGCTAGAGCAGGCGAATGATTCGGGCAGCCCGCTTTTCATAGGTTTCGTCTTGTATTCGAACGTAGGCATTTCTTCCGTAGTTCACCTTTTTCATGCCTTGCGAAAGCTGGCGCAGCTTCAACTTCAGCTCCTCTAATCCTTCAAAGCACTCGATCTCCGAACCCTCGTCGAAAAACGCAAGATGCTCAGGCGTACGGTCGGTCAGCATCGTGGTTGCCGTCGCGGGAATCTCGAAGGTTCGCATATTATGCGAGCCTATGTTTTGGGGCCGCAAAAAGTTGAGTGCCACCATGCCACGTTTGAGTAATCGCGCCGAATCCTTGCCATAGACCGCGCTGCCCTTGAGCCACCCTTTCGGAATCTGCGTAGCGCGGTTCCAGTCGTTGCCCCAGATCGCGATGTTGAATTCACCAAGATCAGCAAGAATTTTTTCTCTTGTCGGATCGTAGGTGCCGACCAGTACAGCATCGAACTCCGCTAAGTCCTCGTCGGCAACCGGCTGATGGATCGCGGGATCGTATGCAAACGGAAGATATTCAACACGCTTCGCATTTGCGCCAGTGAACTTTGCAAGCAACTGTTTGCTCCAGCTCAAATGGAGATCGTAGATCGGTAGTGAATCGAGGAGCCAGTTGGTGCTGTTTGCTTTTTCCCAGGGGCTATCGGGATTGAAATTCAGGAGCTGTGTATCGGTCAGAGCGGATTTGATCGCTAAGAGATGCTCTGGCAAAATGAAACGGCCTTTGAATACGAGAAGGAGATCGGGTTTTGCCTCGATCAATACGTTCCGAAGCCAAAGGCTGGAGCGTCTTGCAATTTCGCGCCGTAACAGAACTTCGGTCGGACGATACTTTGCGAAAAACACCGAGCGATAGTGTTCGTCAAAATCAAATCGAAGTACCTGGTGACCGAGCGCAGTAAATGCCCTCGCATAACTTTCTTCGAGTGAAAATTGCCAGAAGGATCCGACGAGAGCGATTCGCATATCAGGCCTCTTTTTTCCTCGCCCATACGATCATGTGCGGCGCAAAGAGCGATGGCCACACATTTTCAAGAAAGGAAAGCTTGAGTGCGCGTGGAAGCTTTTGCCGCATGAGCGAGGTCAGCTGCTGCGTCACGTATCCGCCGAGCGCATCGAAGCCATCGAAGATCGAGGAGTCACCATTGGATTTCACTCGCTCGATACGCATACCAGCGACCTCGAGCATTCGGGTAAACGACTTGATGCTATAAAACCGGATATGCGCGCCTTTCCACTCATTCCCAAAGTCGGTGATGGAGGTTGAAAGCTCCGCGCGCGTCAACATCTTCAGACGCTCGCGGAAATAGCCGTTGTTCGGGACACTGGTAATGAAAAGGCCGCCCGGCTTCAAAATGCGGGTGATCTCTTCGACGCAAAATTTCGGATCATAAAGATGCTCGAGCACTTCGACACAGATCGCGGCATCAAACGAGTTATCCGCGTAAGGAAATTTTTCTGAAAAGTCGTGCACCTGCGCATCCAGCCCGAGTGCGATCGCGTGCTCAACGCCCGACTTACTAATATCGACCGCAGCAAGTTTCTCCACTTTCTTGACCAGCCACCCCTGATAATTTTCGGCATCGCCACAACCAACATCAAGCACATGGTCGGTTGGTTTGAGCAAACTGTCGAAGTGGAGCGCAAGCTGGGCATCGGTAAATCGGTGCGATGGGGTCCACCCTTTTTCGCGATTCCAGTATTCGTCGTAGTAGTTCGCGATCTCGGGTCCCGCTGCCTTTGACGATTCATCGGCACCAGCAATCACCCGTTTATAGGTTTCAAAAATTTGTTCGCCGTATGCATCCCAACTGAATTGCTGCGCTCGCTCAGCAGCTGCGCGACCCATATCGTAACACCGCTGTGGATCGTTAGCAAGTTCTTCGAGCTTGCTAACGATCGGCGCCACTTCGCCGGCATTTATGATAAACCCGTCAATGCCATCTCGGATGAATTCGCTTCCTCCGCTATTCGTACTCGCGATCACCGGCAGTCCGGACGCCATTGCCTCTCCGATCACCAGCGCAAGCCCCTCTTGCAATGAAGGCAGGCAAAAGACGTCATGTCCAGCAAAATATTTTGGAAGCTCACTATTTGCAACGAAAGGGATATGCTCCGATATTTCATTTCGCAGTGGGCTCTGCTCGAACCAGTGTTTAAATTCTTCCTCGACCTGGCCGATAACCGTTAACTCAACTCGAAGACCTGAACTGCGAAGTTGCTTTACGGCTTCCAGCAAATAACGAATTCCCTTTTGAATTCCTACCGGACCAATGAAGAGGATCTTGATTGAACCAGGTCGAGAGAGCTGCCGGTTCGTTGGACGAAATCGAGCAAGGTCGATTCCGTAGGGTACCTTCAGAAGTTTTGATGCAGAGATCCCACGCTCGATAAAGCTCTGAAGCGCGAACGCACTTGGCACCATGATGTAATCGGTCTCATGATACTCTTTGAGTTGCTTTTCGATCAGCTTCGCATCGAAGGATGTTGCCGATTGAGTCACAATGATACCAACGCGTGCGCGCTCATCCTTTAGCAGTCCGTACTGATATTCGATGTGCGTCGAGCCGCGTTCGATGATCGTCTTGGTGCCGCGTGTTTTGGCTTCGCGAAGTTGAAACAGCGATTGATCGGCCCATCCGACAAATAAATCAGAATCTTCCACAAACTTTGCAGCCTTTAGATCATAAAGATTATCCTTGATAAAATATGCAAACGATTGTGAGGCCGAAGAAGGGATCTGCCTGATCCCATAACAAAGATATTCTGGAAGTGGTAGAGTGGTAACCCGCTTACGAAACTCAGGATCGTTCGCGAGCGACGCGGGTAGGGCGCGATTAGGAAGCAATCGCGAGTTAAGCGTCGTCGTCACAAAGCGAGCTAAGCTCTTTCTTCGATAGAGCTGTTCGACGAGTTGGAACGCGTGAAAGCGTCCTGCGCAACTTACAGTGACATTCATTTAGAGCAGGCAAAGAGCCGATCGGGCCGCACCTATGGCTCCCGTCGCTCGATTTCGATGAGGCGGGCGTTCTTATCAACGCTCGTCCCAGGCTCTACAAAGATACTCGTAACAATGCCTGCCCCTGCGGCGGAGATATTGTTTTCCATCTTCATCGCTTCGAGAATAAGGAGCGTCGAGTTCTTTTCAACTGTATCCCCGACCGCAACGAGAATGGATCGAACAAGCCCGGGCATCGGCGATTTAACGATCAGCGAGCCAGTGCCAGCAGACTTGCCATTCACGATCGAAGATGCAAATCGCTCGCGGATTAGTGCTTCGCGTACGCTGAGCAATTCCACCGAAAACCCATCGACAGAATTGCCGTCGCTGAACGTACCGTGTTCGTCGACAAAAATTTCCCGAGATCCGGTCGCAGTTTTTACAAAGTAGGCACCGCTACCCATTTTGATCACTTCCGCGGTCGCCACTTCCTCCGGCAATTCGATCCGCCGGATGTCATCCTCGATTCGGATGGTTACTGTTGGCATTAAAAAAAGATATGAGTTTGGATGAGCAATGTCGTTTGGGTGTGATCCTCGCGCAGCGCCTGATCGAGCGATGAAGGCACGGAGAGTTTGGCAACCCGAAATTCAGGACGTAGTTCGACGAAGCGAATTGGAAACCACTGCAGCCCTGCCACGATGCGATCTTTTACTTCGGTACCTACTATGCCAGACTCATCCTGATCCTTATAGGTTTCATAACGTCCGAGAATCGTGAGTCCCTGAGTGACATCCGCCGTCGCTTCAAGGACGAGCGCGTTGACTTTGGGAAGTGTCGAGAGGCTTTGCGTCGGAATATTTTTTGCGATATCAACCTCGCCAATGAGCGATATCGGTCCAACATGCACTCCACCATGCGCTGCGAGGATAGAAATATTCTGAGACGAATCGGTTCCAGTGAGCGTCAGATAATCATGAGGATGCAGATAGTATGATCCTCCCAGTTCGATCGAGACAAGATCTGGCACGATCTCGGTCGCGTATACACCACGAAGGACAAGTGCCATTCGATTCGTCGTGTCGCCATCGAAGGTTGCATTCGCCGCATACTCCAATCCTTCGAAGTATCCAATGGTTAGGTTGATATGATCGAGCAGTGTCAAGCCAAGTTCGGCGCCGATATCCTTGTAACTTGGTTTCCAGAATAGTCCATCCTGGCCAAATCGTGAAAGCGAGCCGTCACCGCCTCTTGAATAAACAGTATGGTCATCGAAGCGCTCACCGAAGTTGGGCATAAAGTCTCCGACCTTGAGATAGGCATCTGTGAAAACGTCGTTCGATTGCAGGATCTCACCGCTCGAATGAACGAAATGGACAAGTCCGAAGGCAGAGAAGGCGCTCGGCGTAAAGAAATCATAACGAGCATAGAGCGAAGTACTCTGCGTTAGTTGAGCCGAAATATAAACAGGCATTGCCATAGCCTGCAACGTCTTGATCGTCGAGGTATTGGTGTGGGCGATTCCGTCCGAGTCGGGAGTCAGAACCTGGTCGCGAAATAAAAGCGCCTGCGAGCGGTAATCCATACCGATACGAATGCTCTCCGATAACTGACTCGAAAATTTATCACCGCGCCTCCACATCGGAAGTTTGTTGATCTCAAAACTTTCACC
>JBBSDW010000171.1:0-6427 GCA_038240295.1 Kapaibacterium sp. (SeqCode)
AGATCGAAAAGGCGAAGCAGCTTGTCACTGGTTTTAAAGCGCTCAAGCAGGAGATCGGCAAGGTTATCGTTGGTCAGGATACGGTCATTGATCAATTACTGATCGCCTTGCTCGCACGAGGCCATTGCCTGCTTGTCGGCGTGCCGGGACTTGCCAAGACACTGCTCATTCGCACGCTCTCCGACGTACTCGATCTCAGGTTCAGCCGCATTCAGTTCACACCCGATCTGATGCCTACCGATATTACCGGTACCGAAATACTTGAGGAGAACATTTCGACCGGTGGCAAAGAATTCAGATTCATTCGCGGACCGATCTTCGCCAATATCATCCTGGCAGATGAGATCAATCGTACGCCGCCAAAGACGCAGGCTGCGCTGCTCGAAGCAATGCAGGAACACCGAGTGACGGCAGCGAACACGACCTACTCGCTCGAAGAGCCATTCTTTGTGCTCGCAACACAAAACCCGATTGAACAGGAGGGGACCTATCCGCTACCGGAAGCGCAACTCGATCGTTTTATGCTCAATCTCTGGCTCGATTATCCTTCTGAAAAAGAAGAGATCTCTATCGTCAAGAATACCACAACCGGCGTTCAATCGAAGCTGAACAAAGTGATGTCGGGCGACGATATCTGTGTCTATCAGGATCTCGTGCGCGATGTTCCCGTCGCCGACAATGTCATTGAATATGCGGTTCGCCTCGTTGGGAAAACAAGAGCGAAACGATCGGGCGCACCCGATTATATCACGAAGTACGTCAGCTATGGCGCCGGCCCGCGTGCGTCGCAGTATCTTGTGCTGGGAGCAAAAGTTCGTGCGCTGCTCGATGGACGCTACACTCCGGCGATCGAGGACATTCAGGCGCTCGCCGTCCCAGTGCTGCGTCACAGGATCATCACCAACTTTAACGCAGAGGCCGATAGCATCACGAGCGTCTCGCTCATCGAGCGACTCATGAAGGGCTAAGAACGGCGATGCTTAGATCTGCAACGCACGCGGTCCTTGTCTGCTCTCTCTTGTGCATTCCAGCCACATTGCTGCATGCGCAAACGCAAAAGGTATGGATACTTTTTAACGGAAAAGGTATTGCGCCAGCAGAATGGCGTGCCGGCAACGCAGTCTATGATTCGACACTGACAACACTTGCGGAGTCTGCAGTCGCACGAAGAATGAAGGCGCTGTCGTGCAAACGTAGTGGGGTACTCACGTACGAAGATGCTCCTATCTCGTACGATTATCTTCATCAGCTTTCTGCACTTGGGGTGAGTCCGATCAACGCATCGAAATGGATGAACGCCATCTCTGCCAACTTGACGGCAG
Source organism: Kapaibacterium sp. (SeqCode) (assembly GCA_038240295.1). Classification (GTDB taxonomy): domain Bacteria; phylum Bacteroidota; class Ignavibacteria; order Palsa-1295; family Palsa-1295; genus JABDDM01. Next base: position 1,323 of record JBBSDW010000171.1, read on the forward strand.
CACAGTTGCATAAACTAAAGTCGCTTCCCTTCGTGCTTTCGGTGCAGCCTGTCTTGCGATCGGCTGAGCGTGAACTGGAAACCGAACCTACGAGCGCGAAGTATGCTCGGCAAGATCAAAATCTTGCAGGTCAACTTCCCCCGGATAGTCTTGTTGGTCATTATGGGCCTTCGGAGTCACAGCTATCGCGTATCAATGTATTGCCGCTCCACGCACTTGGTTTCGATGCAACGGATGTTCATATCGGATTTCTCGATACCGGTTTTCGCTGGCAGGCAATCGATGTGCTCAAATCGCGCAACGTTGTTGCCGAGTATGATTTTGTATTTAAAGATTCGGTAACGGCGAATCAGGCCGACGATCAACCAGGGCAGGATGGTCACGGCACCGGAGTATTCAGTGCCGCCGCTGGATATCTTCCCGACCAATTGATCGGCCCGGCCTACAATGCAACGATCACGCTCGCAAAAACGGAAGATGGGCGCAGCGAAACTCCGCGCGAAGAGGATAACTATGCCGTCGCCCTCGAATGGATGGAATCGACTGGTGTGCAATTGACAACAAGTTCACTCGGATATTTCGGATTCGATAGCGGCTTTGTGAGCCATACTTATGCCGATCTAAATGGACGGACGACCATTGCTGCCCGCGCAGTGCAGCATGCAGCAGAACTTGGAGTGCTCTGCCTGAACGCGATGGGCAATTCCGGCAACAGCGGAAATCCACACATGCTGACTCCAGCGGATGCCGATAGCATGATTTCCGTCGGTGCGCTCGATGTTGACGACACGATCGCAGGCTTTAGCTCTCGCGGACCAACGAGCGATGGAAGGATCAAGCCAGAAATTTGCGCTCCAGGTGTAGGCGTTGTTCTCGGTGATGTGGGCGGCGGATTTTATTCGGGTACCGGCACGAGCTTCGCAACACCTCTCGTCGCAGGCTCCTGCGCACTTCTCATGCAGGCACATCCAGAAGCAAGTGCGCAGGAGATCCGGCGGGCAGTGCTTGCCTCGGGCTCTCAGTCTTCGCACCCAGATACCGCGTATGGATGGGGGAGACTTAATGCCTACGCCGCTGTCATGCAGTTGGGCACCGTGATCGGTCCCCCGCGTTTGAGCCTGCAATCTAACACAGCGCACCTTCGTGTCGGCGTTGCAGCCAATAACGGAATTGAAAATTCAACCTTACTTTATGGTGTGGGCGAAGGTGCGCCCCTTTGGAATCGTCAAAGTTTATCGCGGACCGATTCGCTTCATTTTGAAGGTGATATCACAGGGCTCGATCCTGGCACGATCGTTCGTTACGCCATCGAGGTTCGCGATAGCAGCGATACACTGCGTTATCTTCCGCGCGACCCGGCGCAGGAAGTTTTTACATTCAAAGTGGGCGGTTCAACCGCGAGCGATGTCGTTGCAACGAATCCGACGATGGTGATCGAACCAAACCCAGCGAGCGCAGCACGAGCGACGGTGATGTTCGATTACGATCCGGGTGGTACGCTTTATCTTTATGATGCAAGCGGTCGCGAGATGATGCGAACCGACCTGGTACGCAATGTTTCCTCGACTGCGCTCGATCTGAGTGGTCTTGCAAACGGCGCATACTTTCTGAGATTTTTTGAGACGGGCCGTGGTGTCACCGATCCGTCAGCTCAAACGAAGCTGATCGTCAAACGATGAGGCCGCGCACGACATGACCTTCCTCAATCCCTTTGTTCTCTTCGGACTCGCCGCCGCATCGCTGCCGGTGCTCTTCCATTTATTCGCGCAGCGCCGGGCGAGAAAAGTCGAATTTACATCTCTGCGATTTTTAAAGAAGCTCGAAAAAACGAGCATGCGAACCGTTAAGGTTCGGCAGATCCTGTTGCTGATCATTCGAACCCTGCTCGTGATTGCCGTGGTGCTCGCCTTCGCGCGGCCTGCGGTTCAGGGCTATCTGGGAGGGCTCTGGGGAAGTTCGCATGCATCGAGTTCGCTGGTGATCCTCATCGACAATTCAGCGAGTATGTCTCGTTCGGACGATCACGGGACACTACTTAAGCAAGCAAAAGAAGCGGCGAAAAATTTGAGTCAACTGGTAGAAGAAGGTGACGATGCTGTCATCCTTCCGCTGGCGACACTCGACCGAAGTTCGGTCACCTCGCTCTCGGCAACGCTTCATGGAAAAAAGGCTGTATCGGAGGCGATCGATAGGATCGAGATTGCGGATCGGCCCGCCCAGCTTGGCGACGGTCTGCACCTTGCGAGCGCAATACTCGCACAATCTAAAAATATCAACAAGGAAGTTTATGTGATCACCGATGATCAAGCCGGAAATCTTCGTGGTGTAAGTGTGAATGTCGATTCTTCAAAAAAGAAAGATACCTCCTCGTTGCTCAAACTCTTCGATCCTTCGACGAAGATCTTTCACATCCCGATCGGCAGCGGCGAGTTGAAGGGTCTCAATCTTGCGATTGACTCCTTACTTCCCGTCACGACGGTTTTTGAGCCGGGCCGGCCGGTTGAATTCAATGCATGGATCAGAAACACAAGTGATGTCGATGCAACAAATCCCGTTGTTTCACTTTTTTACAACGACGAGCGAGTTGCTCAGCAAACCATCCCGCACGTTGCCGCACACGCCACCGAGCGCATGAGCATTTCAGGAGCGCCTCGCGGAGCGGGCATTGTATCGGTTCGGGCAGAGCTTGAGCCCGATCAGCTTCCCTTTGATAATCGCCGCTTTGCGATCATCGATATTCCTGCAACTCGGCACATTGCGATCTATACCGACGATCCGGCCTCGACGACATTCCTGAAACTTGCGCTCGAGCAATCGCTCTCGACCTCCGCCGGTATTCCGTTTTCGACAGAGATTCATCCCACGCAGGATTTGCGTTCGATCGGCACGCTAAGCGAACGATTGGATGGCGTGATGGTGATGATCTCGCGAACGCTCGATGCAGTCGATGTCGGCGCGTTGCATGATTACGTAAGCGCGGGTCATGGTGCGGCGATCTTCCTTGCGCCAGGTCTCGATGTGACCCAATTCAATGCATCGGTCGCTCCGAGGCTTGGGCTTCCCACGATCCAGTCAAAAAATGGGAACGCACAGGATGCATCGCACTATGTAAGTTTTGCACAACTCGATCCTTCGCATCCATTCTTTTCTGGGATGTTCGATCAAAAGCAAAGCACTTCAGGCGGCACCGTGCATGGCATCGAGTCGCCAAAGTTCTACGAATTCTATACGCTGAACGCGCCGCGATCTTCTGCGCTGATCGAACTTTCGAATGGTGCGCCGCTGCTCTTACAGATCTCGATCGGCAAAGGCGAGATTCTGGAGTATGCCGTTCCGCCGACGTTGCAATTCAGCGACATGCCTCGCAAAGGTATTTTTCTGCCGCTCATGCGCCGAACTGCCGCCTATATCAGTTCGATCCGCGCACATCGGGACGAGAACGTCAGGTCTCAGTATGTTACCACCCAGCCGTTTGATCTTGTTCTCCCTGAATTGCGGGGAGTGCAGGCAGGAACAACGCTCGTCGTCAAGCTTCCAGGTGAAGTTGGGACAGATGGGAAGCCGACAACGGCGCTGACCGCTCGTGCGCCGGTCACGATTGACGCCGATGGCAGGGCGCGCGTTCATTTGGAGAGCGCATCGAATGCCGGAAATTATTCACTCTTTCTCGACGCTGAGGCTCGCGATCCTATTGGAGCATTTGCGGTCAATACCGAAAGCAGTGAATCGAATCTTACGCGCGCAACCACTGCGGAAACTCGTGAGGCACTCGGCGCACTCATGAACGAGAAAAAAAACCTCGTAATGATGGAGCCCGCTCAGACCGACATTGTGCAACGCGTCATCCGCTCACGATTTGGTGTTGAACTCTGGCAAGCCTTCCTCGCTGCTGCCTTGATCCTCGCACTCGTCGAAATGCTCATCGCGCGAGAAGCACGACGATAAACCGGCGACGCCTTCTGCATCTCGTCGATGACAAAACCATACTCAGCAGCATGAATCCCAATTAACCGAACAGTAGTACCGAATTTGGTATCCTATTGCCCCTTTTTGCGTTAGCAATACACGAAAAGTATTTGTCAAATTCGATACAGGTAAATGCCATGAACGGCTACAATTCTATCCGGACATTTCTTATAACCGGCGTGCTCGTTTCACCACTCATCACGGGATGCTATACGCAAGCAGCTTCCGGTGGCGATTACTGGGGGTACTCGGGTCAGAAAGCTCATCGCGAAGTCGTGGTCGAGAGGCAAGCTCCGCCGGAAGTTGTGAGCGATACGGTTGTATACGCAAACGCCGAGCAAAATCCTGCTGGCCGGGCCGATCCTGCTGGCCGGGCCGATCCTGCTGGCCGGGCCGATCCTGCTGGCCGGGCCGATCCTGCGGGGGAAGCTGATACGGTCTATGTCGATGACAGCCGTCCGCGCAACGATCCTGGATATGCGTCGGGTACAACGGTCGTCAATAATTTTTATGGACCAGATGCCTACCACAGATTCTACGATTACTACCCGGCTCAAACCGGTGTTGCGTTTTCGTTTGGGGTTGGCACGTACTATCCTTATCTTTCGGCGTATCCATATTCGTTCGGTGGCGGTGGATACTATCCCTACGATAACTGGTATCATCGCCGTCGTTTCTGGACGGGCGGATATTTCTACGATCCATATTACGAATATCCACCTGCGCCGTTCTATGCCTGTTACGACCCGTTCTACGATCCGTTCGTCTATCCGATCTGGGGTGGCTACGGAGGTCGCGGGTACTACGGAAATTATTACGAGGGCTACGGTGATGGTTGGCGTGGGCGCGATCGCGATCGCAATTATACAGATGGATACGATCGCAATCCGAATCACCGCGTAGGTCGCATTACGGGCGGCGATTCACGCGTACGCTCTGGCGGACCTGTTGCACAAAATGGAACAGGTGTTCGCAACGGTACGAGCGCGAACAATGGAGGCTCCAATCGTGGATTCTCATCAACGCGTCCAACGGCGCCGACTACTGCGCAGTCATCTCGCGCTTCATCAACAGCTCCAAGCACTCAGGCGACTGCGACGCAGGGATCGATCAGAGATTCTCGTAATTCAACAGCAGCT
>JBBSDW010000172.1:0-6407 GCA_038240295.1 Kapaibacterium sp. (SeqCode)
CCCGCTACGCTCTCGGCTGCCTCGAATACCTCAGCAGTTACACCTGCAGATCTTGCACTTTTATTCTCTGCGCTTCGGAATATTCCACGTGGAACACTCCAAACACCTCAGCCGCCTGCGCCATTGACCTAATAATCTAAGGCTAATGTCTATTTTTACAGAAGTTTCTAAGCTCTCGACGGAGCAACGCAATCCTGCCTCAATGAAAATGGATGAGCTTGGCACCGCCGAAATTCTTGCTCTCATCAATAACGAAGATAAAAAAGTCGCCATTGCCGTAGAAACTGAGCTACCTTTTATTACGGAAGTGGTTGAAGAGCTTGTCGGCAGACTGAAAATCGGCGGAAGGCTTTTCTATGTCGGTGCTGGCACAAGCGGCCGAATGGGCGTCGTCGATGCTGCGGAATGTCCACCCACTTTCGGAACTTCGCCCGAAACGGTACAGGCAATAATCGCAGGCGGCGACAAAGCCGTTTTTCAGGCCCAGGAAGGTGCCGAGGATAAGCCAGAGGCGGGTGCGTTTGAGATGGATAGTCGTAGGATCACAGAAAAAGATATGGTCATCGGTATCGCTGCGAGTAAGCGTACCCCGTTTGTACTCGGCGCACTTGAGAGAGCGCATGCTTTAGGTGCCTATACCGTCTTACTCACAACAAATCCAAGGAGCGAAGTCACATTTCCTTTTTTAAGCAACGCAATCTGTCCGCTTGTCGGCCCCGAAGTTCTCATGGGCTCGACGCGAATGAAATCGGCGCTTGCACAAAAAATGGTGCTCTCGATGATCACGACGACTGCAATGGTGCGTATGGGTAAGGTCTACGAAAACATGATGGTAGATCTGCAGCAAACAAACCTAAAACTTGTCGAGCGCTCGAAACGCATCATCATGCTCGCGACAAATTGCGACTACGATCGTGCCACCAAGTTACTCGAATTAAGTGGCAATCACGTTAAAAGCGCCATCGTCATGCAACTACGAAACGTGAACAAAAAGGATGCGTTGCAATTGATCGAGAAGGGCGATGGATTTGTAAAGCAGGCATTGCTACTTTGAGTGCACCTCGCGTCGTCTAGACAGCGTTGCCATACGAGGTCATTGCGGGTAGGCCCCAAAGCCGACGAAGCAATCTCCCGTCGTGAGGTACTTGGTTTTCGCAGTCATCGCCACTCCTGGAGATTGCTTCGTCGGTTGAGTCGCTTTGCGAATCAACCCTCCTCGCAATGACACATGGCGAAATGTGGCCCTTCCATACGAGGTCATTGCGAGGAGGCCCCAAAGCCGACGAAGCAATCTCCTGTCGTGAGGTACTTGGTTTTCGCAGTCATCCCTGCTCCTGAAGATTGCTTCGTCGGTTGATTCGTTTTGCGAATCAAACCTCCTCGCAATGACACGTTTTAAGGAGCGCTTGAACTCTCTATCAAAACTTCTCATCGCGTGCCTCGGTTGAAGCACTCTCATTATTCGTCTTGCCATGTCGCATCCGTTTCCGAAACTCTTCGAGCCGTTTACCATCAACAACATGACGTTGCCAAACCGGCTTGTGCTGCCGGCGATGGTCACGCGGCTTTCGGGCGAAGATGGATTGGTCAATCAGGATATCACCGACCGGTATGTCCGATTTGCAAAAGGCGAGGTCGGACTCATCGTCGTCGAGGCAATGGCCGTGCATAACGCGAAGTCGGGTCCGCTGCTACGCATTTGCGATGAGACGTTCGAAGCCGGCCTCAAAGATCTTGCGGCGAAAGTACACGACACTTCAGATTCGAAAGTCCTTCCACAGATCATTCATTTCCTCAAGATCGCCCGTTCAGGCTGGCGGCAGAAGATCGAAGATCTTTCTGTTGAGGACATTCGTAACATTATTGCGCAATATGGCCGCGCCGCATTGCGGGCGCGCGAATGCGGCTACGACGGCGTCGAGCTGCACATGGCGCATGCATATACGCTCTCCAGCTTTTTATCGAAGAAGAATAAACGCTCCGATGATTTTGGCGGCAAATCTTTAGAGTACCGTTTGCGTGTGCCACTGCTTGTCGTAAATGAGGTCCGAAAAATGGTCGGCAGCGATTTCGCGCTCGGTGTACGCTTTTTGGGTGAGGAATGCATCAAGGGCGGATACACGACTGCGGAGTCGGCGGTGATCGCACTTCGGATGGCGCAGGCAGGCGTTGATTATATCTCGCTATCTGCCGGCGGCAAATTCGAGGACGCAGTGCACAAGGAAGGTGAAGTGCTTTATCCTTACACCGGTTACTCCGGCGATCGCTGCATGCCGCCGATGGAATATCCCGACGGCTATAATTTGCACATGGCCGAGGCAGCGCGCACGATGCTTCGCAAGCATGGGCTCACCACGCCGGTCATCGCGACCGGAAAAATTTCGACACCGGAGTTAGCCGAAGAAGTTTTGCAGAACGATCGTGCCGATCTTATCGGAATGGCGCGAGCGCTGCTCGCCGATCCCGACCTTCCGAAAAAAGCGCGAGGGGGCGATGCGGAGAAGATCGTAAAATGCATTTACTGGAATGTTTGCAAGGCGCTTGACGAGACGTTCCATCAGGTCGTCTGCGGACTGTGGCCAAAGGCCGATCTGCATGCGCCCTATTCCGAAGATAGAGAACCGCCGAAATGGCAATCGGAGGAACCGCTCAACATTTTAGTTCGAACCGGCAGCGCACGTCTCAGCTGGCAAAAGGCCACAGACAACGAAGCAGTGATGGGTTACGAGATCTGGCGATCCGAGAACGACGGTGCGGATTTCAAGCATATCTATTCCGTGACCGTCTCGATGTACACGGATAACCTCGCAGTCGCGGGAAACACGTATCGTTATTACATCCGCGCCTATGACATCGCTGGCAACAAAAGCACGCCTTCGAATGTGATCGAGGTCGAGTTGCCGGTAAACACGTTTGCTTTGCCCGAACGGAATGTCATTGCGTGACCCACTCGTGGCAAGCGCTTGAGTGGTAAAGCTTAACTTCGCAAGACCGCTTCCCTGTCACGCAGCACAAACCTCTGCACTTTGCCTGTATCGGTTCTCGGAAGTGCGTCGATGAATTCGATCTCGCGCGGATATTTATACGGTGCGAGTTCTCGCTTTGCGTGATCCTTGATCGACTGGACAAGTTCGCCGGTCGGATCATTGCCTGGCTTTAGCACGATAAAAGCTTTAACGATAGCGCCACGCAGTTCATCGGGCTTCGGTACAACGGCCGATTCTTTAACGGCCGGATGTTCATTCAGCACCGCTTCAAGTTCTGGCGGCGAAACATTGTAGCCGCCCGTGATGATAAGATCATCGTTGCGGCATTGATACCAGAAGTATCCATCGTCATCCATCATGAAGACATCACCCGGGATGTTCCATCCATCTTTGACGTAACCCATTTGCCGCTCGTTCTTTCTCCAGTAGCGGCATGACGTGGGGCCCTTGATCGCGAGCAGACCTGGCGTGTTCGCGCCAACGTCGTTGCCATTTTCGTCGACGATCTTCGCCTGATAGCCCGGGACAGGCTTACCGGTCGCGCCGGCGCGAACTTCCCCCGGTCTGTTCGATACAAAGATGTGGAGCATCTCCGTCGAGCCGATCCCGTCAAGAAGATCGATGCCGTATTTGGCTTTCCACCGATCGTACACAGGTTTCGGAAGCGTCTCTCCGGCGCTCACACCAATGCGCAAACGCGAAAGATCAAACTCCCCTTTTTCATCGATGCGCATCATCATGTTGTAGCAAGTCGGTGCGCAAAAAGCGATCGTTGCGCCGTAGTCAACGATCGTCTTCAGCATGTTCTCAGGCGAGAACTGATCGAGCAAGACGACCGAAGCACCAAATCGAAATGGAAAAACAAGGAGGCCTCCGAGTCCGAAGGTGAATGAGAGTGAAGGATGGCCGGTAAAAACATCCGATTCGTTCGGATGCAGAATATTCTTCGCATATCCATCGGCGATCGCAAGCACATCGTCCTGGAAATGGACCGTCCCTTTTGCATCGCCAGTCGAACCGGATGTATATCCGATGAGCGCCAGATCTCCACGCGAAAGTTTGGCAGGCGCGAGCTCTGCGCTCTCCTCTTCCCACAACGATTCAAAGGATGTGTACTTCTCGTCGGCGCCATCGGTTACGAAAATTTGCTTTACCGTTAGCATTTGCGCTTCGGCCTTCTTTACTTCGTCGATCGAATCGACATTGCACAGGAGCATCGTGCATTCGGAATCGTTGGCACGATACGCGATCTCGCGCGCTCGAAGCATCGGCATGATCATTACCGCGACCGCACCGATCTTGAGCGTTGCGAGCCAGACACCAACAGCAGTAGGATTATTCGGGAAGCGGAGCAGGATCCTGTCGCCTTTTTTTACCCCAAGCTTTAGGAGCGCGTTGCCCATTTTGTTTGTCATCGCGAGCAACTCTGCATAGGTGAGGCTCGCCGAACGATAGCGCAACGCAACACGCTCGCCGCGACCTTCGATCACATTTCGATCGAGCAACTCGCTTGCAGCATTCAGCTGCTCCGGATAGTCGAAGTCCCCAGTAGTGTAAATTCGCTCACCCCATAATTCGATGGGGGGTAACTGTTCGAGAAAAGATTCGTAACCCATGGGCGCTGGTCTCGTTACATAAATGCTCGCAGTCTCAACGCGCAAAATAACTGATAGAACTCCCAGGGAAGTGAGACGAATCTTCCATTGTTCACTAACGAGTAGCAAACGTTATGGATTCGTAGCTACATTTTGTTCCATCTTTGTGGCCTATGTACGTCTTCTACGGTGATGAAATCGGGTTCTCAAAGGGTAGTGGACTTGAACCGGAGCAACCGATCACGCTCTTCGCCGGTATCCTCGTCAATATCACAAAGCTGCATAAGTCAACGGTCACCTTTGATAGGATCATTGGTCAGATCAACATGGATATGCCTCACCCCATCAGGAGTTGAAGTTCAGCGATTTCCGAAGCAACTCCCATCCTTACAAACGAAACTTTCCATCAGCAGAGGCAAGATGCGATCTTCTCGAAACTATCATCTCCGAATTCAAAAAGGAAATTTCTTTCACGGTATTTTATTCGGCGATATGCGATGCGGATTTCTATCGCGAGCGCAGATCAGATTCGAGGATCACCGACAGGCTCGGTCACCCCTATCTTGCGGCTGCGTATCGTGTCCTCAGCCGAGTCGAATTCGAGAACCGTACCATGAAAAACAACAAGGGCAACACGTTTGTCGTCTGGGATCAGCAGATCTATCAGGAAAAGCTCGAGGCACTCATTGCAGATCCGCTGCATCTGACTCGCTTCACTCAAATTATCGATACGGCATATTTTGGCAACTCGCATCATTCAAAACTAATCCAGATCGCGGATTTGCTCGCAGGGATCCCTCGTTATCACTGCGTGTGTGAGCATACCCGTAAGCCTAAAAAGTATTTCGACGAGCGGATCGCAGCATTGGTCCCAACGATTCTTCAGGCTGCAGTGGCTCGTGAGTGTTTCACAGAAGGACTTCAGGAATTTTACTCCCACATAGAAAAAAGCCCTGATCGCTCAGGGCTTTAGGGTGGGTTGATAGGATTTTAACCTATTGCTGAATTCTCAGCCTCAGCCGTAGCAGATGCGAAACATCGCGTCAACCCGCGACGTAATATACTAGAAGTGCGCTGTCTGGTTCCTCATGATGGGTCCCTGGCGCGAGCGAAGTAGCACGGGTAAAGAATTTGTCCTGACTTCTATACGAAATTCACTCGGCGTAAATGCTGTTGCTTGTACCTACTAAGACAAAACCTTCTACACTATGAGAACTCCATTGGCCATCTTACTCACTCTGACGTTTGCCGTTGGTGCACGTCCCGCTTCCGCGCAGCAATTTCTGCTGCATGGCAAGATGGTCACAACGCATGTTGAAGGGGGCTGCTGGTATCTCGATGTTGCAGGGAAGCATTATGAATTCATCGGAGACAGCGGCGCCGTAGCATCAACACATATCGAAGGAGCCTACGTTACCGTCCTCGTCGAAGCTGCCAAGGGTGCAATGTCGGCCTGCATGGTTGGTGAAGTTGTCAAGCTTATCGAAGTCCAGCAATCGGAACGGCACCCTGTCGATATGATGATCGCCGATATGGATATCAGAGGTAAAATGCGCAAGGCTCCCGACGGCAGATGGTATGTGGTTACTGCGAAGAACGCGAAATTCTTACTCACGCATCCCGCCGCCTGCTATAAACATAACGGCGCGAAGTATCACCGCTTTTCACGCGTCGTTCACGGGCCTGATCGTGAAGAGTATGTCGGCACGATCATAGGCGACGCTCGCAAACCAGCACCACCAGCGCCCGCGAAGTAGCCTTCCGTCGTACGCGACCCCTACTTCGTAAGCGACCTACTTCGTAAGCGACCTACTTCGTAAGCGAC
>JBBSDW010000173.1:0-6187 GCA_038240295.1 Kapaibacterium sp. (SeqCode)
GAAAACACCTCTCCTAGCGCCTGGCTAACTAAAGTGCGATTTAACTCCTCAAGGACTATGAAATTTGTGCCCTGCTTGATTGCGGAAAGCAATGGGCCTTCAATCCAACCCCATTTGCCGGTGTGGTCTGGCCGGAAGCTAACCATTAGCTCATCGTAACCCCATCCATCGTGAATTTGGATTGTAACTCTCTCATGACTTGAGCGGGGAATTGCGAGATCAATAGCCCGACGTTTCCCTGCTCGAGGAGGGCCAAATAGAAGAATGGCACGCGCGCCATTCCCAAGCAGTTCCTTTAGCTGCAACTCCGGTGCAATCCGAAGCCAAATGGGAGATTCGAAGTTCGACATCGCTGATTTCAGTCTAAGTGTGTATGCTTCGTTGCTTTCAATTACTTTTTTCGTAACTCGTACGCCGGGACGCATCCAATCAGACACGGCTGCAAAAAGCTCGGCGTCTGTCATGGGCTTTTCTTGCAACTTCGGAGCCCAAGGGATCTCTTCGACAAAGATGGCCTTATACTCAGCCGTGTCAATGTTCAGTGACTTTGTCATCAGTTTGACAATTTCCTGGACTGAATCGCCTATATCTTGTTGCCGAAACAGCCACAAACCAAACGAAAAATCCGGCAAAGCCACACGCGCATTTTCCTCTTCGGCGAATCCATTTTTCCCATATCCTAGACCCACGGGATAGCTCCGGGTCTGGCCCACCTCTATTGACGTGCCTTCCTTTGCAATTCTAAGGTAGCCCGTGGGATCCGATCCCGTCATGGTACGATCCATCCACTTTTTGATCGAAGTTTGAACTATCGAACGTTCCGCATCGCTTTTCATTGACCAAAATCTTAGCGAATTTGCGAACGGCACGAAAAAAGCGCCTTGTGGATCTCCAAATGAGAAGAGATCTACAAGGGAGTCGTGGGAATTGCTAGTTGTGATTTTCACGGCCACATTAGCCGAGAGACCCATCTTTTTTAACACGAACCACACTTTCAAAAGGTGATTGGCCGTGCCAGAAAGATTGTCTAGAATTCTGCTAACAGATTCTTTGCTTAGATACCTTTGTAGTTGTCAATCACATGCTTCAATGCATCCTTGTGCTTTATAGCATGGTCTATAGCATTCCAAAGGACTTGAACAAGGTCGGGGAATGCGATCGGGAGCTCGAGTTGTTCTTTCAAATATCTAAAGACTGTAGCTCTATGGTTGCCCATAGCATAGGAAAACATGTCACCAGGCCCGCGCGCCCCTCGCTTTCCTATCATGCCAGTGGCCGGCGTCTGCGCTGCGGAAGCTATGAAGAAATCACTATTGCGAATAATCTTTTCGAGTGTATCGGCATCCTTGGACTCGAAAAAATAATGTAAGTACTTTCCTTGAAGCTGAATGCCTTCGCGAATGACGTTTGATTCGCGAATCCCAAACAAGCGATTTGTAGTTTCAAAGTGCAATACGGCCTCGCTAAGGCCCCCTTTGCTGCGTGGACTGAAGTCGGTGTTAACGAAAAGGTCAGCAGTTTTATTTTCATCGTATTTATAGACGACTTCCTTGCCTAGATTTCTAAGCAAAGGCTCGGCGTGCTTGACTAAAAGTTGCGAAACCCTGTCGCATTGCAGCATTGAGTAAAGAGCATATAACTTGAGGGCGTCTAACCGCTTCTTGTCCTCACGACTTGCTTCAACTACGCCATAGCATCTTTGTCCATCAACGGCTTTACCAAAGTCTACCAAGCCGTCCAGTAGGGCCTGATAGCCTTCTACATACACACGGCGTGCAGCATCTTGTGAACGGGGGAAATTATTGAAACGCGTCGCAAGGTCTTCGTAGCTCATGTGACCCCAAGGTGCCGGGAGCTCATCCAAAGGTGCGACTAAAGAAACAACCTTCATTACTCGACCGTAGTCTTTGCGGTTCACTTTGAGCGCGTAAGACTCCAATTGGCTATTGTCCACCAATTTCTTAACTTTATTTTCAACTATGTAAATGGACCTCACTTCGTCCGAGGTCATTTTGAGGTCGAAGCGGTTACTCTCACGTTCAGTTTTCAAATCCTCTGGAGGGTCATCTCCGAAAAAGAGTCGAAAAACATCTTTTGGACTCTCTTGCGCGAGCGAATACCAGACGTTTGAATGGAAGAGCTCCTTTGATCCTTGGGAGAAATGGAAGAACGGAAGTTCGAATAGCGCATTGGCGGCCTTTACAATACTGTGGACACCTTCCGTTTCTGGCGTACCTCCGCTTCCCACGAAATTTATCATCTGTTTCAATCAAGTAATGCTTGGACAAAGATAGATCCATATTGAACGAGCAGGCTAAAATCAACGAGGATCTCACGAAGTAAGTGCCCCGAGGCGCTACACGTGGCTTAGAGTGAGGTGGTTTCGCTCGGTCCGGGAAAATTGAGCGTGCGGTCGTTCAAGCGATCGAAACTGGGAGCCGCGCCAATGATAGGAGGGTATCGGCAAACCATGAGTGGCCTACCGAACTATCATCACAGACTCCAATGATGGGCAAAGTTACGTCCGAAGAGACAACGGCCACCCGCAATTCCACAAGGATCCGTCGAGGGAGAATTTTCGAATTCAGGCTCAAATTCTTCGTCTCTTTTGAAGATTTTATCTTTGCAGGTGTTATCTTGCAGTTCGGCTTGCTCTTTGCTGATATAGTTTGCTATGGGGTGCCCGCGATTGTTGGCGGTTGCCTTTGGTCATGAGGCCTACATTGTGGCTGATGGAATACGATTTTTACAAAGAATTTCCTCGCTGGCTTCGAAGCTTCCTTGAATATCTGGAGCACGAACGCGATGCGAGCCCTCGGACGATCGAAGCCTATGAAGGCGATCTCATCGATCTTTACAGGATACTTCGTTCGGAAGGCCTCCAGTTGCAAGGGAGCCATGAGGATCTTAATGTGCTCCGAAAATATCTTATGATCCTCTCGGCTGTCGATGCTGACGGTCATCGCATGCGTTCAAGCTCCGTCGGTAGAAAACTTGCGGCTGCAAGAAGCTTCATTAAATTTCTGGTTCGAACTGGCATTTTCGAGTTCAACGCCGCACGATTGATCCGGACGCCAAAAACCGAGAAGCGATTGCCGAATGTTGTTTCCGAGCGAACGATGAGCGCGGTGCTTTTCAAATCGGAAGCACATGACATGGCCTCCGTTCGCGATCAGGCAGTTCTCGAATTACTTTATTCAAGCGGCCTTCGCCGCTCGGAACTTACCGGCGCCAACCTGCGCGATCTCGATCTGGAACAAGGCACGCTGCGCGTTCTCGGCAAAGGCGCGAAGCAGCGCATTGTGCCGGTAGGTGCGAAGGCCGCAGAAGCATTGAGCAAATATTTGCCAATACGCGCCGCGCACCAATCGGAGGATGCGAACGCAATTTTCATACTTTCGAACGGACGCCGCATGACGCCGCGCACGGTCTATTATATCGTAACAAAGGCGTTCGCGAATTCGCCGGATGTCGCAAGGGCGCATCCGCACATGCTGCGGCATACGATGGCGACACACCTGCTCGATCGCGGCGCCGATCTGCGAGCGGTCAAAGAAGTTTTAGGACACGAATCGTTGCGCACGACGCAGCGCTATACTCATCTCACTGTCGACAAACTGCGCAAGGTCTATGACGAGGCGCATCCCAGAAGTGGAAGTTGACGGTGACGTTATATGAACGATCTAACACAGAAAAGTAAGACTATGAATATCCAGGTTGCAGTGCGACACGATACCGCCGACGGCAGGATCCAGAAATTCGTCGAAGCAGAGTTCGAGCGCATTCGCGAAAAATATCAGGCGATCAGTGCCGATGTCGTCATCGATCATGAAGGACCGAATGGGCACATCAAGACGGTCGAGATCAATGTGAAAGTGCCCGGCGAGTTGCTGCATGTCAAGGAATCCTCCGAAGATGTCCACAAGTCGATCGACATGGCCATCAAGATCATCGAGAAGCAACTGAAGAAGCACAAGGAGATGCACCTGAAGCATCACGTCGAAAAGCCGCCCATCGCGGATGAACTCATGGATGGCGCCCCGGATGAGGTGGTCGAAGAGCTCGCACTCGAGACAGGCGAAGTAGATAGCATTTAAGCAGGCTATGTTCGATTGGCCGGGTCAGCAGTGATCCGGCCAAGTCATGGTTGGGCTGGCCCAACCATAAGTGGTCCTGCCAGACTCACGCGCTGCGGCATCCCCCAGTCACGGTTGCAGTGGTCCTCAGACTCGAAGAACGACCAAGCATAATTCGACATCAAGGGAGCCCCCTCACGATTAGCGATGTTTGCAGTGGCAATTCGCTATGATCAAGCTTCTCTACAAGAAATATCGGTGGCCGATCGTGCTGGCATTCGTTCTCGTCATTGGCGAGAACGTTGCCTATATCGCTGAGCCATATATTTTTGGAAAGGCGATCGACGGGCTGCGTCAGGCGCGGCAGATCGAGGACGAAGTCGATTCGAGCATCACTTCGATCACGCTGCGTCAGGTGGCCGATTCGGTTCGCGCACACGTACTTGATTCTCTGCGCACGCTCGATTCGCTGCAGCGCCTCGACTCGCTGGAGTCCGACGCGGGCCTCAGCACACCTCGACACTTCGTCCCGCAACTTCCGCGCTCACAAGGGCATATTACTCGCGCGGGACCCGTAAAGATTATCACCGCGCTCTTCCAGATTCCCGATCTTCCAACGCCCGATACAACGGCAACATTGCCTGCGCATGCCGATCCCGATAGTGTCAGGCGGTTGCTCGCAAAGCGCGATTCCCTTCGCGGACGTGCGATGCGAAAACATGCGCTCACGACGAAAGGTCGTGAAGCAGCTCGCGATTCACTTCGAGCGCAGTTGCAATTGCATCCTCCCGCTCCGAGGCGGCCTTCGCTTGCCGGCACGCGCAAACCGGTTGGGTTTTATATCCCACGCGAGGTCGGGCCATTTTTGCCGCCGCTCATTCCGTGGGTGATCCTCTTTATCATTAATTCTTCGCTCGGAGCCTATCGCCGCATCTACGATACGAAGCTCTATACGAAGATGTTCGCAAATCTTTCGAGCGAAGTTGTCGCGAGGCAGCTTGCGCAGGGCGAAGAACTCTCAAAGGTGGCGGCGCGAAGTTCGATGGCCTGGCATAACATCGAGTTCTTCCAATACAATGTCCCGGAGTTCCTCGAGCAACTCATTGCAGTGGGCGGTGCTGTCATCGCCCTCGGAATCTTCGATTGGCGTCTGACTGTGGTCGGATCGTTCATTATTATTCTCGTCGCATTCGGAAGCAAATACTACATGCGGACCGTTGCAACGATCCAGAGTTCGCTGCACGATAAGTACGAGCAGGAGTACAATATCTTCGGCACCAGACAGCCGCAGAACATTCGCCAATACTACGAGGACATCTCCGAACTCGAGATCCAGCTCTCGCGCCGCTCGACGATCAGCTACAGCGTCATCCGCGTCTTCCTGCTGGTGATGTTCATCACAACGCTTTACATTTCGATCGATCTCGACCGCTTCACGATCGGCTCGCTCTATTCGATCGTCGCCTACGTCTGGAGCTTCGTTACCGCGACGGAGTACATCCCCTATCTCGCAGAGAAGTGGGTCGCGCTTAAAGATGCGTCCCGGCGTATTGTGGATGTCGCGGAAGAGGAGATGGCATAACTTGGGCCGCTCCTCCTGTTGGGAATTTTTGTACATAATTCAAGTTTCATCCTCTATGGGACAGAATCGAATAAGCTCCCTACTTTTGGTCATTGCATTTGCAATTATTGTGGTGTGTGCCATGAATCACGATGCATCTGCTCAGTCACCTAGCTGGAGAAGGGTGCACATCGCTGATTCTGTATCTCTTAGCGCGATTTGCTTCGCTGATAGCCTGACGGGATATGCCGCTGGTGTCCGTTCGGTCCATCCCCTCGATGTGGTGTTTTATCGCACGACCGATGGAGGCGATGAATAGGTAAGAGTCCCATTTATCATCAACGGACAACAGGTGACTTTCGGCAAAGCCGATGTTCCCATAATTCTTGCTCCATCCGATTCCGTTGTGTACCTAGCAGATGTTGGCAACTATGTCCTCTTGCGGAGCACCAACAAGGGGCAAACCTGGGACTCGTTGGAGAGTACACAGCGGCTTTCCTACCCGGCCAAAAATTGGGTGATGTGGAACAATAGAACCGGTGGTAGATTC
>JBBSDW010000174.1:0-6098 GCA_038240295.1 Kapaibacterium sp. (SeqCode)
AAGAACGAAGAGGAATTCCGCGAGGCATCTGAAAAAGCGGAAGCAGCTCCTGCGGCCGACGCTGCGACCGTTTCGCAATTTGTCATTCCCTCGAACGATATCGTTAGTCAGGCCCCGCACACATTTCAAGCCTCCGATATCTCGACCACGTTTCATCCTTTTACCATACCGACCGGCAAGAACGAGGGGATGCAGTTCATCGAAGGGATCAATCGCACGCTGAAGGAAGAATTCAGACTGAACGCGAATACGTTTTTGTGGGGGCAGGATGTCGCATCGAAGAATAAAGGCGGCATTTTTAATGTGACGAAAGGGCTGCAGCAGGAATTTGGCGACAAGCGCGTCTTCAACGGACCGATCGCCGAAGATTACATCCTCGGCACTGCCGATGGATTCTGCCGCGTCGATCAGGAGCATATTTGGTGCGTTGTCGAAGGCGCGGAGTTCGCCGATTATTTTTGGCCGGCGATGGAGCAGTTCATCGAGATCTCGCATGAATACTGGCGCACGCGGGGCCAGTTCGCACCGAATATTTTGATCCGTCTTGCAAGTGGTGGTTATATTGGCGGCGGGCTTTATCATTCGCAAAATCTCGAAGGGACATTCACAACGATTCCAGGAATCCGAGTTGTAGAGCCTTGCTTTGCTGATGATGCTCAGGGACTCATTCGCACCGCAATGCGGACACGTGGCGTGACGCTCTTGCTTGAACCAAAATTTCTTTATTACAACACGAAGGCAAAGGCCGATCCTCTTGCCGATAACGAACTTATCCCGTTCGGTAAAGCGCGACTTCGCCGCGAAGGCAGCGATCTATCGATGATCACCTACGGATCGACCACGCATTTTTGCCTCCAGGCCGCTGAAGAATTGGCAAAGCAGGGGACTGAGTGCGATGTGCTCGATCTGCGGTCGTTGTACCCGCTCGACATAGATGCGATCCTGCACACGGTGGGCAAGACAGGGCGTGCGTTAGTGGTACACGAGGACAAGGTAACCGGTGGCTTCGGCGGCGAGATCGCGGCGCTTATTCAGGAGCTTGCCTTCGATAAGCTAGATGCACCTGTCATGCGAGTCGGTTCGCCATTTTTGCCTGTTGGATTTGCCAAACCGCTCGAAGAAGCGATTCTGCCTAATCCTGCTAAGATCAAAGAAGCGGCCGAGAAACTCGCGAAGTGGTAATTACTTCGCGACCCGTTTTTTCTGGAAATATTCTTTGAGCATCAGTCCGCAGACAACGTCCGAAATGCCTGCGATCGTCTCGACTTGATGATTTAATCTGGCGTCTTCGGTGATCGTATAGAGCGTACCACAAGCTCCGGCTTTGGGATCGTAGGCGCCAAAGACAAGTCGAGGAATGCGAGCAAGAACGATCGCGCCAGCGCACATGGGGCAGGGTTCGAGCGTAACATAGAGTGTGACCTCGGTAAGATATCGAGAACCGAGATGCTCGCTTGCGGCAGTGATCGCCATTAACTCAGCGTGGGCTGTAGCATCTTGAAGCGTTTCAGTAAGATTGTGCCCCTTGGCAACGATCTCCTCGCCCCGAACGATCACGCACCCGATCGGGACCTCATTCCGATCCAAAGCCTTCTCCGCCTCCAAAAGTGCAATCGACATCCAATACTGATGCGAGAATATCTTTATGCTGTCTCCGATCCCTTCATCCTTCATCCTTCAACCTTCATCCTTGCCCAAACGTGGGCCCTGCAGGGCTTGAACCTGCGACCAATCGATTATGAGTCGACTGCTCTTACCAACTGAGCTAAGGGCCCGCAATCGCGTCGTCGCAGTTGCAGTGCCGCATTTCCTGCGACGCGTTGTAAACTTAGAGCCATCCATTCAAATTCCTTGCGTGCGGCCAAGCATGTCTGCCTTTGGAGTGAGCGCGGTCGGAATGAATTCCAAACTACAATAGAGATCGGATCGCAACCCGGCCTCGAATCTTGAAAACGCATAACTGCTTACTCCAAGCAGCTTCTTCTAAAATGGTCATTCTGAGCCCGGCGAAGAATCTTATCTCTCGGTCGCCTGGGTGCATGCCTTCGAGCACAACCCTCCCTACCCACTCGAACTTTGACATTCAGCCAAACCGACCGTAAGATCCTTCGTCGGGCTCAGGATGACTTTTTGAAGGAGAGTGCTTGAAGTCAGCGTTTTGGCAAACACGGATTGGACGGCTTTTCTCCTGGCGAAGGCAATAAATCGTCCCTTTGGCACAAATCGAATAATGGGGCTGTTCGGAGGCCTAACTAATGCAGGATCAACGCAGCCCACGCCAGTTTACCGTTCATACGCTCGGATGCAAGCTCAATTACTCGGAGACGAGTGAGCTTGCCAAGCAGTTCGTCGCGCGCGGATTTACGCCAGCCAAACTTTCGTCTTCGACCGAGGTGTTTCTTCTCAATACTTGCTCGGTCACTGAGAATGCCGAGAAGGAATGCCGTCAAGTTATCCGGCGGGTTCGCCGCACTTCGCCCGATGCATTTATTGCGGTCACGGGCTGCTACGCGCAACTCAGGCCGGAGGCGATTGCGAGCATCGATGGCGTTGACGCCGTACTTGGCGCTCAGGAAAAATTCGAGTTGTTCGACCGAATTCCTTCGTTCGAAAAACTCTCGACTCCGCTTGTGTTCGTTCGCGACATAGAGGACGCGAGGGACTTTCACATTGCCTCTTCATCCGTCGGGGGCGATCGGACGCGAGCGTTTCTTAAAGTGCAGGATGGCTGCGACTACACCTGTTCCTTTTGTACGATCCCGCAGGCGCGAGGAGCTTCACGTTCGAGCTCCATCGAAAACATTCTCACCGAAGCTCGCTCACTTTCACGATCGGGCTTTCGCGAGATCGTGCTCAGTGGTGTGAATGTTGGCGACTTTGGCCGCAAGGATGGGCTGAGTTTTTACGAGTTGCTTTGTGCGATCGATCGAGATGTGGCAATCACTTCGCGTATTCGAATCAGTTCGATCGAGCCGAATCTACTGACCGACGAGATCATCGAACTCGCAGCCCAAAGCGAAAAACTGTGCTCCCATTTTCACGTGCCGCTTCAGTCGGGTTCGCCTACCGTGCTTCGTAGAATGCAGCGGCGATACACTCCCATGCAATATCAAGAGCGGGTTGAGAAGATTTTAAGGTGCATGCCGAATGCCGCGATCGGCGTCGATGTGATCGTCGGATTTCCTGGTGAGACCCAGATCGAATTCGAAGAGACGTTTAACTTCCTAAGCCAACTGGATATCGCCTATCTGCACGTGTTCACCTACAGCGAGCGCCCGGAGACGAAAGCATTGACGCTTGAATCGCCGGTTGCACCCTCCACACGAAATGCGAGGAACAGCCAGCTTCGTTTGCTTTCCGAGAAAAAGAAGCGCGAGTTCTATGATCGGCAGTTGGGTAAAACTGTAACGGTGCTTCTCGAATCAAGTAAAACTGAATGCGGCCTCGATTCTATAGTTCGTGAAGGCTGGTCG
This sequence comes from Kapaibacterium sp. (SeqCode), assembly GCA_038240295.1. Taxonomy (GTDB): domain Bacteria; phylum Bacteroidota; class Ignavibacteria; order Palsa-1295; family Palsa-1295; genus JABDDM01. The sequence continues at coordinate 3,474 of JBBSDW010000174.1, forward strand.
GAAAATTATGTGCGCGTACGCTCGGCGAGTTTTCCTGAAAATGCGGAATTGGTTAGCACTCGGCTGGAGAAGGTGGTCGGAGGCGTAATGGAGGGGAGCCTGGTCGAGGTGCTCTGTGTGAGTGAAAGGTCCCCGGCGGAATTGCTGCCAATTCTTACGAGCTTCTGATGCAGATCGGAATTGAACGACTGTCAGCACTTCGCCGCCGCTATGGTGTCGTGCTTCTTAGCGCACTTGCGATCTTTATCTTTCAACTCATCATTCTTCGTGCACCGCGAGTGCTTGGGGAGCCCTATTTTATTGCGCAAAATCTTTTGCGCGGTCTCGGATTTGCGTATCCGACGATCAGCTCGCACGACGTTCCGGTCATCACTTGCTACATTCCGCCGCTTTATGTCTGGGTCTGCGAAGCATTCATGCGCCTCGGGTTGGGACTCACGGGGATCCAGGTCTTTAATCTGCTTTGTCTGCATCTTGGCGCGCTTGTCATTTACCGATTTGCGCTCAACTTCTTGCAAAAGCCTCTGGCGATGTTATCGTTCGTGATCCTCAGCCTCTATGTGCCGCTTTGGGTATTGGCAGACGCGATCGAACCAAACGCGCTTAATTTTTTACTCATTGCGCTCACCGTTGAAGCGCTCTACGATCTCTACAGGCTTCCGAGTATGTGGAAATGGATTTGGCTTGGCGTGCTCACGGGCACCCAAGTACTCGTTCGCCCTGACATGCTGATGGGTGCGATCTTCTGCGCGGTCTGGCTCATCGCCGTGCTGCATAAGAAACTATCGCTCGTGCAGTTGTTGAAAAACTTTGCACTGACCGCGCTCGTCGCGCTTGCGATCGTTCTTCCATGGACCGTTCGCAACTACCTTGTTTTCCATGAGTTCGTTCTTGTAAGTGCGAACGGGGGATATAATCTCTGGCTTGGAAACAACTCGAGTGCCTCGGGCGAGTTCAAACTTAACGAGTGGAATAAACAGACGAAGGACGAGTGGAACACCGTTTATAATTTCAGCCTTTCGCATAACGTTGTCGAATACGATGCGCTCTTTAAGAGCTTTGCCCTTAACTACATTGTGACGCACCCGATTGAGACCATTCGCATCGATCTGAAAAAGATCTACTACCACTGGTGGCGAAGATCGGACGCGGGCGATTTTTCGCAGGTCAACGATCTGATGATTTATTTTAGTATAGCTTCAGTACTCTTGCTCGTATTTGGCTTCTACGGACTTATAAAGCTTCGCGATAAAGCAGCGCGAAGTTTGATCGTCACGTTCTTTCTTTACAGCACCGCAGTGTCGGTCGCCTTCTTTGTTCAATCTCGCCATCGGGTGCTCAAAGTCGATCCATTTCTGATTCCGCTCGCCGTTGCCGGTTTATATACGGTGATGGAACAGGTTCGCGGGCGGGACCGGCTTTACTCGAAGTTCAAGATGGCTGGAGAAAATAAAAACATTTCGCTTATCGAAGCAGCTCGCTCATGAAGATCACCGAAATCGTTGCGGGCTCGATCGCCGAAGAACTTGGACTCGCTGTCGGAGAGGATCTGGTTTCGATCAATGGCTCGCAGATCCGCGACGAACTCGATCTGCAATTTCATTCATCTGGCGATCAGATCGAACTCGAACTCCTGAAGAACGGCGAGACCGTGCTTTACGAGATCGAAAAGGAATACGACGAAGAGCTTGGTCTGAAGGTCGAGCCGATGAAGATGACCGCGTGCGGAAATGATTGCGTCTTCTGCTTCGTCGATCAGAATCCGGAGGGTCTCCGCAAGGCGCTCTATTTCCGCGATGGCGATTACCGGTTCAGTCATCTGTACGGCAATTTCAACACGATGACGAACGTCGGGCCCTCTTCGATGGAGCGGATCGTTCGTCAGCGATTGATGCCGCAGTATATCAGCGTCCATTCGACCGATCTCGAAGTTCGCAAGACCCTTATGCGTCTTCGCAAAGACGACAAGATTATGGAGAAGCTCCGCTATCTCGCCGAGAACGAGATCTGGATGCATGGGCAGATCGTGCTTTGTCCAGGCATTAACGATGGAGCGAGCCTCGACAAAACCGTGGAGGATGTCTTCTCGCTCTGGCCCGCGATGAAGACGCTGGCAGTTGTGCCGGTTGGGCTCACGAGTCATCGGCTCGGCCTCAAAGAACTCCGAGTGGTCGATCGAGACTACGCTCGAATGATGATCGACTGGGCTGCGAAGCTGCAAACGAGATTCAAAGAACTGACGGGTGCGAGCTGGCTTTATCTTTCGGATGAATTTTATCTTGTCGCCGAAGTGCCGGTTCCTGATGAAGATTTCTACGATGGATTTCCGCAACTCGAGAATGGCATCGGAATGGTGCGCGATTTCATTGAAGAAACCAGGCGCGAGGTCGAGACAATTCTGCTTTCACGAAAGTCCGATGAACCGAAACGCTTGACGCTTGCGACCGGCACGCTTGCCGCGGGCTTCATGCGCAACGAGATCCTGCCGATTCTCAAGCAGATCCCGAACCTCGATGTCGATCTCGAGGTCGTCGTAAATAAACTTTACGGACCCGCAGTCACCGTCACGGGATTGTTATCGGGCAAATGCTTCACCGAACATTTTGCACATAAAGCGTCGAGCGA
>JBBSDW010000175.1:0-6062 GCA_038240295.1 Kapaibacterium sp. (SeqCode)
CGCAGACGGTTACGACCTACACGCGTGGTCACAAGCTCTATGTGAGTTATGACGCGAAGGGTGCGACGATGACTTCGTATGCGGAACACTCGGATCATGACAACATTGCTACAGGCTATGAGCAAGTGCTTGACACAGTAAACCTCTGTGCTCGCCCTTCGATCATTGTTGGTTCGAACGATTCGTCGGTTGCGATCGCCTACTTTGTGAAAGTCTCCGTTGACTCTGGTTACATTCGAGTCGCTTAATGGCCCGGGAGCAACGTGGAAATTCGCGAACTTCACTGCTGAGAATTTTGCCGACAGTTCGAGCGATTTGCATCAAGTTACGCCGGTCATCACGCAAGGCAACGACAAGAACTACGTTGTGCTTGCTACGAATCGGGCCGTCCACTCGGCTCCGTATCAGTTGGTGGGTTTCCGTGTCAAGTATGAATCGGACACAGTGCTGCATCTGCAATCCAATTCGACGGTACTCTATAGTGACATGACGAAGGAGTGCATGTTCCCAACGGTAGCTTCTCGTCCGCTCGATTCAACCTTTTGGCCGATCCGCTATGCCTGGCAGCGCGACCAGCATATTTATTATGCACAAGCGAGGGATACTGTCTTAACCGACGCGAATATTTCGACCAACAGTTTGCAGGTAAATCCGGCCTATGTGAAGCCGCGCCGTCTTGACAAGTATCTGCCTGGATGCGTGAACGTTCATCCATCGATCGCTATGAACGGGACGCATCAGTTCGGCTCGACTCCGCACGCAGGTACCAAAACCATTACGTTTGTAGTCTCGCCCGTTAATGGCACCTCAGGCTCTTCATATACGGTTACCACAACGGTCACCACGTTCGCGCTGGGGCAGGATTATTACGCCGATGATTATGTGGTTTGGGAAAGTCAGATGATGGATACTGGTGTTTACAACACCAACCAAACTTATTGGCCTGTCTCAACTGGCAGCCATACGCCTTTTAGTTACATCGCAGGGCATCGTGTTCCAGGCAAGCAGTACTGGGGGGGATACAACATCTTTCCATTGCTGACTGCCGATCTCTCGTTCCATTACCCGATCATCTCAGCAGAGAAGCGTTATTGGGACAGAGCATTTACGTACGACTCAACCCGCGGGGTTCAGTATCACGACTGGATCAGAATGGCATGGCAGAATCGCACCGTCAACGGAGTGAACAAGGACTCACTCGAAGCGGTGCATTGGGCTCCGAGTTGGAAAAAAACACTTCTTTACGATCTGGGGAAGTATCCATCGCTCGGTCAATCTACGGACTCGCTTGAGCATTGGACGGATAGTTCAACCGTTCCGGCCTCTGTCGTCTTCCACGAAGTCAATTCGGATGTTAATGGAAATTATCCGATCCACATAACGAACGGTCTGTTCCCTCTTATTGGGACAAAGCCGCGGTTGCTCGCAAAGCCCGGATACGCGATCTTCAAATCCGACACGAGCAACGACGGATGTAAGAATATCCTTGCAACTGTGGGGGTTGGAACCGGCAGGCTCTCTGGAGCTACAACCGTACCGATCGAGTGGATCTCGCCGGACCCGACACTACCTGGATTCGAGAACGCCGACTGGCCGAAATTTCCGGATGTTATCAATGGCCTTCGCACGACGCAATTCACGTATCACGCAGGCGACCAGATCGCGATCCCTCGGAGTGTCGATACCGTTGACATCGCAACGATCCAGAGTCAACTTGCAAGTGACAGCGATTATGTGCTCTTTTGGGTTGCGCTTTGGAAGGCGTCGGACTCGTCGTTTATACGTTCGATCGATACATTGTTGATCACCAAGCACGCAACCGATTTTCCTCCGGGAGCCTTCGCAACTGGTTCGATCAATTATACTTTCCCACCAGGTACCGTAACGGACTCAGCCTACGCAACCTGCATGCTCTCAAGATCGGACATCAATGATGGACTGGCACGCGCCTATTTGGAACGTGTGCAGCTCGACACAAACTTCCCATCGTTTAAGAGGACGGAAAAGCCAGTCGCGCTTTCACAAACGAAGCTCACTGTAACGGCCCATCCGAATCCGTTCAACCCAACGACATGGCTGGAAGTAACTGGTTCGCCATCACTTCATACGAAGCTCGAGTTGGTGGATATTTTAGGCAAGCCGGTTCAGACCCTCTATGATTCAGAAATGCCTGAATCTGGATCGCTTCATATCGTTCTTAACGCTTCGCAATTAGCGAGCGGGCCGTACTTCATTCGTGCGATCAGCGGAAACGATCTTGTGACTATTCGGATCGAGTTAATCAAATAGATTAAGGAAAGGGAAGGGAGGATTGCACGGCAACCTTCCTTTCCATTTCGGGTTCAATATGGGGTTATCCTAGAATCGCCGAACGATGACAGCCGCTCGATGCTCTGATCAAATTTAAGTCATCATGCTAATTCGCCCACTTGATTCCGAGATAGATAACGAACGACAGGCCGACGAAACGATCCTCTGGTCAGGAAGACCGCTTGGCGGGATTCGATTTCGAATGATCGATCTTTTTCTCATTCCTTTTGGCCTGTTCTGGTGCGGCTTTGCCCTCTTTTATGAGTGGGCTCTGCTCACGATGGGCAATGTCCCGTGGATCTTTAAGCTGTTGGGTATCCCTTTCATCGTTCTTGGCTTGTTCATGGTCTTCGGGAGAATCTTGTAGGACGCGCACGTTCGCGATCGAATGCGTTATGCCGTCACGAACAAACGACTTATCTTCGTGACCGACCTCGGAAAATTGCTCACGAAAACTGTTGAGCTCAGTAGTTTTTCGGAAATCACGCTGAGCGAGAACAAGAACGGCGAAGGCACGATCACATTTGGCGCGCTGCCGTTTGGATTGATGCGTGCGACGATGCCCTACAAACAAACATTTGGGCGATCGATGCGGGGTGCGACATCGCCGACGTTCGGCCGGATTCCCGATGTCGCCAGCACCTATGCACTGATCAAACGCGCGCAAGCTGAGGCAATTCAAACGACTGCACTACCCCAGCAATAAGCAGATCGCGCGCGACATAAAAAATTATTATCAGCATGGTAGAAAATAAATTATTACGAATGGACAATGTCGGCATCGTGGTAGAAAACCTCGATGATGCCATCTCGTTTTTTTCAGAGATAGGCCTCAAATTCGAAGGCCGAGCCACACTTGAAGGAGAATGGTCGGGTCGGGTAACTGGACTACGCGATCAGCGCGTTGAGATTGCTATGATGGCTACCCCCGACGGTCACAGCCGGATCGAGCTCTCACGATTCCTCACCCCGCCAACTATCGAAGATCACCGCACTGCCCCTGTGAACGCGCTCGGCTACCTACGCGTCATGTTCACCGTTCAAGACATTAACGAGATGGTATCCAGGCTAACCACGCATGGCGCTCGGCTTGTTGGCGAAGTGGTTCAGTACGAGGACTCGTATCGGATCTGCTACATTCGCGGCACCGAAGGTCTTCTCATAGGGCTCGCAGAAGAACTTGTTAAAAAATAGGTAGTGGTTGTTTTCTGAAAACCAGGAATCTTCATAGTTAAACAACGATCCTGAGATCACTAAGATGAACCGGCGCTGATCTGCATCGCTCGTATCTTTGCCCAATGTCAACGCCAAACTCCGAGTCGCAACCGCTTCGAACAGTTCTTGTCATAGCGTACTACTTCCCGCCGATGGGCCTTTCGGGGGTGCAGCGGACGCTGAAGTTTGTCAAGTATTTGCCGGAGTTCGGATGGAAGCCGATCGTCCTGACCGCCGGCAACACACCCTATTACGCAAGCGATGAGACGCTGTTGAGCGAAATTCAGCCGCTTGTCGATCAGGGATTGATCGAGATCGTCCGATCGGATGCAAGTGGTGCGCCTGCCGAGCGACTTGCTCGCAAAGAAGGGAAGGCCCTGAAATTGCCGCGTGCGAGTTACCAGCGCTTACGCTCGAAGATCATCCAGACATTCCTTCAGCCCGATTCCCGCGTTCGTTGGAAAAAATCGGCGATGCGGGCCGTCGATAAGATCTATGCGACACACACGATCGACGCGATCTTCACCACCGCGCCGCCCTACACCGACTTTCTTGTAGCGCGAGATACGCGTTCGAAATATGGAACGCCATACCTGATGGACTATCGCGATGCATGGGTCGAGAATCCAGTCCTCAATTTTTATGCGACACCGTTCCATAAGGCCTACGCGAAAAAGCTCGAGGATAGCTGTTTGCGCGGAAGCGATGCCGTGACAGTAGTGAATCGAAAAATGAAGGAAGTGTTGATCGACCAGCATTTGTTTTTGAAGCACGAAGACATTTCGATCCTTCCGCATGGTTACGACAGTGAAGACATCGAACGCGCAATGCCGTTCGCGCAGCATCTTGCCTCCCCAGGAAAATTTCGGATCACCTACTCGGGTGCTTTTTACGTCGGTCGAAGTCCGAAAACATTTCTCGAAGGCTGCCTGATCGCGATGAAGGAGGAGCCGGCGCTCGCGAAAGACCTCGAATTGATGTTCGTTGGCATCCTGCAGAAGGAATATAAGAAGCTAATCAAAAAATTAGGGCTCACGCAGAATGTAGTCGAGAAAGGCTATGTGAATCATCGCGAGAGTGTGGGGCTGCTGCTATCGAGCGATGCCCTTTGGATGACGATGTCCGACGACATCTCGGCACCAGGGAAGCTTTATGAATATCTCGGCACTCGAAAGCCGATCATCGGACTCGTGCCAAAAAATAGTCAGGCCGAACGCCTGTTGATCGACTACGGCGCCGGTGTCCCGGTCACGCCGGACGATCCGAACGCTGTTGCCAATGCGATCCTGGGGCTCTACGACCGGCGCGGAATGGCAAATCTCGGAATGAATGCGAACCACGAATTCGTCGAACATTTCGACCGGCGCAGTCTTACAAAAGAACTTGGACGAATGCTATCGCATGTCGCACATATCGATATCGACTGATCTGCACTTAGGAGCGTTGTTACGATTCGAAGTGTTTATGGTGCTATGAATCTGCGCTCCGTCCTTGTTTTTCTCTCGATCTCGTTGTTCGTCGTTCCGCTCGCTTCTGCGCAAGTGGGGCTGACGCAATATGGCAGCGCCGATCCCGTGCAAGCGAAACTTGCCAAATCGAAAGTGGATGAGACTCCTTTTGTCTCGCTCGATCTCGCACGAGAAGTGCTCGATATGGATGCGACTGCCGATGGTTCGCATTGGTTTGTAGTTGACAAATTTGGTGTCGTAAAGACGCTCATTTACGATGGCAAGCGTTCCGACCGAGAGTTCAACGAGATACCAACTCCCACTGCGCAGCTAAGCCCGAAAGGTGATTACCTCATTTGGTTGGGACTCGACCGTCACTACACTGAAACCGGATTCGATTCAACCATCGTCTATATTTATAAAGATCAGGCGCTCGTTGCATCGTTGCTTGCCGATTATCCGGTGCTCGAATTTTCTCGAACGGGAAAATTGTGGGGAGTCGTATTGCCTTACGCTAACGTGCTTCAGCAGGGCGATCGCGATCTTGTGATGGTCAATGGATCGATCGTCGGGAAAAATCTGGGCATGCCGCGCGATCTCTCGTTCGATCATGACGAAACGCATTGGATGTACCGCGGAACGGAGCAGCATAAGGAGTTTCTGATCTCGTCTGAAGAAGTGTTACCCTACACGGGAAATTTGAGAGAAGGCGACCGCGAGAAGCGTCAGGATAGCGCTGTCTATCGGCTTACACCCGACATGAGCTTTCACGGATTGCTGCTTGAAGGCCGCGATTATGATAACGGCTTTACGAACGTCGCCTATCTGCATCATACGTCATTCCGTCCCGAAGCACAGGATACCGCTCACGCGTTCGTGACGTTCAATGGCAGGAATCAGCGGATGTACCGGTGGATCCAAAATGTGTTGATCGACACGGCTGGCAATAACATTGCTTATTTCGCATGCGATCCGAAACAAGCGTACATGCCTCATCCGGACGAACGAAAAGCTGTCGTGGTCCAGGATGATATCATTATCGGGGGTCCGTTCGATGCTGCCGGCAGGATCTTCATGAGCCCCTCTGGC
>JBBSDW010000176.1:0-6017 GCA_038240295.1 Kapaibacterium sp. (SeqCode)
GGATAAGAAGGTCAATCTTGTGCACGTCTATGACGCCGCGCACTCGGTCGAACTTGCGTTGCAGCACGATCGAGCGAAAAACGAGACCTACATGATCGGCAGCGAGGAGCAATACACCTGGCGCGATGTTTCACAGCTGACTGCCGATATTCTCAAGAAAAAAGGGATCACCATCAAGCTTCCGCACACGATCGTTTATGGCGTGGCCGGCATTTCGGAATTTTTCAGTATGTTCATGAAAAAGCCGAGCGTCCTCAATTGGGAAAAAGGCCGCGATATGGTGCAGTCGGGATGGACCTGCAGCGTCGAAAAAGCAAAACGCGAGATGGGATACGAACAACAAGTGTCTTTGGAGGAAGGGATCAAACTCACATGCGATTGGTATCGCGAACACTCCTGGTTATGAAAACAAGACTTCTCGTCTCGCTTGCCGTTCTGGTTACGCTCGCGGAATTTTCCGCTAGCGCTCATGCGCAGGATTTCCGAATGCGCCGAACGAATTCGGTCGGGCATTGGGTCATGAATATTGAAAACGAAGGGCATTTCTTCAATGCCGACGACTCGATCTTTCGCCCAACGTTTCCAGGCTCGTATTGGCAAAACCCGAACGGCGGGATCGATACGCTGATCTTTGGCGGAGGCATTTGGATGGCGGCGCAGCGAAAGATCAATGGTGTGCTGCAACCGGCAGTGAGTTACGGCTACGAGCCGAATGCCGCCGGCGATATTTTCGTACCGGGAAGCAATCTCGATGGGCCATTGGGCGACACCAGTCAGGCTGCTCGCGATAAATATAAGGTCTATCGCTCGACCGATCAAACGCCACCTCTTTGGCCGATTCGGCAAACCGCGACTGGTCCGCATTATATCGACGACATCAATGCGCGTCAAAATGCGGGACCTGCGTTTGTCGTTGGCGATGAAGATATGTTCGCGGTCTATAAAGATTCGGACCCATCGTCGCACACGGATACGAGCAATCATTTGCAGGCCGGCGTCGAAGTTCGCAGCACGTTGAGCTTTTGGAGAAAAGGTCATGGCGCCGATGTCGTGGTGGTGCACAACGAGATCATTCATGCCGCTTCGGATACGCTGTTCAATCCGGTCGTTGGTCTCGCGTTGGATGGTGATATCAACAAGCCCGACGATGACAGGTTAAAAGGTGTGCAGAACGAGGCGATCCATGCGGCCGTCTTTTTTACGGCCTTCAGCACGACCGATCCCTATCTTGGCGTCGTGCTGCTCGCAGGTCAGCACAACAGTCACCGTGAGGATGCTGGACTCACGACCCTCAAATACTGGAACATCCTGGAAGATCCGAAGTCGGATGGAGACCGGTATTCGTTCATGACCTCCGGTGCCTTCGATACTGCGACGAGCGTCATCGGCGATGCGCGCCTATTAATGGCGAGCGCGAGCAAGCAACCGCTTGCGGGATTCGATACCCTCTATCTCGACTACGCACTTTTCGCTGTCCCTGCTTCGGGCAAAGAAGCACTCGATCCTGCGGACTCTGCTCGCGTGTTGCACATCGCCGAGGAAATTTCGAATGATTATGATCTTGGGCGTTTGCCAGCGCTCGATGTTTCTGAGAAAATGAGTCCGGCATCGATCTCGGTCTATCCGAACCCTGCGGGAAACTGGGCCTCGGTTAGCCTTGCATCCTCAAAACCAGAAATCGTCAGATTGTACGATATTATGGGAAGAGAAGTTGGGGAGTATGAATCGAACGGAGGCCGCGCAAGCCTTGACATAAGCGGGCTGGCGAGCGGGCGATATTTTCTGCGAACTTCGTCAAGCGAAATTCCTGCGGTCATCGAGCACATTCGATAATGCGATTTCGCTTGTCTCGTTTTTGCACTATGACCCTAAACAATCCGACAACTGGACAAACGGCTCGGATGAAGGCAATCGAAATCAGGCTGAATTGGGCAATTTATGACTTGGCATAGTTATTTGTATCTTCTTAATCGGCAAACTAAACAAGAGACTCACCTGAAGCGCAAGCTTCTCACACGAGCACTGGGAGGGCAAACCCGGTGCTCATTTATTTTAAAGATTTTCTAACAGGCCTTGAGGACGAAAGAGCAACCGCTGCTTATTCCTCAGTGTCGTCCGATGCGGCTTGAGGAGCCGAAGATTCGAGCACTCGAAACTCGACGCGGCGATTCTGCGAGCGGCCTTCTTCGGTTGAATTGGTTGCGATCGGTTTGGCTGGTCCAAAGGAAGTAGTGGTCATTCTCGACTGATCGATTCCGGCCTTGATGAGATAATCGCGAACTGATTCGGCCCGGCTTTTCGAAAGCTCGACGTTGTGCTCCCTGCTTCCGCTCGAATCGGTGTGACCATCGATCGAGATCCGCATTTTTGGATCGTGATCGAGCAACGATTTCAGGTGATCAAGTTCCGGAAACGATGATGGCAGAAGTGTCGCCTTGTCTGTCTCAAAGAAAATACTATTGAGCCTCACGACCGCTCCTTTTTTGATCTCGGTCAGAACGAGATTTCGCTCGATGTTCTGATAATCGCGAAGCTCGCTCAGATCGAGATGCTCGGAATTCGGTGCGTAACCAGGCTTCTGCGCACGAATTCCATAGAGCGCGCCTGCCGGCAAAATGATCTGATACTCGCCGGTCGAAGGATCGCTTCTGGCAAACCCAAGCTGTGCACCGTCCGAAAGCCGCTCATAGCGAATCCTTGCAGCGATGGGCTTTCCGGAGTTGTCGAGGACCTTGCCATGGATCATTGCAACGACCGTCGCTTTCTGTTTCGCGACTTTTACGCGGAAAATATCGGTCTGCTCCTCAACGTTCGGCCGCCAAACGAAATAAGCGTATTCGCCTTTCGCATCTTCCGTGTAGTAAAGCGTCCGGCCGGCATGATTGATCGAGGGTCCAAGATTTTCGGGCAGCGACCAATTTTCCCATGAATCGTCCAGCCTGACGCTGCGATAGACATCGACTTCGCCGAAGCCATTTGGCCGGTCGCTCGAAAAATAAAGCGTCCGATCGTCGGCAGCAATGAAGGGTGTCATCTCGGTATATTTCGAATTGATCCTCGGCCCAAGCCAGCGCGGCTCGGTCCATCGGTTGTTCGTTTCATCGAGGAAGCTGACGTATAGATCCCGGGCGCCCATTGTCGAATCGCGTTCGACTGCCATCACGAGCGTCTTCTGGTCGGGACCGAACGAGTAGTCGGTGAAGGTGCCGCGAACTCGAAGGCTATCGATATGCAGCGACCGTGGCTCCGACCAGCCGTCTTTCGTACGATGCGACACATAAATGCGGTCTTCGGGCGGAGTGAATTCCTGCATCTTGCCCATGAGATACAAGCTGTTGTTGTCGGGCGAAACGCTTGTCACCGCAATACCGTATCGGCTCGAAAGCGTACTTCCCATGATCTCGGCGACGGAAAAATCGCTATCGCCGATTCGGGTGCTGTGCCAAATATCTACGACGACCGAACTATCGAGGCCATACCGAGGTCGAGCAAAATAGAGCGTCTTGCCATCGGAGCTGATGACCGGCGCGAGTTCGCTATTTTGCGAATTGACATTGCTCGATAAGCGCTCCGGCGGCTTTTGAGCGAACGCAGCGACTGGTACGAGCAGCAGGCAGAAAAGTGCAAGAAGTTTCATCGCCCCTACAACCCAACTGCTTTTCGTGGAGTTCGATAGTCTGGATGCCAGTCGAGTTGAAATCCGGGTCTACGTTTCTTGCGCCTCAGATAAGGACAAACTTATTGCTCAGTCTGCAAGTTTTTGATGAGTGCTTCAGCCCAATCTTTTTTGTACCCCGATGTCAAGATTCAAGCGCCTGAAATTTCGTGCTGTGCTAACGCGTATGTGCATCGTGCTCGTGGTGATTTTCGGATTCGCCGGCGCAGCGACTGCGCAGTCTTCAGACTCGGTCAAAAAAACATCCACACATCGACCGACGAGGCACATTCGGCGTCACCACTGCTACCGTAAAAAAGTAGCGAAAAAAGTGGTTGTGATTCAGCATGATCGTATTCACATGCCGCCTCCTGGCACGAACGCCGAAGAGCCGAATTCCGATTGGTATCGCAACCGTGCCTGGCCCAATGAGGAAATCGATCCGATGCAGTATCCGATCGCAGTCAAAGCAGCGCAGGCGATGCCGGTGTTAGGGCAGTTTGGAAAAACTCGAGCGCTTACCGACCCTGTGACATCTTGGACGATGATCGGGCCGAATACCATTGGCGGACGCGTATCGGCGCTTGCCGTCGATCCGATGGATTCGAATGTGTTTTATGCCGGATCTGCGAATGGCGGCGTATGGCGAACGCTCGATCACGGGGTAAGCTGGACATGCATTACCGATACGTTTGCTGCACTCTCCACCGGAGCGATCACGATCGATCCTACAAATACAAATATTATTTATCTCGGACAAGGCGAATGCGATTTTAGCGCCGATTCCTATCCGGGTAACGGACTCTGGCGATCGGACGATCGTGGCGCTACGTGGACTTCGCTTGGGCTTGCCGCAACCCAATATATCGCGAAGGTAATTATCGATCCCGCCGACCACAATATGCTGTATGTCGCATCGCCTGGCCCTTCCTCGACATCCGATTCAAACCGTGGCGTCTTTAAGTCGACGAATGGTGGTATGAGCTGGACACGGTCGCTTAATCGTATTAGTTCGGTGCGGAATTCAGCGCCGCTTTCCGTCATCGATCTCGCGATGAATCCACACGATCACAGTGACCTCGTGGCCTTTGCAATCGATACGCGTAATGCAGGCAGCCTTTCAGCGGGTGGAACATACACTGGGCTCTGGCACACACTCGATGCTGGCGTAAACTGGAAGCGGATCGATACCATAGCTGGGATCGGTCTGCCGAACAGTGTTACACTTAAGTATCTAAGTCGCGGTGCGCTTAGCTGGATCGATTCGAGTGGTAAAAGCTTGCTCTTTGCCGCCGTAAGCGTTGGGTCGGTCAATGCTGTCACTGGATTTCGAACCGACGTGAATTTTTACGGACTCTATCGTTCGACCGATCCCGATCATACATGGACGAAGCTTCAGGATTCTACGCTGAGAATGCCATTTGGTGTGATCGCCCCCGATAGTGTTGACATTTTGTATCGGCAGGGCGACTACAATTTTTATCTTGCTTCGAATCCGTTGCATTCGAACGAACTTTACATCGGAGGGATAGATGTGCAGCGCTCGACCGATTTTGGCCGGACGTTTCATGATATTACGATCGGATATCCCCGTTATTTTCGGAACGACCGCACGCAGCATAGCGATCAACATGCGCTTGCTTTCACAGCTTCGAAAACCGGAAATGATCTATTGCTCGGAAGCGATGGGGGCGTTTTTAATACACGCGATTTTGGAGCGACATGGCAACAATATAAGGGGTTGCCGATCACAATGTTTTATGCGATCGAAGGCTGGTGGCCTGCCATGGATAAAACGGGGACGATCACCGACCCGTATCAATTGAAATTCTTTGGCGGCACACAGGATAACGGAACAGTCGCTCATGGATTTACTGCAAATCCCGATTGGGACTGGATCAATCGCGGTGATGGCGGGAGGGCGCAGGCAAGCCTTACCGACAGCAACAAACTCTTTACGTCGCAGCAACTGGGCGGCCTTTCGTACCGTGATGGGCTCGATTCTCTACACCCAAATCTTGGTTACGATATTTATGGATTATTGCCGGGAAATTATAATTCGAAATGGCATTGGTTCAGCTATCAGTTAGTGAAGTCGCCGGGACATCTTACCGATACGACGGAGCCAGCAGCGTTTATTGCTCCGATGGTTCTCGATCAGGTTACAGGTCAGGATATCTATACAGCCCGCCTCCATGTCTATCACGCAAAATTCGACTTTGCCAATAAAAATGTGACGTGGTCGACGTGGTCGCCGGTCATTGGTGGATATATCAAAAATCCAAAGCAGTGGTATTACGGCGATCTTGAGTGCATGGCTGTCGGTCCGCACGATGCTACAGGTCGTCCGATGCTTTGGGCC
>JBBSDW010000177.1:0-5943 GCA_038240295.1 Kapaibacterium sp. (SeqCode)
CTATGAGGGGGAAAAAGACTGAGAGGAGAAACGCGCCGCAGAAAAAAGCCGTCGCCAGGATGTCGTTGGTACAGAAACCGGCGAAGCGATAATGCTTCGCCCAGCCTGAGGGAGCATAGATCTCGAACTATTTAAATCTATGGCCTCTTATCTAAACAATGGATAGATTGCAAAAAGAGATCTTGAAGACGCTCACGGAGGCATATGAGGAAGACAACTCGCGATGGATACCTGCATTTGCTCTCGTTGAGATACTCAAGCATAGTGGCACTCTGACGACAGTCGAGCGTCTCATTCCTAAGGTGGAGATGCTTGCGACGCAAGGGTTCGTTGACTTCTCTCCATCAGTGATCGATGGAAGAGTCCAGGGCTTTACGGTTCGACTCGCGATGCGCGGATTTCTTCAGTACCATTATAACCGACCGTCGTTGATCCGTTGAGTCTCCTCCTTTGCAATGTCCTCTCAAGCGCTCGCTCGTTTCGATCAGAAGTTGATAGATGTTGACAGACTCGCAAGTATTCACGTCCAACTATCGGGCATCGCTCGAGGTCGTCGAAGCCAGGAACTTGCTGTACTCAACAAATCGGCGATCGTACTCTTGACCGCGGCCTGGGAAACGTACATTGAATCCGTTTGTGAGGAGGCGGGCGGATTTATGTGCAGCGTAGTACTCGCCGGCCCGGAACCGCTACGCTACCTTGAACTACAGGATCTTATCAAGGGCAATATTCAGACAGTGGTTAATCGCCTTCATACTCCAAGCTGGCAGAATGTTCGCGATCTTGCGAGGACCGTTTTGGGTATGCCCGATATAACGATCTTCTGGACGCGCAACACGATGGATCAACGGCAGGTGCGGCGGGCGCTTAACGAGTGGCTTGACGATCGGCACGGCATTGCTCATGGTGCAGAGGATCGAGAATTTATCCTCGGGGATGTAAAGCGTTTTCGCTCGTTTCTTCACGTCACTGTTTGTAACTCCGATAAAGCAATCGGTAAGCATGTCGAAGCGCTCATAGGCAAGCACCCCTGGCAACAACGATGATCCGCACCTACATCGATGCCATTAACGACGCGCTCCATTTCGACATGGAGCGCGATCCGACCGTCTTTTTGATCGGCGAAGATATCGGTGCTTACGGTGGTGCATTCAAAGCGACGAAAGGCCTCTTCGATAAGTTTGGCGAAAAGCGAGTGATCGATACTCCAATCGCCGAAGCCGGAATTGTCGGCATGGCGATCGGTGCATCGCTGTGCGGCTTTCGTCCGGTGGCCGAGATGCAATTCGCTGATTTTATCGTGGACGCATTCAACGAGATCGTTACTGTTGCTGCGACGACGGCCTATCGATGGAATCTACCGGTGCCGATCGTCATTCGCTGCCCAAGTGGTGCAGGCACGAGTGGCGGACCCTTCCACTCGCGCAATCCCGAAGTGTGGTTCGCACATCAACCCGGCCTCAAAGTCGTTTGCCCTGGCACTCCTGAAGATGCGAAAGGCTTGCTTATCAGCGCGATCAGGGACAATAGTCCCGTACTTTATTTCGAGCATAAGCGGCTCTATCGCTCGCTCAAAGCAGAAGTCGTCGAAGGCGAATATGTGGTGCCGATCGGCAAGGCTCGCATTGCGAGCGAAGGCAACGCGGCGACGATCATCACTTATGGCGGTACCCTTCAAATGGCGATCCAGGCCGCTGATGAGATCGAAAAGACAGACGGCGCTTCTATAGAAGTGCTCGATCTTCGCTCGCTCGCCCCGCTCGATGAAGAAGCAGTTCTCACAAGCGTTCGCAAGACCAATCGCGCACTCGTACTTCACGAGGATAATCTTACCGCAGGGTTCGGCGCTGAGATCTCCGCGACCATCACCGAAAAAGCATTTCAATCGCTCGACGCCCCAGTGATGCGGCTTGCTTCGTTCGATTCACCGGTTCCATTCTCGCCGGATCTTGAGAAAATGGTGCTGCCGAATAAACCCGATCTGATAAAAAAGTTACGCGAGCTGCTCGCCTATTAGATCGAGACCGGTTTCCCCAGTTTCTTCGAGAGCTCTTTATCCAAAAAGAGGAAAAGCGGATCGCCTTGCTTCTCGTGGATCCAGTCTTTCTCTTCGTCCGACCAGTTGAATCTCGATCCGGAATAATTTGCCGAGACCCAAAGCTGATTCACGGGTGAGTTCGGCGAAATGATAAAGCGCTCGCCGTCTTCGAATTCGATCGTCAGCACATCTCCGTTTTTCTCGAAATCGAATTCAGTCCCTTCGTCGATCGCGTTGGAAAGGCGTGTTTCAAGATCGGTGATCGATGCGTCGTAATGTTGTGTGAACGTTGCCATTGGATCAGGCGGCTAATGATTCGAGTGGCTCAACAGGAAGTCCGAGTTCTTTGCGAAGATACCACGCCGTGAAGCTTCCAGAAGTTTTATAACGATCGGCGACTTCTTCTGGTGTGCCTTCGTCGATGATGAGTCCACCACCTGAGCCGCCCTCGGGGCCCATGTCAATCACATGATCGGCCATCTTGATGACATCGAGATTATGCTCGATCACGATCACCGTATTGCCCTTGCTTCGCAGCTGGAGCAGCACATCGAGCAGCTGACGAATGTCATCGAAGTGCAGTCCGGTTGTCGGTTCATCGAGGATATAGATCGTCTTGCCGGTCGCGAGTTTTGAAAGTTCTGTTGCGAGCTTCACGCGCTGCGCTTCGCCGCCAGAGAGCGTGGTCGCCGATTGGCCGAGGCGGATATACCCCAGGCCGACATTCCCGAGCGTCGAAAGTTTGCGCTTGATGCGCGGGATCTCACTGAAGAAGTCGATCGCCTCTGAAACACTCATCGCAAGCACATCGGCGATCGACTTGCCCTTGTAGTGCACTTCCAATGTCTCACGGTTGTAGCGCTTGCCGTGACACACATCGCACTTCACGTATACATCGGGCAAAAAATTCATCTCGATCTTCTTCATGCCGTCGCCTTCGCACGCTTCGCAGCGGCCGTTGCGGACATTGAAGGAGAACCTGCCAACTTTGTAGCCGCGAATTTTCGCTTCGGGAAGCGTTGCGAAGAAATCGCGAATGAGCGTGAAGAGTCCGGTGTAGGTCGCAGGATTCGAACGTGGTGTGCGGCCGATGGGCGATTGATCGATCTCGATCACTTTGTCCAAAAGCTCAAGCCCTTCGATCTTCTCGTAGGGATACGGCACGACGTGCGATGCGTAGAAATGCCGATTGAGGATCGGTGCCAGCGTCTCATTCATCAGCGTTGACTTACCCGACCCTGACACACCCGTGATGCACGTAAACGTACCGAGCGGAATTCGCAGATCGACATTGCGCAGGTTATTGCCCGTCGCGCCTTTGAGTACGAGGTACTGATCGTCCTTCGCACGAACGCGCTTTTCCGGCGTCTCGAGCAAAAGATGATCGGAGAGATACCGCGCCGTGGGCGAATTGTCGTTGACAAAATATCCCGCTGCATTTAGCTCCTGATTCGCCTGCACGAACATCTTCGGCGGACCATACGCGACAAGATGACCGCCATATTCACCGGCACGCGGACCGATATCGAGCAGGAGATCAGCCGACTCCATCATTTCGCGATCGTGCTCGACGACGATCACGGTATTGCCAAGATCGCGAAGCTGCTCGAGCGAATGAATGAGTCTGCGGTTATCGCGCTGATGAAGTCCGATGCTCGGTTCGTCGAGAATATACAGCACGCCGACAAGCTGCGTACCAATCTGCGTCGCAAGCCGGATGCGCTGCGATTCGCCGCCAGAGAGCGTCCGTGCAGAACGATCGAGCGTTAAATAATTCAAACCAACCTGCAGCAGGAATTCAATGCGCGGAATGATCTCGCGAAGGATCGGCTCGGCGATCGTTGCGCGTGTTCCTGTGAATGTAAGGCTCTTGAAGAACTTGAGTGAGTCGGTGAGCGACATTCGAACGATGTCGGCGACATTCTTATCCGCGACGCGTATAAAAAGATGCTCCGGCTTTAACCTACCGCCTTGACATTCGGAGCAGGCATGTGCCGCCATAAATTCTTCGGCCCAAGCACGCGAAGAATCGGAATTCGAATCGGCGTACCAATACCGAAGCGTCTCGTAGATGCCGGAAAATTTCGTTTGATACGTCGACTTGCGCCCAGTGTCCGATCGCCAGAGGACCGAGATCTTTTCTTTGCCGGTGCCCCGCATGATCGCGTTCATGAGGTCTTCCGGGATATCCTTCACAGCAGTTGTGAGCGGCACATTGAATCGTTCACAGAGCGCTTCGATCTGTGCCCACATCCAGTTCTTGCGAAGCTTACCGAGCGGTGCGATTCCGCCTTCTTCGATCGTTGCGTTCGGATCGGGAATGATGAGCGCTTCGACAAAGTCGCGCTGCTCGCCCAAGCCATGACAGGTCGTGCAAGCACTCATCGCCGAGTTGAACGAGAAGGTCGTCGGCTGCGGCTCTTCGTATGAACGTCCACAGATCGCGCACGAATATTTTTCGCTGAAGATCACATCCTGTACTTCGCTCGTGCCCGGGATTTCGATGAGCGCCGAGAGCGAACCCTTCCCGATCTTGAGTGCTGTCTCGACGGATGCCTGCAACCGCTGACGAATGCCCTCGCCTAAACCGAGCCGGTCGACGACCGCTTCGATCGAATGAAGCTTATACCGATCGAGCTGCATCTCCGGCTCAATCTCTTGCAACTTCCCATCGACGCGAACGCGCGTGAAGCCTTGCTTCAGTGTATCCTTGAAGAGTTCTTTGTAGTGGCCCTTTCGTCCACGTACGAGCGGTCCGAGGATGGATAGCTTCGTCCCATCGGCATGCGCCATGAGCGCGTCGATGATCTGATCGACAGTCTGCTTCGTGACCGGCACATCGTCGGTCACGCAGTACTGCGTGCCGAGCCGTGCAAAGAGCAGGCGGATAAAATCGTAGATCTCGGTGACAGTGCCGACCGTCGAGCGCGGAGTCGAACCGATGGTCTTTTGCTCTATCGAAATCGCAGGGGAGAGCCCCTCGATCACATCGACATCGGGGCGCTCCATCAGATCAAGAAACTGCCGCGCATAAGGCGAAAGACTTTCGACATATCGGCGTTGGCCTTCGGCGTAGATCGTATCGAAGGCGAGCGAGGATTTTCCGGAACCTGAAATTCCGGTGATCACGATCAGCTGCTCACGAGGAAGATCGACGTCGAGATTCTGGAGATTATGAACTCTCGCACCGCGAACGATCAGATATTCCTGACTCGAAGGCGTCTCGACAAATCTTGCAACGGCTTCGGGAGCTGGTTCAGCTTTAGGAGGCGCGATCTTTTTTGGCGCGTCACTCTCCGGCGAATGACCATTCTGGCCATTCACCAATTCCTCAACCTTCTCAACTGATTTTTTCCGGCTCTTTGCCGCGGTTGTTCCCGACTTCGCCAACGTACTTCCCCGATTGAAAAATTAGCCGATTTAACCCTCGAAATTTGCCTGACAAGGGAAAACAGAATGAGAGTGGTGTTGGTTGCGAGATTTGGCGCAGCATCCTATTGGCGTCCCATTTAAAAATAGACGCCCCCGACTTTCGAAGGCGGGGGTTGAGGGTAGTTGTGTCAGCGGTCTTGATATTGTGAGGATGCCGAGATCCTGGGCGGAGGCTATTTCGTCCTATTAGCGCAGCTTCGCGTTTCAGCTTCCGCGCGAGAGTTATTCGAGCGTGAGATTTGCTACCGCTCCCTAAACCTCACCCAACCTCTCCTTCGCAGGAGAGGAGATTTTATTGATCGCTGCTGGAGGTTGAGGTCAGAGGCTTTCATGTGATTTGCTGCTGCTGATTTGGAGGATTTTGCCGCGCTCTTTCGTCCGCCGATTTTAAAATAAAAGCCTCTCCTTCGCAGGAGAGGAGATTTTATTGATCGCTGCTGGAGGGCGAGTGCAGCGGCTGTTCTGCGAGTGTC